>NZ_VZCB01000084.1 GCF_009494395.1 Segatella copri | reverse complement strand
CATTCAAGTTTTTTATATTACTTGCTTATAATTCGAAAATTTTATATAAATTTGTAGCACTAATCTTTAATTATAAAGAATATAATAAACCTTTCAACTTAAAATATAAAAAAAATGAGCAACTATCCTAAAATCGGTATCCGTCCTACCATCGACGGACGTCAGGGAGGTGTACGTGAAAGCCTCGAGGAAAAAACCATGAACTTGGCTAAGTCCGTAGCCAAACTCATTTCAGAAAACTTACGTAATGGCGATGGCTCTCCTGTGGAGTGCGTCATCGCTGACAGTACCATCGGCCGTGTGGCAGAGAGTGCAGCTTGCGCTGAGAAGTTTGAGCGCGAGGGTGTTGGCTCTACCATCACCGTTACTTCTTGCTGGTGCTATGGTGCTGAAACTATGGATATGCATCCTCACTGGCCAAAGGCTGTATGGGGATTCAATGGTACAGAACGTCCGGGTGCAGTCTATCTGGCTGCTGTTCTCGCTGCTCATGCCCAAAAGGGATTGCCAGCTTTCGGCATCTATGGTCATGACGTTCAGGACTTGGAGGACGACTCTATCCCTGCTGACGTAGCAGAAAAGATTTTGCGCTTTGCCAGAGCAGCTCAGGCAGTGGCTACCATGCGCGGCAAATCATATCTTTCTATGGGTAGCGCCTGCATGGGTATCGCAGGTTCTATCGTTGACCCTAACTTCTTCCAGGAGTACCTCGGTATGCGCAACGAGAGTGTTGACCTTACTGAAATCATCCGCCGCATGACTGAGGGTATCTACGACCCTGTGGAGTATGAGAAGGCTATGGCTTGGACCCGCGAGCACTGTATGTGCAATGAGGGTGAGGACATTGCCAACCGTCCTGAGAAGGCTAAGACCCGCGAGCAGAAGGATGCTGACTGGGAATTCATCGTGAAGATGACTATCATCATGCGCGACCTGATGCACGGTAACCCAAGATTGGAAGAGTTAGGCTTCAAAGAGGAAGCATTGGGTCACAACGCTATCGCCGGTGGTTTCCAGGGACAGCGTCAGTGGACAGACTTCTATCCTAACGGCGACTATCCTGAGGCACTCCTCAATACTTCATTCGACTGGAACGGCATCCGTGAGGCTATCATCCTCGCTACTGAGAACGACGCAGGCAACGGTGTGGCAATGTTGTTCAACCACCTGTTGACAGGTCGTGCTCAGATCTTCAGCGACGTTCGTACCTACTGGAGTCCAGAGGCTGTGAAGCGTGTTACCGGTAAGGAACTTACAGGTCAGGCAGCTGGTGGTATCATCCACTTGATCAACTCTGGTGCTACCACACTTGACGGTACAGGTCAGGCTACAGATGCTGAGGGCAACCCTACCATGAAGCAGCCTTGGGAAATGACCGAGGAGGATGTAGATAAGTGCTTGAAGGCAACTACCTGGTATCCAGCTAACCGTGACTACTTCCGTGGCGGCGGTTTCTCTTCCAACTTCCTCAGCAAGGGCGGTATGCCTGTAACCATGGTTCGTCTGAACCACGTAAAGGGTCTTGGTCCTGTGCTCCAGTTGGCAGAAGGCTGGACTGTTGAGATTGATCCAGAGATTCACAAGGTTCTCGACAAGCGTACAGACCCTACATGGCCTACAACCTGGTTCGCACCACGTCTTTGCGACAAGGCTCCATTCAAGGATGTATATTCAGTGATGAACAACTGGGGCGCCAACCACGGTGCTATCAGCTACGGTCATATCGGTGCCGACCTCATCACTCTCTGCTCTATCCTCCGCATCCCGGTATGCATGCACAACGTAGAAGAGGACAAGATCTTCCGTCCTGCATCTTGGAACGCATTCGGTATGGACAAGGAAGGTGCAGACTTCCGCGCTTGCAAGAACTACGGTCCTATATATAAATAAGGTGTAACACCATCAGTACGAATATCATTCATATGGAACAGAAAAAGCAAGAATCAATTCTCATGAAGGATGGGGTTAGCTACCTCATACCATTCATATTAATCACATCGTGCTTTGCACTGTGGGGATTTGCCAACGATATCACCAATCCTATGGTGAAGGCATTCTCCAAGATATTCCGAATGTCTTCTACGGATGGTGCACTGGTACAGGTTGCCTTCTACGGAGGTTACTTCGCCATGGCATTCCCTGCCGCCATCTTCATCCGCCGCTTCTCCTACAAGGCGGGCGTACTGCTGGGATTAGGACTCTATGCCTTCGGCGCATTCCTCTTCTATCCGGCAAAGATGACGGGCGAATACTATCCGTTTCTCCTCGCCTACTTCATCCTGACCTGCGGACTCTCCTTCCTGGAGACATCGAGCAACCCTTATATCCTTTCGATGGGTACAGAAGAAACAGCTACACGCCGACTGAACCTGGCGCAATCGTTCAACCCGATAGGTTCACTGCTGGGTATGTATGTGGCGATGAACTTCATCCAGGCAAAGCTCAACCCGCTTGATACGGCTGGGCGCGCCAATCTGTCGGCAAGCGAATTTGAGGCTATCAAGGAGTACGACCTTTCGATATTGATCAATCCATATCTGATTATCGGTCTGATCATCCTCGCCATCTTCTTCGTCATCCTGTTCACCAAGATGCCGAAGAACGGCGAGAAAGACAACAAGATCAACTTCATGCCAACCCTGCGCCGCATCTTCCGCATGCCACACTACCGTGAAGGCGTATTCGCCCAATTCTTCTATGTGGGCGCACAGATTATGTGCTGGACCTTCATAATCCAGTATGGCACCCGCATCCTGATGCAGGAAGGCATGGCTGAGATTGATGCCGAGGTAACCTCGCAGAAGTTCAACATCATAGCGATGGTACTGTTCTGCTGCTCCCGCTTCATCTGCACCTTCATTCTCCGTTTCATCAATGCCGGTCAGCTGCTGATGATATTGGCGATAGCAGGTGGTTGCTTCACCATTGGCGTCATTGCCCTCCACAACATCTGGGGTCTATACTGTCTAGTAGCAGTCAGCGCCTGTATGTCGCTGATGTTCCCTACCATCTACGGTATTGCCCTGAGGGGTCTTGGCGACGATGCCAAGTTTGGTGCAGCTGGTCTGATCATGGCGATTCTTGGCGGTAGTGTCCTGCCACCTTTGCAGGCATCCATCATCGACATGCATACCGTATTCGGAATGCCATCCACCAACGTATCGTTCATCCTCCCATTCATCTGTTTCGTGGTGATTGCCATCTACGGATTCCGCACCAAGTTGCGTAGCATAGGAAAGTTATTGGGTTAAAACAAAAAAGCTGTGTTCATCTACGGATAAACACAGCTTTTTTGAATTATGTTAAGTGATTTATAACCCACAAAACCTAGATGGTGATTTCTCCCGAACCGTAGCAGCGATGATGATTTTCATCATAAACTACGCAGAATTGGCCTGGAGCTACACCATGAATTGCCTCTTCAGAATGAATCATCCATCTGCCATCATCGAGTTTTTCGATAGTAGCAGGATGATACTCCGGTGTATGTCGAATCTTGAAGGTTACCTTCTGCATCGCCACTTCCCTGGTAAGGAAATGGAAGTCCTGCAATGGGAAATCCTTCTTATAAGCCGTCTGAGGGTCATAACCATGACTTACATACAGAATATTGTTCTCCACATCCTTCTTGATGACGAACCAAGGACCGCCACCAAAGCCCAATCCCTTGCGCTGACCGATGGTATGGAACCACAATCCCTTATGCTCGCCAATGCGCTTTCCGGTCTCCATCTCAATCACATCGCCAGAGTTCTCGCCCAGATATCTGCGGATGTAATCATTATAGTTAATCTGCCCCAGAAAGCAGATTCCTTGACTATCCTTGCGCTTGGCATTGATGAGATGTTCCTCTTCTGCTATCTCACGAATTTCGTTTTTGATGTGATGACCGATAGGGAAAATCGCTTTTTTCAATTGCCAGCTCTCTATCTGAGCCAGAAAATCGGTCTGATCCTTTACGGGGTCAGGACTCGTAACAAGCCATTTATCGCCATTTTCGTCTGTTTCAGTCTGCGCATAATGGCCGGTAGCGATGAGATCATAGTGATGCCCCATCTTCTCATCGAACGCACCGAACTTGATGAGTCTGTTGCACATCACATCAGGATTTGGAGTGAATCCCGCCTTCACCTTGTCCATGGTATAGCGGGTCACCTCGTTCCAGTATTCCTGATGACAGTCAACAACTTCCAGCTTACAGCCATACTTTCGAGCCACGGCAGTAGCCATCTCCAGGTCTTCCTCAGAGGAACAGTCCCATTCCTCCTTCTCTTCTGGACCAATCTTGATATAGAAGCAGTCAGGATGCAAGCCCAGTCGGGCAAACTCCCAGACCACCACCGAACTATCCACGCCACCCGAAAGCAGCACAGCCACCCGCTTGTCCTTTACCTCGGCAAGGAAGTGCTCATCTCTGGTCTCCAATTCTTTCTCTCTTGGAGTATCTGTCAATATATTATCCATTTTCTATTCACTATTATTCAAAACTGAAGGCAAAGTTACAATAAATTCCGGAAAATATGCCCTAATTCCTCTTAAAAATCCATTATTTCCCCGAAAAGTCCACCATTTTTCACCATTCTCCGCTTCCATTTGCCATTTCTCCTATCGAAACTCCCTATAGCCAAAATCGGCTCATTCCAATACCAATGCTTTTCTACTTTCGATTTTATCTATACCTTTGCAATCGAAAATCAGAGAGATGCAAGTATGGTAAAAAACTATAACAAGCATCGAAGACGGCAAAAGTAGTTATGACAAAAGAGTAATAACGAATAATTGTAGAAATAAACATCATATATATAAGAACATGGATATCTTAAAAAATCTGTTTTACGGCTTCCCTGATCTGTGGGGAGGCGGTGTAGCCCACTCAGTAATGATCTTGGCGTTGGTCATTACCCTGGGTTTGAGTTTAGGAAAGTTGAGAGTAAAGGGAGTTTCTCTCGGATTGGCATGGATTCTTTTCATAGGCCTCATCTTCGGTCATTACTCTCTCAATCTCGATGAGCACCTGCTTCACTTCCTCAAGGAGTTTGGCTTGATTCTCTTCGTTTATTCCATCGGTCTGGAAGTGGGTCCAGGTTTCTTCGCTTCCTTCAAGAATGGCGGCAAGAGTCTCAACCTGCTCAGCATCATCGTCATTGCACTGAGCATCATCACTACCCTCGCCATCTTCTCCTTCTCAGGAACATCCATCACTTCTATGGCCGGTATTCTCTCAGGTGCTGTTACCAACACCCCAGGACTCGGTGCAGCACAGCAGGCTTTCAGCGACCTCCGTCACATCGATGCTCCTTCTATCGCAGCAGGATATGCCATCGCTTATCCTATGGGTGTACTGGGCGTCATTCTTTCTTTTATTATATTAAGGTATGCGCTGCGTATTGACAAGAGCGAAGAGGAAGCTGCAGCCAAGCGCGGTATGGGACATCTGGAGACGATGACCCTCAACACCTTCTCTATCCAGGTAACCAACCAGATGGTATTCGGCGACAGCATCAAGCAGATTCGCGACATCCTGAAGCGCGACTTCATGGTTTCAAAGATTATCCGCAAGAACAGCGACAAGCGCGATGAGGTAGTGAATGGCCGTACTATCATCGAAGAGGGAGATATCCTTCAGATTGTGGCTCACCCTACCGTAGAAGAGCCTATCACGGCATTGCTCGGCGAGAAAGTACAGGTCAGCGAGGAGAAATTTGGCAAGGAATTGATTACCCGCCGCATCCGCATCACCAAGCCTGGCATCAACGGCAAGAGCATCAGCCAGCTTCAAATCCGTTCAAGCCTCGGCACCAACATCACCCGTGTGAACCGTAATGGTGTAGACCTGATTGCTACTCCACAGTTGAAGTTGCAGCTGGGCGACCGTGTTACCGTAGTGGGTACAGAGCTTGCCATCGCGCATACAGAGAAGGTATTGGGTAACCAGATGAAGCGCCTCAACTACCCTAATCTGATTCCTATCTTCCTGGGCATCATGCTGGGTTGTATCGTGGCTAACATTCCATTCTTCATCCCTGGCATCAACGAGAACCTGCGTCTCGGATTGACCGGTGGTCCATTGGTAGTAGCTATCCTGATAGGTTACTTCGGTCCGAAGTACAACCTCGTCACCTACAACACCATTTCAGCCAACCTGATGCTCCGTGAGATTGGTCTCTGCATCTTCCTGGCTTGCGTAGGTCTCGGAACAGGCGAACAGTTTATTCAGACAGTAGCCACAGAAAGCGGAATGACTTGGATTCTCTACGGTATCGCCATCACCATGATTCCTATCATCATCGGCGGCATCATCGGAAGATACGTGTTCCACATCAACTATTACACATTGCTCGGAGTATTGGCAGGTGCCAACACCAACCCATCTGCCCTGGCTTACGTCCGTGAGCAGACTTCGGCAGATGCACCATCTGTGGGCTATGCGAATGTTTATCCATTTGCCATGTTCCTCAGAATCGTTACTATTCAGATTATTATTTTCGTATTCGGATAAATAAAATATATGGAAGAAAAAAACATGAAGACCTGCGACTGCGCAGAGAAAGGCATTGACAACTGCAACTGCAAGGAAATAGCAGAAACAGAACTGAGAAGAAAACTCGACCTGTTGTTACGCACTGGCAGCATCCTTATGGAGAGTGCTGCCGACACATCACGCATCATGCGAACGATGAAGCGTGCAGCAGCTTTCCTCGGACTCGACGAGCGCTACATGCACCTCTACATCAATTGGAATGTGCTGATGGTGAACTATAGCGACGAGGTGCACTCCTTCTCCAAGTTCCAGCGCTGCGAGAAGCACGGCATCAACCTTACCTCCATTTCGATGGTAAGTAAGCTCACCTGGACAGCCATCAAGGAAAACTATTCGCTCGAACAGTATGAGCAGGCCCTGAACGACATCAAGGCTACTCCACGCAGCTTCACTCCTTGGCAGGTAGCCATCGGCGGTGGATTTGCCTGCGGTGGATTCTGCATCCAGTTCGGTTGCGACTGGCCAGCGTTCTTCTTCTGCTCCCTGGCAGCCATTCTGGGCTTCCGCCTGAGAATGTTCCTGCCTACCAAGGGCTGCAACAACTATGTGGCTATCGGTATTTCGGCATTCGTTGCAACGCTGATTGCATGGTTGACTTCGTTCCTGTCGCTCAATCCAGCCATCTCAGCCGCTCTTCCAGGCTTCATGCATTCAGATACCCCTTGGCATCCATTGATGGCGTGCGCCCTCTTCATCGTGCCGGGAGTTCCATTGATAAACTTTGTGAGCGATATGCTCGACGGATATATAGAGGTGGGAATGGTGCGCGCACTCAACACGCTGCTGATGATCTTTGCAATGGCGTTCGGTATCGCCTTTGCCATCCAGGTTTGCCACATCGACAACTTCGTGAAGGATCTTACCATGACTCCTCACCACGAATACTGGGAGTTTGCCATTGCAGCAGCCGTATCAGCCATGGGCTTCTCTACCATCTTCAGCATTCCTAGACGCCTGTTGCCAGTTGTGGCTGTGGGCGGCATCATCGCCGTTTGCTTCCGCAACTTCGTGAACCTGGGTCCATCCAACGGCAACATTGGTCTCGACATGGGCTTGAGCATCGGTTCTCTTGCCGGTTCTGCGCTCATCAGCGTCATCGTCATCAAGGCCCGCCACTGGTTCCACACCCCTCACCAGTGCATCACCATTCCTAGCGTCATCCCGATGGTACCTGGAGTCTTGATGTATCGTGCCCTGTTTGCCTTCATCGACATGCACGGCGTGGTAGGCGAGGTAACCGTGGGTATGAACAACCTGATCAAGGCTTCGCTCGCCATCATCTGCATCGCCCTGGGTGTTGCGATTCCAAATGTATTCTTCCGCCGCTTCATCGCCGACAACCGCAAGCGCCGACTCCTCAACATGCTGGTGGAGAGAAAGAAGAAGAATGGCGAATTTGTGGATTTGCACGAAGTGGAAATCAAGTAATGCAGGATTGGAAATTTGAGAATATGGGATATTTTTTATCCCAAATTCTTGGATTTCGAAATAAATACATTATCTTTGCAGCGGAAACAAGCTATCGACTATCTCTGAAACCGATAGCCATAAAAAAAGGAAAATAATGGAAATACGACAACTGAAATACTTCTTGAAGGTAGCCGAGACGCTCAATTTCTCGGAGGCATCGCGCAAGCTCTACATCACGCAGAGCACCCTCTCGCAGCAGATTTCGCATCTGGAGCAGGAGATTGGATTGCCACTCTTCGAGCGAAACTCGCATGAGGTTTATCTTACAGAAGCAGGAAAGGAACTCCTGCCTTACGCTCAGAATGCGGTAAACTGCACCATGGCGTGCGTTGACCACATGAACGACCTGAAGGAGATGCTCACCGGCGAACTGAACATCGGCGTTACCTACTCCTTCAGCAACATCATGGCAGAGACGCTCATCGCCTTCCTCCACGCTTATCCTCACGTGAAGCTGAACATCCAGTACCGTTCGATGCAGGAGCTGATGGACGGCTTGAAGAAGCGTGAACTCGACCTGGCGCTTACCTTCAAGCCACTCAAGACAGACAAGGCGATAGACAGCCGTGCCATCTTCAGCAACCGCCTGGCGGCTATTGTGAACGAGAACCATCCCCTGGCACGCCTTTCATCCATCAAGCTCTCTGAGCTGGAGCGTTACGACCTCATCCTTCCATGCAAGGGTCTGCAGGCTCGCAACGCCTTCGACTATCTGATAGACGGCAAGGACCTCGATTTCAAGATCATGGTAGAAGTAAATAATGTGAACATCATCTTCGACCTCCTGCATCGCAGCAATCTGGTCAGTGTGCTCTCAGAATCAACCACCATCCTGAAGAGTGGCATGAAGGCGATTCCGATAGATGCTGCCGACAACGAGATGGATGGCTGCATCCACATCCTGAAGGATGCCTACATGAAGAACTCGGCGCAGGAATTTATCCGCATGCTGAGCCAGAGCACCAGTATCCTCGCCAACTTTGCGCTGAAGGATATCTTAAAATAAAACAGAAATTAAAGGGAAAGGTTATAATTCAATCTAAAAAAGGCTGTCTCCGACATCATTGCGGAGGCAGCCTTGTATTTTATATATACTATTCATTCCGAAAGAAAAGCTTATTTCTTCCTGGCGATAATTATCGTTACACCAGCCAGGATGGCGAGGATGCCGATGGCTAGCTGCAGGGAGAAGCTCTCACCGAAAATGCAGACACCGATGATGACTGCCGTTACTGGCTCCAGGGCACCCATGATGGCAGCTGGCGTACTGCCGATGAGATTGATGGAGATGGTCATGAAGAAAAGCGACAATACCGTTGGCAGCAACGCTAGCTGCGCAGCATAGATCCAATGCATCGGAGTTTGAAGCATCTGGATTTTCTCGCCCGCAATGAACGAATAGACAAGCATCGTTATGAGTCCGAATACCAGGATATAGAAGGTGAACTTGATGTTCGACATGCCCGGATTCTTCCACTGGTTCACCGAGATGATATAGAGCGAATAAAGCAGGGAAGAACACATCACCAGCGCAAAACCAGCCGTGCTCAACTTGTCGTTGCCGTCACCCTGATAGAGCAAGCCTACACCCGATACAGCCAGCAAAATGGCGAGCGTGGTGGTCCACGTCACCTTCTCATGGAAGAACACCGTCATCAGTATCGCCGTCATGATGGGATAGACGAAGAGGATGGTGCTGGCAATACCTGCCGCCATATAATGGAAACTGACATAAAGCGTAGCTGATGAGAGGGAGAACATACAGCCCAACGTGGCAAGACGGATCAGGTGTCCCCATTTTACCTTAAAGCTCTCCTTGCGGAACAGCATCACCACGGCAAACATCAATACCGCCAGGAGATAGCGATAGATGAGCACCGAACTGGAATTGAATCCGTCACCATAGAGCTCCAACGTACCCAAAGGATTGGTTCCATAACACACGGCGGCAACAACTCCCGCCGCAAAGCCTTTCACTTTATTACTGCTTGTCATTTGAATTAAAACGCTTTTTTACTAAGTTTTTCTTATTCCTTATTAATATTTTTATAAATATCTACTCGTTTCGGGCTGCAAAAGTACTGCAAAAAATCGAAATAAGCTAATAAAATCGCATAAATATCTTGTTACAATCGAGAAAAACTGCCCGATTCTTGCACTTTACGAAAATAAATAGTACCTTTGCAATATCTTTTGTACAAAATAAGTCGACTCAATAATATTAACTAAACAATAAACGTTTTGTAACTATGGAACAAATTAAAAACGATCAGCTCACTGTTGAGATTTCTTCTCTCGGTGCAGAACTTCAGAGCATCAAGGATGCAAATGGTAACGAATATCTCTGGGATGGTGACCCAAAATACTGGGGACGCCACTCTCCTCTCCTCTTCCCTATCGTAGGTGGATTGTGGAAGGATACCTACCGCATCGACGACAAGGAGTATACACAGCCTCGCCACGGCTTCGGAAAGCTCGTTGACTTCAAGCTCGTTGGCAAGACCGGCGACCGCCTTACCTTCGCATTCATTGACAACGAGGAGACCTTCAAGAACTATCCTTTCCACTTCAATCTCGCTGTTTCATATCGCCTTGCCGGCAACGAACTCCACGTTATCTGGCATGTTGAGAACACCGACGACAAGGTAATCTACTTCCAGATTGGCGGTCACCCTGCATTCAAGGTGCCAGGATGCGAGAAGGGCGAAAAGCTGAAGGCTACCCTGAAGCTCGACAACGAGGCTCCTACCCGCCTCTTCGCTACCATCGGTGGATGCGTTGACCCTAACGCACGCGAGACCGTACAGACCGACAACGGTATCCTGGAGGTAACAGACGAGTCGTTCGCTGATGATGCCTACATCTTCGACAAGAGCCAGGTGAAGCAGATTTCCCTGCTCAACGAGAAAGGCGAACCACACGTAACCGTAGAGTTCAAGACCCCTGCCGTTGGTGTATGGAATCCGGGCAACCACGCTCCATTCGTCTGCATAGAACCTTGGTTCGGAACCTGCGACTGGGCTGAATATACCGGTGAATTCAAGGATAAGTACATGATGAACAGCCTGCAGCCAGGTGCCAGCTTCATGAGTGAATACATCATCAGAATCGAAAAATAATATAAACATTGAACTTTGAGCTTGGAACTTTGAACTTTATGATTAGTTTTCTGCTGAAATTTAGGGCTATTTTCTAAAAAAGTAGGGCATTTCATAAAGTTCAAAGCTCAATGTTCAAAGTTCAAAGTAAATAAACTATGGAAGAAAAAGAAAATTTGCAGCTCCCCGAGAACGCATTCCGCGAACTCAAGGACGGGGAGGAATATAAGCCGCTGATGTCGCCAAACAAGGTTTATCCGGAGGTGAACGGCTGGTCGGTAACATGGGGTATCGTGATGGCAATCATCTTCTCTGCTGCCGCAGCCTATCTGGGCTTGAAGGTAGGACAGGTGTTTGAAGCAGCCATCCCTATCGCCATCATCGCCGTAGGCGTAAGCACCGCCACCAAGCGAAGCAAGGCACTCGGCGAGAATGTCATCATCCAGAGCATCGGAGCCTGCTCGGGTGCAGTAGTGGCTGGAGCCATCTTTACCCTGCCAGCCATTTATATCCTGCAAGCGAAATATCCTGACATGACTACTTCATTTATGAAGATTTTCATGGCTTCAGCTTTGGGAGGTGTATTGGGAATTCTGTTCCTGATTCCTTTCAGAAAATACTTCGTCAGCGATATGCACGGCAAGTATCCGTTCCCGGAGGCTACTGCCACCACACAGGTATTGGTGAGCGGTGCCAAGGGTGGCGACCAGGCTAAGCCTTTGCTCATTGCGGGTCTGGTAGGTGGTCTATATGACTTCATCGTGGCTAGTCTTGGCTGGTGGAACGAAAACTTCACTTCCCGTGTGGTAAGCCTGGGATGCGATCTCGCAGACAAGGCTAAACTCGTATTCAAGGTGAATACAGGTGCTGCCGTATTGGGTCTGGGATACATCATCGGATTGAAATACGCCTTCTTCACCTGCCTGGGTTCGATCGTGGTATGGTGGTTGATCGTGCCAGGAATGAGTGTCATTTTTCATGACAGTGTACTCAGCGCATGGGACCCTAGCATCGTGAAGACCGTGGGTGCGATGAGTCCGGAGGAAATCTTCCGTGCCTATGCCCGCAGCATCGGTATCGGTGGTATCGCCATGGCTGGTATCATCGGCATCATCAAGAGCTGGGGCATCATCAAGAGCGCCGTAGGCCTGGCAGCCAAGGAACTGAAGGGCAAGAGCGAGGTAGATGAAAACGTGAAGCGCACCCAGCGCGATATCTCTTTCAAGATTATTGCCATCGGTTCGCTCGTAACCATCCTCGTCACCTTCCTCTTCTTCTGGTTTGGCGTGATGGAGGGCAATCTGCTCTTCGCCATTATCGCCATCCTGCTCGTGGCTGTCATCGCCTTCCTCTTTACTACAGTGGCTGCCAATGCCATCGCCATCGTGGGTTCCAACCCAGTTTCGGGTATGACTCTGATGACGCTCATCTTCGCTTCTGTTGTGATGGTAGCTGTAGGTTTGAAGGGCCCTGGCGGCATGCTGGCTGCATTGATTATGGGTGGTGTGGTTTGCACAGCCCTGTCTGTAGCAGGCTAATTCATTACCGACCTGAAGATAGGTTACTGGCTGGGTACTACGCCTAAGAAGCAGGAGGGATGGAAGTTCCTCGGCACCCTGGTGAGTGCTGCTACCGTGGGCGGTGTGATGATGCTTCTGAACGAGACCTACGGTTTCGCATCGGGCTCTCTTGCAGCTCCTCAGGCTAATGCGATGGCTGCTGTCATCGACCCATTGATGAACGGTGTGGGTGCACCATGGGTGCTCTACGCCATCGGAGCTGTGATTGCCATCGTGCTCACATACTTCAAGATTCCAGCATTGGCTTTTGCCCTGGGTATGTTTATTCCATTGGAATTGAACGTTCCGCTGCTGGTAGGTGGTGCCATCAACTGGTATGTCACATCCCGCAGCAAGGATGCCAAGGTGAATGCTGAGCGTGGCGAAAAGGGTACGCTCATCGCCAGCGGTTTCATTGCCGGTGGAGCCTTGATGGGTGTTGTAAGCGCCCTGTTGAAGTTTGGTGGCATTGAGGCTAGCATCGCTGACAGCTGGTGGGTTAACCCAATGTCAGAGGTTTGCTCGCTCATCGCGTACATCTGTCTGATTGGCTTCTTCATCAGAGCCACAAAGAAATAACCTTTTTACTGACACTGACACTGACAGTTTAAAATTCCGAAGGTAGAAAAGAGTAAGAAGATAAGTTATATTTATATATATAAATATAAAATATAATTTAACATCCTTTTACCTTTAAAGAGTTACTAGCGGAAAATCTAACTGTCAGTGTCAGTGTCAGTAAACCAACTATGTTTAGAATAGAACTCTATACTTTTCTAACGCTAACTCTATGCTCTCTTATCAACAAAACGATGAGTTAGTTTCGTAAACATTTGTTTTTTTTGGATTTTGCTAAAAACACCCCCAAAACGGCACACCAAATTTGGCGGTTTCAAAAAAAAGCCATATCTTTGCACCAGGTTTAGAAGAAGACGGCAGGACAAAGGAGAAGGCATAATACAAGAAGAAGACAGGGGCAAGAAAAGGGCATAAAAAGAGGGAACATTCGTGAAGAACATCCCCTTCTGATAGATATCTAAAAAGATTATTATCTGATTACCTTAACCTCTCCGTTCTTGCCTATCTTGACAATGCTGGATGGCTGATGAGGTTTGTGCTCCTGACGACGGGTCCAGCAGACATAATCTACAGCCTCGAGAATCTCAGGAGAGATATCGCGATAATTCTGGGCAGCAGGCTCACCACTCACATTGGCACTGGTGCTGACGATTGGCTTCTGGAAACGGTAACAGAGCTGCTTGCTGAATGCCTCATAGGTGACGCGCATAGCCAGCGAACCATCCTCTGCAACAAGATTACTGGCAACGCCAGTGGCATCATCCAGGATGATGGTAGTAGGCTTCACCGGCATGGCTGCATCGATGAAATCCCAAGCCACCTGAGGAACATTACGGAAATAACGCGCCATGCGGTCGGCTGAATCAATGAGACAAATCAGCGCCTTGGAATCATCACGCTTCTTGATCTCATACACTTTCTTTACTGCCTCTGGATTGGTAGCATCGCAACCAATGCCCCAGACGGTATCTGTAGGATAGAGTATCACGCCACCCTTGCGCATACACTCCACTGCATTCTTAATATCTTCTTCTTGTGTCATATTACTTTGAACTTTTAACTTTGAACTTGAAACTTTGAGCTTGGAACTTTATGATTACCCTGCGAAGGGTGTCAACTCTCTAGAGAGCTTTACCACTCCTCTTCTGTCTCCTGAGCCTTCAGGCACTCATAATAGGCGATATCCTTCATGCCATTGAGGAATGCAGCGGCATCCATACGCTTTTTGCCCGAAAGCTGGAGTTCCTCGATATTGAGCCAATGGTCGAGACATGCCACCTGCAACTTCTTCTCGAATACACGCAAGGAACCTACAGGGGCTACACCACGAGAAAACTCTGTGAGACTCGTCTTGAAAATCTTGAGCACCTGAATCTTGGCTGAACTCTTCTGCTGAGCAGGATGAGCGGTTGCCTTCGGCATTTCGCCATCAGCATCCTCAAAGATGACAACAGGCGCCTTCTTCTTAATTTCGGTCCAAGAACCTGGATAAGGCGAGAGACCACGGACAAAATCATATACCTGCTTGGCTGGCTTGTGGAAGTCGATACGGCAGGTCTCCTTGAAAATCTTTGGTGCAGACTTCAGTTCCACGCCCTCGCCTATCAGCTTCTCCTGAGGCATGGATTCGATATTGCCACCAGCTGCGATAAGCGCATCGATGGTTTCAAGCGCCAAATCGGCTCCCAAGTGCATCAGTCCGTCATAGACATATTCCACATCTGCACTCTCAGGAATAGGAAAACGCTTCTGCATGATGATGCGACCGGTATCGATATCATGGTCGAGGAAGAAAGTAGTAACTCCCGTCTCCTTCTCGCCATTGATGACTGCCCAGTTGATTGGGGCAGCTCCACGATACTGTGGCAGGAGTGCAGCATGAACATTGAAGGTGCCGAACTTAGGCATCGCCCAAACCACCTCAGGCAACATGCGGAAAGCCACTACCACCTGCAGGTCAGCCTGATAAGAGCGAAGCTGCTCTACAAACTCAGGGTCCTTCATCTTCACTGGCTGCAATACCGGCAAACCGTGCTCTACAGCATACTGCTTCACCTGCGAAGGCTGCAACGTATCCTGATGTCTGCCCACAGGCTTGTCTGGCTGAGTAACCACAGCCACTACATTATAACCGCCCTCTACCAGGCGCTTGAGGGATTCCACCGCAAACTCCGGGGTTCCCATGAAAACGATTCTTAAATCTTTCTTCTCCATAAAAACAATAATTGAAGTTTAAACCAGCAAAGCCGACGAACTAGCTTTTCCCCTCGTCCGCCGAACGTTGTTTCTTCACTCTTCGTTCTTCACTCTTCACTACTTACCCTATTCTGCCGACATATCCGCAACTATCTGGCGATATACCTCGTAAATCTTGGTTCTACTGATATATCCCTTCAGTATGCCGTTCACATCTACCACTGGCAGCTGGGCAGCATCGGTCTTGTCGAACTTGGCCATCACCTCGTCCATAGGCTCATTCTCGCTCAGGGTGGCAGAAGGCTGAATCATCAGCTGACTTACCTTGAAGTGATTATACAGTTCCGTGCGGAAGATGATATGACGGAGGCGGGTGATATCAATTACACCTTCCAATAACCCCGCATCGTTCAATACAGGCAGGAAGTTGTTGTTGCTTCTCGAAATCTCGCTCACCAGCTTGCTCATCGGCAGATCTGGACTGATGGCGTGGTAATCCTTCTCTACCATGCTCTGCATGCTCATCAGCGTAAGCGCAGAACGGTCTACGTGGTGAGTGAGCAGCTTGCCCTCCCTAGCCAGTCGCAGGGCGTAGATGCTATGGCTCTCGAAGATGCTGATGGTGAGCAAGGAAGAGATGCACACGATCATCAGCGGCATGAAGAGCTGATAGCCGCCCGTAAGTTCGGCGATGAGGAAGATGCCCGTCAACGGAGCATGCATCACGCCCGTAATCAGACCAGCCATACCCATCAGCGCAAAGTTCTGCTCAGGCACATGAACGCCTACCTGATAGACATTCCACAAGCGGGCAAAGAGGAAGCCCGCAAATCCGCCGATAAAGAGCGAAGGGGCAAAGGTTCCACCGCAACCGCCACTACCATTGGTTGCCGAAGTGGCAAATACCTTGGTAAAGGTGACCAGCGCTATATAGAAGATGAGCAGATTGTCCTGACCAGAGAACAGCGAACGGTTCATCACCTGCCCCCACTCTGCCTCGTTGCTGCCCTTGAGCAGGATATTCACTGCCGAATAGCCCTCGCCATAGAGCGACGGGAAGAAGAAGATGAGCGTACTGAGGATGAGTCCACCAAACAGCAGTTTGGCGTATGGATACTGGCTCAGCTTGCCGAAGAATCCCTCGCAGATTGACATGGTGCGCATGAAATAGAGACTCACCAGTCCGCAGAATACACCCAGCAGAATACATGCCGGAGTGCGGTCGAGCTCCCAGGGGTTAGTCAGCGTAAAGTCGAACAGCGAGCTGTCACCACTGAAGATATAGGTGAAACAGGTAGCCGTAACGCACGAAATCAGGATTGGCAGGAGCGATGCCATGCTCAAATCAACCATCAGCACCTCAAGCGTGAACACCAGTCCGGCTATCGGCGCCTTAAACACGCCGGCAATGGCAGCGCTGGCTCCACATCCCACCAGAAGCATCATCGTCTTCTTGTCCATCCGGAATATCTGGCCCAGGTTGGAACCGATGGCAGAACCGGTGAGCACAATAGGTGCCTCGGCTCCCACGGAACCACCGAAACCGATGGTGATACCGGATGCCACCACTGACGACCAGCAATTATGTCCCTTGAGTCGGGAATTCTTGGTAGAGATGGCATAAAGCACTCTTGTAATACCATGCGAAATATTATCGCGCACCACATATTTGATAAATAGCGATGTGAGATAGATACCCACGATAGGGAACAGCAGGAAGAGCAGATTGTAAGTGCCCTGCTCGAACCCGGAAGTGAGCAAAAACTGTATCTCATGCACGATGGCATGCAAGAAGAAGCCTGCCACCGAAGCGAGCAGACCAATGAGGAAGGCGAGAATCAAGGTCATCTGCTTGTCGGAGATATGCTCCTTCTGCCAGGCAACCAGCTTCGCCATCCAGCCCTGTTTGTATCCTGTTAACTCTTCATCCATTTAACTTTTAACTTTAATCTTTGAACTTTGAACTTTGAACTTTATGATTACCAAGACTGCATATCAGAAAGTTCAATGTTTCAAGTTCAATGTTCAATGTACTAAAATTCCGATGTAAAGTGGAACTTGATATGTTCAAAGTCCTGCTGAGCCATACTCAATACGTAGCCTGAATCAGCGAGGAACACATCGCGGCCCTCGATATCCTTTGCCATATACTGATACTTACGCTTCTTGAAGCTCTCCAGCTCCTTCTCGTCGTCTGCCTCAATCCAGCATGCCTTATGCAGGTGAACAGGCTCCCAGCGGCACTTGGCATTGTACTCGTTCTCCAAGCGATACTGGATAACCTCAAACTGAAGCTGACCCACGGTACCCACGATGCGGCGACCGTTGAACTGGTTGACGAACAACTGAGCCACACCCTCGTTCATGAGCTGCTCCAAACCCTTCTGGAACTGCTTGCTCTTCATTGGATCATCATTCTCGATATACTTGAAGAGAAGTGGTGAGAACGATGGCAATCCACGGAAGTGAATCTTCTCGCCCTCGGTAAGGGTATCGCCAATCTTGAAGATGCCGTTGTCCGGCAAACCTACGATGTCGCCAGGATATGCCTCGTCGATGGTACTCTTGCGCTGCGCCATGAACTGGGTTGGCGAAGAGAAGCGCACGGTCTTGTCGAGACGCACGTGGTAATAAGGCTGATTGCGCACGAACTTACCTGAGCATATCTTGCAGAAGGCGATGCAGGAACGGTGGTTAGGGTCGATATTGGCGGTAATCTTGAAGATGAAACCGGTGAACTTAGGCTCCTCAGGATCTACCAGGCGCTCCTCTGCCTGGGTTGGTTTTGGAGATGGGGCAATCTGCACGAAGCAGTCCAGAAGTTCCTGCACACCGAAGTTATTCAACGCTGAACCGAAGAATACCGGAGCAACCTCGGCAGAGCGATAGGTTTCCACATCAAACTCAGGGTAAACGCCATCTACCAGTTCCAGCTCCTCGCGCAACTGGCTAGCCTCGCGCTCGCCTACTCGCTCATCGAGTTCCTGAGACTGAATATCCACCTCAACCTTTTCTGTAACACGCTGCTTATTAGGTGTAAAAAGGTTGAGCTGATGCTCATAGATATTGTAAACACCCTTGAAGCGGGCGCCCTGACCGATAGGCCAAGACAATGGGCGTACATGAATCTTCAATTCCTCCTCCAGCTCATCGAGCACATCGAATGGGTCGCGACCTTCACGGTCCATCTTGTTGATGAAGATGATAACAGGAGTATTGCGCATACGGCACACTTCCATCAGCTTGCGGGTCTGAGCCTCCACACCCTTGGCAGAGTCTACCACGATGATGGCTGAATCTACTGCAGTAAGCGTGCGGTAAGTATCCTCACAGAAGTCCTGGTGACCCGGAGTATCGAGGATATTCACCTTGTAAGGATCACCGGTCTGTCCATCAGGAAGATAATCAAACTCCATAACGGAAGTAGAAACAGAGATACCGCGCTGTTTCTCGATATCCATCCAGTCGGAAGTAGCTGTCTTACGAATCTTATTATTTTTAACGGCACCAGCCACCTGAATCTGTCCACCGAAGAGCAGGAACTTCTCGGTCAAAGTTGTCTTACCTGCATCAGGGTGCGAAATGATGGCAAATGTTCTTCTTCTTTCAATCTCTTTCATCTGTTATATATATATATTATAAAATATGTATATCCTAAAAAGTAATCACTAAAAAATAATCACTAATCACTAAAAAATAATCACTACATGTCGTCGTCTTCGAACTTCAAGCCTTCAGTGCGGTCCTTGATGTAGTAATCGCTCAAAAGACCGACAAAGACGGTGATTTCCTTGATGGCACGCTCGGTTTCGGGCGTAATCGGCTTCTTCTGCAAGCGCAGCATCATCACACCATAGAGGGCATCGAGGCAGGTTTCTATCTCGTTGAGTTCCTTATCGCCACGGTTTCGAAGTTCTACGATGAACGGCAGAACCTTGTAGTATTCAGCATTGTAGATAGGGAACTTGCTGCTCTGGAGCAAACGGGCATGAAGGTCGATGACATCCTGCAGGAGCACTCGGTTGATATCGAGATGACCATACTCACGCTTGCCCTCTTCGTTCATCATGCGGATGAGGTTGCCAAACCAGTCTATCTCCTCGTCCTTCTGTTCAGGAGTGAAATCGAAACGCTCGATATAATTCTTCTTGATAACAGGCAGCGAGCAGCCGTAAGCACGGATGATATCCTCAATCTGCCACATATATAAGAGGTATTCAGCGATACTCTTCTTTCTTAATTCTTTTGCTACAAACATATACTTTGAACTCTTTACTTTGAACTTTGAACTTTATGATTTGCCTTCTTCTGTTTAAAGGTCTGTCTAAATTCTCCTAGAATTCAGGAAGATGGTAGAGATTGAACACCGTTCCCACCAATGCGATGAGCGAGAAGATGATAACCACGCTACCTATCACCTTATTAATAATAAGGATGCCATTGGTATCAAACTTGCCCCTGATCTTATCGATGAGCCAGGTGAGTCCGAACCACCACAGCAAAGCTCCGAAAACGATGCTCAGATAGCCCACACTCATCTCTATCGGCATATCGGGCACCACAAAGGCAAACTGTGCAAACGTAGCCATAAAGAGGAATACGATGAGCGGATTGCTGAGCGTAACCAGAAACGCAGTAATGCCGTTATGCAGAAGCGTGCCCTGCTTATTGCTCGACTTGTGCATATTCTTCATCGGATTGCTCTTGAAGCAATAAACACCGAATACCAGCAACAAGATACCTCCAAAAATCTGAAGATAGAACTTGTTCTGGGCGTTATTCACAAAGTCCATCACAAAACTCATACCGAGACCCGTAAAGAGCGCATAGACAATATCGCTCAAAGCGGCACCGATACCCGTAACGAAACCATACCAACGCCCCTTGTTCAAAGTGCGCTGGATACATAAGATGCCAACGGGTCCCATTGGAGCCGAGGCAATCACGCCTATGATAATTCCCTTGAATATGAAATCAAGAATATTTATCTCTATTGGAAATGCTAAACTCATAACAGCTGGCAAAGATACAAAATTTCGAGCATATTCGACTATATTTCTAATAAAATATTCGCTTTTCACATTTTTTTATCGTATAAATCTTGTTTTTTTGACTACTTTTATATATCTTTGCGTCAAAATTAATAACATTCTAACTAATTTTAAAGAATAACATGACTGAAAATGCAATGAAACCGTATGTTATCGGATTAGACCTCGGTGGTACTAACTCTGTTTTCGGCATCGTAGATGCACGTGGAGAAATCAAAGCTACAACAGCTATTAAAACTGGGGGCTATGATAATGTAGACGACTATGTAAAGGCTGCAACTGAGGCGCTCATACCTGTAATCGATACCGTTGGTGGTCTCGATAAGATTAAGGCTATGGGTATCGGTGCACCTAATGGCAATTATTATAATGGAACTATCGAATTTGCTCCAAACCTGCCTTGGGCTCATGATGGCGTTGTGCCATTGGCTGATCTCTTCAGCAAGGCTCTCGGTGGCATTCCTGTTGCTTTGACCAATGATGCCAACGCTGCTGCTCTCGGCGAGATGACTTATGGCGTGGCTCGCGGTATGAAGAACTTCATCGATATCACGCTCGGTACTGGTGTGGGTTCTGGTATCGTCATCAACGGTCAGATGGTTTACGGAAGCGATGGTTTCGCTGGCGAGTTGGGTCACGTAATCATGGTTCCTGGTGAGGAAGGTCGTCCATGTGGCTGCGGCCGCAAGGGTTGCCTGGAGGCATACTGCTCTGCTACCGGTGTAGCTCGCACTGCCCGTGAATTCCTTCAGAAGACAGATGAGCCTTCATTGCTCCGCGATATGAAGCCAGAAGATATTACTTCATACGACGTAAGTGTGGCTGCAGGCAAGGGTGATGCTTTGGCTAAGAGCATCTACGACTTCACCGGCAAGATGCTGGGTGAGGCTTGTGCTAACTTCGCAGCATTCTCTGCTCCTGAGGCATTCGTATTCTTCGGTGGTCTGACCAAGGCTGGCGATCTCCTGATGAAGCCTTTGAAGGAAGCTTACGACAAGAACGTATTGAAGATTTACAAGGGCAAGGCTAAATTCCTTGTTTCTACCCTCGATGGTAGCTCAGCTGCTGTACTTGGTGCAAGCGCTGTGGGTTGGGAATTGTAGAATTTTATAATATAACACTTAGGTCATCATCTATTTTTAAGATGGAAAAAGCTTGGCACTCGTGAGAGCGTCAAGCTTTTTACTTTTTTATATATCCTACTAGTCAAACAACCAGTTCTTGACAATGGTCTTTCCTTCTGGTGTCAACACGCTCTCGGGATGGAACTGGATGCCGTGAATATCATAATTCTTATGCTTCAATCCCATGATGCAACCATCATCGCTCACGGCGGTTACATCCAGACACTCAGGAAATCCGGTACGGTCTACCACCCAAGAATGGTATCTGCCAATCTCTATACGCTTATCCATACCGCGGAAAATCGGGTCGTTGCCGAACTGTGTACAGGGTGTTGCCACTCCATGATAAACCTCAGAGAGATTGGTCAACTTGGCACCAAACGCCTCGCCGATAGCCTGATGACCCAGACAGACGCCCAGCATCGGCTTGATGCCCGCATACTTCTTGATGACATCCATTAGCAAACCCGCCTCGGATGGGATTCCCGGACCCGGACTCAATATAATCTTATCGAATGGCTCCAGCTCGCGCAACTGGAACTGGTCATTGCGATAAACCGTAACTTCTGCTCCCAACTCCTTCACCAGATGTGCCAGATTATAGGTGAAGGAATCGTAATTATCTATGATTACTACTTTCATCTTCATTATTTATTATTGATTATTTATTAGTGATTATTCCTCACTAATCATTAATCACTACTCACTAATCACTACCTAAAGCTTCTCTGCAATATGTATCGCCTTGGTCAATGCGCCCAACTTGTTATTACACTCTTCCAGCTCATACTGGTCGTTGCTTTTCGCCACTACTCCACTTCCTGCCTGGAACCAGAGTTCGCCATTTCGGCTGATGAAGGTTCGGATAACGATAGCCTGATTCAAATCACCATTCAAGCCGATGAAACCGATACAGCCACCGTAGGCTCCACGGTTATGAGGCTCCAGTTCGGAGATAATCTGCATCGCCCTTACCTTTGGAGCACCGCTCAGGGTACCGGCAGGGAAGGTATCTATAAACTCCTTGATATGGTCGGCATCCTGATCCAGGGTTCCGCTCACACGGCTCACCAGGTGGATGACGTGGCTATAGAACTGCATATCTTTATAGAAATCTACCTTCACGCCATGGCAGTTGCGGCTCAGGTCATTGCGCGCCAAATCTACCAGCATCACGTGCTCAGCATTCTCCTTCGGGTCGTTGCGGAGGAATTCGGCAGCCTTTCTATCCTGCTCCATATCGCCCGTACGCTTGGTGGTTCCGGCAATAGGGTCGATAAACGCCTTGTCGCCCACGATGCGGTTGTGGGTTTCCGGTGAAGAACCGAAGATACGGAATCCTCCGAAATCGAAATAAAAGAGATATGGCGATGGGTTGATGCTGCGCAGGGCACGATAGAGCTTGAAGTCATCGCCCTCGTATTTCTGGATGAAGCGACGGCTGACAACAATCTGGAAGACATCACCACGCAGACAGTGCTGGATGCACTTGCGGATGTTCTCCTTATGCTCCTCATCGGTAAGGGTAGAAAATGTTTCGCCCACTGGATGGAAATCATAAGGCTTCACGTTCGCCTTGTTCACGGCCTTGAGCAGGGCATCGAGCTCAGGAAGTGAAGAGTAAGATTCTTCACTCTTCACTCTTCGTTCTTGACTCTCTTGAAGCGCAATCAACTCCATCGTATTGTTGAAGTGGTCGAAAACGATGATATCCTTATACATTATATAATAGATATCCGGAGCATCGTTCTTCTCCATCGTAGTATCCTTTACCGGGATATTCTCGAAATATCTCACAGCATTGAAGGTGGTGAAACCATACAAGCCGCAGAAGTCCTTGCTCTCACCTTCTACATGAAAACTCTTGATGAAATCATTGATTGACTTGGAGATGGCGAGCTTGCACTGCTCGCCCTTTCCTTCGCCGAAAGCAGGGAGCGTTTCCTTTTCTACGCTGCCGTCAGGATAGATCTTGATCACCTCGCCATGGCTCACGGCGATACTTGCCAACGGATGAACACCGATGAAGGATCTGGAGTTCTCGGAACCATGATAGTCGGAACTCTCCATCAGAGCCGACTGGGGATAAATATCTCTCAATCGCATATAGACTCCCACCGGCGTATAGAGGTCAGCAAGAATCTTGCGGGTTACTGTCTTATAATTAAACTTTGCCATTTTTCTCTTATTGATTGAAATCATGCTTTAGAAATTGCCATATTCTCCTGCCATTTCCTTATGGCTCAAATACGTCTCCACATCCTTGTCGCCACGGCCTGAAACGGTCAGGACAACGACATCGTCCTTCTTGAACTTCATCTTCTTCAAGGCTGCCACTGCATGTGCGCTCTCAATGGCTGGGATGATACCCTCCATGCGGGTCAACTCATAACCGGCATAGATAGCCTCATCGTCCTTGATGGCAAGCACATGACTTCTTCCACGGGTAGCAAGGTCGGCGTGCATAGGTCCGATGCCTGGGTAATCCAAACCGGCACTGATGGTGAAGGCTTCCTCAATCTGACCATCCTCTGTCTGCATCACCAGGGTGCGGGCACCGTGGATGATTCCCTCTGTTCCGCAATGCATGGTGGCAGCGGTATAGTTGGTATCGATGCCATGACCGGCAGCCTCAGCCAGATAAATCTGAACACGCTCATCATCGATGTAATGATAGATGGTACCTGCAGCATTGCTTCCGCCACCCACGCAGGCGATGAGGTAATCAGGATAATCGCGACCAACCTTCTCCTCCAACTGCCATTTCAGTTCCTCAGAGATGACGCTCTGCATCTTTGCCACAATATCTGGGTAAGGATGCGGACCCATGGTGGAACCTACGATGTAGAAGGTATCCTGTGGGTGACAGCACCAGTCGCGGATGGCCTCAGAGCAGGCATCGCTCAGGGTCATATTACCTGTGCGAACAGGGTTTACCTTGGCACCCAGCATCTTCATACGTTCCACGTTGGTATGCTGGCGCTCTACATCGGTGGCACCCATGAAGATTTCGCACTTCATATCCATCAGGGCGCAGACGGTGGCAGTAGCAACGCCATGCTGGCCGGCACCCGTTTCGGCGATGATACGGGTCTTGCCCATCTTCTTTGCCATCAGAATCTGACCAATGGTGTTATTGATTTTGTGTGCACCGGTATGGTTCAGATCCTCACGCTTCAGATAGAGCTGGCAGCCATACTTCTCGCTCATGCGCTTGGCATAATAAAGAGGTGAAGGACGGCCCACGTAATCTTTCAACAGGGCATGATATTCTTTCTTGAACTCCTCGCTCTCGATGATAGGCTTGTAAGCCTGCTGGAGTTCTGTTACACACTTATATAATATTTCAGGAACGTAAGCTCCTCCGAATTTTCCAAAAAATCCTTTATCGTCAACTTGATACATATTACTTTGAACTTTGAATTTTGAACTTTATGATTACTCTCTTACTTTGAACTTGGAACCTTGGATTTTGAACTTTATGATTACCAAGACAGCATATCATAAAGTTCAAAGTTCCAAGTTCAATGTTCAATGTTAATGTTTGAGTGCCTCGAAGAGTTCATCCAGTGCCTTGTCTGGATCCAGGGTCTCATTGAGCAATGTCACGAACTTGCTGCCGATGATGGCACCGGCGGCATTATCCTGCGCACTGGTAAGCGTCTGCTTGTTGCTGATGCCGAAACCAATCATGCGAGGGTTGCGGAGGTTCATGCTGTTGATATGATTGAAGTAAGCGAGCTTGGCATCACCGAAGTTGCTCTGGGCACCCGTGATACTGGCAGAGCTGACCATATAGATGAAGCCATCGGTATGCTCATCGATAAAGCGGATGCGCTCCTCGCTGGTTTCCGGAGTAATCATCATGATGACACGGATATCGTACTTGTCAGCAATCGGCTTCACCACCTTCAGATAATCATCAAAAGGAAGATCAGGAATGATGGTTCCACTGACTCCACTCTCTACGCAACTCTTGAAGAACTCCTCGATGCCATAGTGCATGATAGGGTTGAGATAACCCATCAGTACCAATGGAAGCTGGACTTCATCCTTGATAGCCTTCAACTGGCCGAAGAGCTTCTTCACGGTCATTCCGTTCTTCAAGGCCTTGGTACCTGCGCTCTGAATAACAGGTCCATCAGCCAATGGATCGCTGAAAGGGATTCCTACCTCAATCATGTCGATGCCCTTACGTTCCATCGCCTTAATCACATCGCCGGTACCTTCCAAGGTTGGGCAGCCAGCACAGAAATACAAGCTCAAAAGCTTGCGGTCTTTATTGTTAGCAAACAATGCATTTATCTTGTTCATTTTTTGTTTTTTTACTTTTTTACCTTTTTACTTTTTTACCTTTTAAAAGGAATTTCCTGAGTTTCTCCACATCCTTCACCCCTGGTTCTATCTCAAACCTGGAGTTGAGGTCGATACCGATGCATTCGGGATGATGGAAAGAACGAACGCGGGAAACATCCTCCGGACCAATGCCACCACTCAACAGGAATGGAACATCGCCATCATATTCATCGAGAACTTGCCAATCAAACTGCTGACCACTTCCACCCACCGTCTTACATTTGGTGTCGAAAAGAAAGTAGTCAACAGCGCCTACATACTCCTTATATTTCTGAATATCCCCAGCATCGGAAACACTGATGGCTTTGATTATCTTAATCTCCCCGTTGGCTTCACGCAGCTGTTCGCAAACTTCTCTGCTCTCGCCGCCATGCAGTTGCACCGCATTCAGGGAGAAGGAATGAATCCTATCCACCATATCCGGAATGGAATCATTCACGAAGACTCCCACTCTGCAAACCTTCCGGTCAGCATCCGAGCGAGACACCGCCTGGCTAACATATCGTGGAGACTTAGGATAGAAAATGAATCCAATCATGTCTACGCCGAGTTGCGCAACCTGCTCTATATTCTCAGGTTCACGCATTCCACAAACCTTTACTAACATTATATTATTATTTATGATTCTAAAGCTTTTGCCCTTACAGGGCGCATTGCTGACGGCTATCTATACCCAGGGCGTTGCCCTGGGCTAGGAGCTTCTGCCCTTTAGGGCGTAAGGAGAAAAACTTGCGAAAGTCCTATAATTTAGAGATAAACTCTTGAAGCGCAATTCCCGGGTCAGCCTGCTTCATGAACTGTTCACCCATCAGGAAACCACGGAAACCGCCCTCTTCTCTTAATCGGCGAACGGTCAGCGGATTGGAGATTCCACTCTCACTCACCCTGCATACATTCTTCGGAAGTTTCTCTGCCAAGCGGAAGCTATTCTCAACATCCGTAACGAAGGTACCCAGGTTGCGGTTGTTGATTCCATACATATCCGGCTCCAGCTCCGCATACTCGAAGTCTCGCTCGTTATGCATCTCCAGCAGCACCTCCATCCCCAGCTGGTGAGCCATGTTCATCAGCCGCTTACATTCTTCCTTACTGAGGCAAGCCGCAATGAGTAATACAGCAGAAGCACCGCAATATCTAGCCTGCAAGAGCTGATATTCCTCGATGACGAAGTTCTTATATAATATAGGTATAGAAACACCCACATGGCGCGCCTCCTGGATATACTCATCATAACCACCGAAGTAATCGATATCGGTAAGGATACTCAGGGCAGAAGCTCCATTCTTCTGGTAGCTCAAAGGAATGATGCTAGGCTTGCCTTCCTCCTTGATCCACCCCTTACTTGGCGATTTGCGCTTGAACTCGGCGATGATTCCTGTCTCAGAATTCACCAGCGCCTCCTTCATACTTCCTCCCATCACCTTTCCCCCATTCTCCTGCATCTTCTGCTCGGTGAGGGTTATCATCTGGCGAGGCTGGATAAAGCGCTTGCGCTGCTCTATCTCAATCCTCTTATGTGCCACTATCTCTTCTAATATATCAGCCATTTTTTCAACTTTGAACTTTTAACCTTGAACTTTGAACTTTATGATTACCTATCCTCCCTGAAAAACAGAAACAGGAATCAAGTCCCCCCTCTGGACCACCGTTGAATCCGATTCCATAGGATTTCCCCCCAGTCCATCGGATTCCCCCAGTTTTTAGTCTCTATTCAGCTCCACGAACTTCTTGAATGTAGCTAGCGCCTTACCGGAGTCGATGCTTTCTCTAGCTATCTCCACGCATTCCTCGATGCTCTTCAGTCCCTTCTCCATCACCTGAATTCCAAAGGCAGCATTAGCCAGAACGATGTTCTTCTGAGCAGGAAGCGCACGGTTTTCCAGTACTGCATCGAAGATATCCTTAGCCTCTTCCTCTGTAGCTCCACCTCTTACCTCTTCCGGTTTAGCCAAATCAAAACCGAGATCCTGTGGCTTGAAAATCTTTTCATAGTTATTGGTGGTTACCTTGAAATCGCTGGTCAATGAAATCTCATCATAACCGTCAATGCTGTTCACGATTCCGTAATCAATACCTATCTTCTGATAAACCTGATTGTAAAGGCGCATCTGATCCAGATTGGCAACACCCAAGAGCTGACATTTAGGCTGACTAGGATTAACCAAAGGACCCAGGAGATTGAACACCGTAGGGAACTGCAAAGCCTTGCGGATAGGACCCACAAACTTCATTGCCTTGGCAAAAAGCTGAGCATGGAGATAAACAATACCCGCCTCATTGATGCTGCGGTTCAACTTGTCCATATCGTCAGTAAACTGCACACCGTGATTCTTGATCACGTTAGAAGCTCCACTTACGGAAGTTGCTGCATAGTTGCCATGCTTAGCCACCTTATAACCGGCACCGGCAATCACAAAGCAGGAAGTGGTTGAGATATTGAAAGTATTCTTGCGGTCGCCACCTGTACCTACAACATCAATATAGCGGTCGCAATCCAGGACGGCAGGTACACCAGTAGCCAAAATACCATCACGGAAGCCGAGCAACTCATCCACCGTAACGCCACGCATCTGCAAACCAGTAAGCAAAGCGGTAATCTGTTCCTCAGGAAACTCGCTCTTTGTAATACCGATGATAATATCCTTGGTTTCCTCACGAGTCAACTCTTCATGATTCAACATTCTGTTCAAGATATTCTTCATTTCCATAATCATTATCTCCTATCTGTTTATCTATTTTATATTAATACTCACTATCTGAAAAATACGATACAGTACTTTAGAATATAGAAAAAGGACCTGTCGTAAGTTACGGCAGGCCCTTAGTATCTTAGGATTCATATCCATACACGGGTTCGCGACTCACGACTTTTTAAATCTTGAGTTACGCCACCACCATGCTGTAGATACGAATGAATTCATCATAATTGTATTGTATTTTATTTTTTTTACTTTATTATCATAGTCACTATAACTATTCGTTTGCAAAAGTACACTTTTTCTGTTAAATAACAAATTTTTTATCAGAAAATTTAGGTATTTAACAGAAAAAAGTTAGTTTTCATACACTTTTCAACATAAAAAGTTTCCATATACCTTATTATATATAGAAGAAAATGCACCGAATAGGCAGGCAAAAGAAAAAAATAGAGAAAAAAATGCATGGAAATATAATAAAGCCAAACGCACATCGTTATTAATATAGTAAGAATAGAATAATCATTTAATAATACGCCTATGAAGCATTTATTTACTTCGGAAAAAAAGAGACCGTCTGCCAAGACTATCTATTTCATCAAGAAGCTGGCATACACCTATCGGGCATTCGATAAAGAAGAATCCCAGCAGGCGTATTATGTCAACTAGAATTCAAACGACCCAAGGGTCTTAAAACATCAATCTCAATAAAGATGAAAACAATAATATCACCTTCACTCCTCTCTGCCAATTTCATTGACTTAAAGAGCGATGTAGAAATGATCAACAAGAGTGAAGCAGACTGGCTCCATATGGACATTATGGACGGTGTCTTCGTACCAAATATTTCCTTCGGATTCCCAGTCCTTGAAGCTGTAGCCAAAGTCTGCACCAAACCACTGGATGTTCACTTCATGATTGTTCACCCGGAACAGTACATCGAACAGACTGCCAAGACAGGCGCAATGATGATGAACGTTCACTATGAGGCTTGCACCCACCTGCACCGTACCATCCAGCAGATTCATGCTGCAGGAATGAAAGCGGGTGTTACACTGAATCCTTCCACACCCGTAAGCGTATTGGAAGATATCATCTGTGATGTAGACATGGTACTTCTGATGAGTGTGAACCCGGGCTTCGGAGGACAGAAGTTTATCGAAAACACCATCAAGAAGGTTCTGCGCCTCCGCAAGCTGATCAAGGAAAGCGGAAGCCATGCCCTCATAGAGGTAGACGGTGGCGTACAAGCAGAAACGGCTCCACGACTCGTAAAAGCCGGAGTCAACGTTCTGGTGAGCGGAAGTTATGTATTCAAGAGTACAGACCCATGCTCCGTCATCCATGCAATGAAAGAACTGAAACAGCTGGACGACTAATCCAGCTGCAAGCAGATATGGTGCTCCTTAGCCATACGACGCAGGTTAAGGAGCGCATAGCGCATTCTGCCCAGACTGGTATTGATACTGACATTGGTTGTTTCGGCAATTTCCTTGAAAGACATTTGCTGATAATATCGCATATAGACCACTTCACGCTGATTGGCAGGCAGATACATCATGAGTTTCTGAACATCATCCAACACCTGGTTTCTAATCATTTCGCGCTCAGCAAAACTATCAAGGATAGAATCACCGCGAAGGCAGGACAAGTCGTTGTTCTCACCCTGATCTATCATACGGAAATGGCCCTGTTCACGATAGCCGTCAATGATTACATTATGAGCGATACGCATGAGCCAAGAGCTGAACTTACCGCTTGTGGAATACAAACGGTTCTGCAACTTGACGATGGCCTTGACAAATGTTTCCTGAAAGATATCGTTTGCCAATTGCTCATCATGTACCACAAACATAATATATGAGAAAAGCTTCACCTCATTGCGTGAAAGCAAAAGGTCAAAAGCCTTGTTGTTGCCTTCGACATAAGCCAAAGCCAACTCCTCATCTGTCATTTCTTCGAGTATTCTCATTTTCTTAATTATTTTGTATTAAGTAAATGTCCAATCTATAGGCTATCTCCTTGTTTATTGTATTATAAATGTTAATTATCGCTACAAAGGTAGCAATTAATTTTTATTTAACAAAGAAAAACCGGTTATTTTTCATAAAAAACACTTTTTTAACATACAGAAAACTCGTTTATATAAATAAATTATGTATCTTTGCAAGGTGATATAAACTACTTTACACAGTATTAATTTAATCTAAAAGCAAACAATGATCAAATTACTGAAATCTTTGTTGGTGGCTTTACTCCTTCCTGTCTGTTCGTATGCAGCTGGATGGGATGATACAGAATACAAACGTATTGAGCAGAGCATCCAACAGCCAAAATTGAGTGAAAAAGTTTACGCCATTACATCGTATGGCGCTAAGACAACGGCTTCTGCTGCACAGAACCAGAAGGCAATCAACCGTACCATCTCACTTGCATCCAAGAAAGGTGGCAAGGTGGTGATTCCTGCTGGAACATGGAACACTGGAGCCATCGAATTGAAATCGGGAGTCAATCTCGTTATCGAAGAGGGTGCTACACTCCGCTTTGCCTTCGAGCCAAAGCTCTATCCATTGGTTCGCACTTCTTGGGAAGGCTTGGCTTGCTGGAACTACTCTCCATGCATCTATGCTTACCAGGCTAAAGACATCGCCATTACAGGTAAAGGTACCATCGATGGTGGCGGCAACAACGACACCTGGTGGCAGTGGAACGGAAATCCACGCTTCGGATTCAAGGCTGGAGTAACCACCGAAAGCCAGAAGTTGGGTTCACGCTCCAAACTGCTGAAGCAGGCAGAAGACGGCGTGGCCTTTGATGAAAGAAAGTTCGGTATGGGTCAGGGGCTCCGTCCTCAGCTCATCAACTTCGTTCGCAGCGAACGCATCCTCATCAAGGATGTCAAGATGATCAACTCTCCTTTCTGGGTTATCCACCCTCTCCTCTGCAAGAACATTACCGTAGATGGGGTTTACATCTGGAACGAAGGTCCTAACGGTGACGGCTGCGACCCTGAGGCATGCGAGAATGTTCTCATCCAGAACTGTATCTTCCATACTGGCGATGACTGCATCGCCATCAAGAGCGGTCGCAACAATGACGGTCGTCTCTGGAACCAGCCTTCCAAGAACATCATCATCCGCAACTGCAAGATGGAAGATGGTCACGGAGGTGTGGTTATCGGCTCTGAGATTTCCGGCGGATGCGAGAATGTCTACGCTGAAGACTGCGAGATGGACTCTCCGCATCTGGACCGTATCCTCCGCATCAAGACCAATAATTGCCGTGGCGGACTGATTCAGAACATCAACATGCGCCGTATCAAGGTAGGTCAGTGTGGCGAAGCTGTAGTAAAAATCAACCTCGATTACGAGTCTAAGGAAGTTTGCTACCGTGGTTTCGAACCAACCGTTCGCAATGTGAATGTCGAAGACGTTACCTGCCAGAAGAGCAACTATGGTGTTCTCATCATTGGCCGTGACGCTGTAGAGAATGTTTACGACATCAACATCAAGAACTGTAAGTTCGACGGTGTGCAGAAGCAGCCAGTCAAGATTACAGGCAAGACCCGCAACGTGAAGTTCGACAACCTCTACATCAACGGTTCTCTTGTTCTCAACGCAGGCGAGCAGCCATACAAGAACTATTCCGAGTGGCTTACCCACAGCGAGATGAAGCGTGTTCCTCATTCTTATCTCCTTGATTTCAGTAAGAAGCCAAAGTGGAGTTACGTAATGGGCATCGAGATGGAAGGTATGCTCGATACTTACGAAGCATACAAGGAAGGCAACGAGGCTATCCTCGAATATCTGAAGGAATATCCTCAGACCATGATTGACGAGAAGGGTAACATCACCGGCTACAAATATGAGGATTTCAACCTCGACAATGTTCGAACAGCCAAGTTTATCCTCCGCATGCATAACATCGCTCCAACCAAGGGCACTGAGAAAGCTTTGAAGACTCTCTTCAAGCAGCTTGTCAACCAGCCTCGCACCAAGGAAGGCGTTTACTGGCACAAGGCTATCTACGCCAACCAGGTTTGGCTCGACGGTATCTTCATGGGCTTACCTTTCTACTGCAACTATGCCGTACAGACCATGAAGCCAAAGAAGGCAGAGAAGTATCTGAACGATGCGGTAGACCAGATGATCAAGACCGACCTCCGCACCTACGACGAGAAGACCCAGCTCTGGAAGCATGCCTGGGATGAGACTCACGAGCAGTTCTGGGCAGACAAGGAGAACGGTAAGAGCCAGCATACCTGGGCTAGAGCCTTGGGATGGTATGTAATGGCAATGACTGAATGTCTCGATGCAATGCCAGAGAATTACGCTCGCCGCGGTGAGGTCATCAAGCTCTTGAACAAGGCGATGGCTAGCGTAGTGAAATACCAGGATAAGGCTACAGGCGTATGGTATGACGTAATGGACGTCAAGGACCCTCGCAACTATCTGGAGAGTACAGCTTCAAGCATGTTTGCTTATGTATTGCTCAAGGGTTACCGAAAGGGATACCTCTCAGAGAAATACCGTGATGCTGGCGTAAAGGCTTATAACGGGATTCTGAACCAGTTCATCAAGGTGAACCCAGACAAGACCATCAGTCTTACCAAGTGCTGCTCTGTAAGTGGTCTCGGTCCTGGCCCTGGTCCATACGTCAAGAAGCCAAACTACAAGCGGGATGGCAGCTTCAACTACTACATGAGCGAGCCTATCCGCGACAACGATGCCAAGGGCGTTGGTCCTTTCATCTGGGCTAGCCTTGAAATGGAACAGCAGGGATTGAACAAATAATTCATTTTTCAAGATAATAATGCAAAAGATAATATTCTCAACCATGGCAGCAGCACTGGTAAGTGCTGCTGCTTTAGCACAAGCCCCAGCCTTTCCGGGCGCAGAAGGTCACGGAAGATACGTAACGGGCGGAAGAGGCGGAAAAGTAGTACATGTAACCAACCTCAACGACAGCGGAACCGGTTCTTTCAGAGAGGCTGTCAAGTCTGGTAAAAGAATCATCGTCTTCGATGTGGCTGGCGTCATTGCTTTGAAATCTGATCTCAAGATAGCAGATAACATCACCATCCTCGGACAGACTGCTCCTTCGCCGGGCATCACCCTGCGCTATTTTACAGTGCAACCGGGAAACAACAATATCATCCGTTTCCTTCGCATACGACGCGGAGAGGAGAAGAACATCAATGACGGAGCAGATGCTACATGGCAGCGCAACAAGACAGGCATCATCTTCGACCACTGTTCCTTCAGCTGGAGCATCGATGAGGTGGCTTCCTTCTACGACAACAACAATTTCACCATGCAGTGGTGTACCATTGCTGAGAGTCTTACCAATCCGGGGCATTCCAAGGGTGCCCATGGCTACGGTGGTATCTGGGGCGGAAAGCTAGCCAGCTTCCACCACAACTTCCTGGGCCATCTGATGAACCGTGGTCCCCGCTTCAACGGTGCCCGTTACGGATGGACCGGTTACAATAGCAATCAGGACTACGCCACCTACAAATGGAAGAACACCGTCCAGGCAGAGAATGTAGATTTCCGCAACAGCGTCATCTATAATGCACAAGGAACCTGCTATGGTGGTCCTGGAGGTGGACAGATCAATATCGTCAACAATTACTATAAGGCAGGTCCTAGCCAGAGTTTGAAAGGTACAACCCAGAACGGCATCAAGGTAGATGTAAGCACAGGCAAGGAAAGAGGAAACCAAGAGCGAATTACCCTGGTAACCGTATCAACCAGCAGTAATTCTGCCAAGAACCATCCTGAGTTCTACGAAATGACCAGCAGATACTTTATCAATGGCAACACCACAGAAACCACCAAAGGATCTGTTACAAAGAACAAAGACTGGAAGGGCGTAAGCTATGACAAGGGTACTTATACTTACAATAATGAGATTTATTCAGCCGACAAGAAGAATCTTTATGGTGATGCGGTAGAACATAAGACCATCAACGGAGTTTCCTGCGTCAAGATTAAGATGGACGAACCGGCTCCTACAGGCATGATTACTACTCATACAGCCGATGAAGCTTTCAGCAAAGTATTGGCTAACGCCGGAGCTTCACTCTTCCGCGATGAGATTGATGCCCGCTACATGGAAGAGGCCAAGACGGGAACGGCACAGTATAAGGGAAGCATCACTCAGTCGCCTGGCATTATAGATAAGGTATCGGACGTAAACGGTTATACAGAGAAGACCTTCGCAACCGGTAGTCGTCCTAAGGGATTTGACACTGACAATGACGGAATCCCTGACGATTGGGAGACAGCAAACGGCTTGAATCCGAACGATGCGAGCGATGCTCTCACCTACTCTCTTGATGAGAAAGGTTACTATACCAATCTGGAAGTCTATGCCAATTCGCTGGTCGAAGACATCATGAAGACTAGTAATGCAGACGCAACTAACGCTGTGGATGAATATTATCCTGCCTGGAAGAATCCAACAGGCATCAGCGATTATCCGGTTATCAATCCTGGCGAATTGGTCAAAGTGACTTACTACAGTCTCGACGGAACACTCCTTTCTGCTCCACAAACTGGAATCAACATCCGCAAGATGGTTTTCAGAAATGGCAAGGTATTAACAGATAAGGTTATCAAATAAAATAACAAAAAATAACGCCCGTGTTACAGTAAACGAATACTGGACACGGGCGATTTTTATTAAATCAATGAAAAAAATTGATTAACGATATTTCGTCAATTAAAATCTTATATTCTTTTGATTACTTTACGTACTTCTTGCCGTTCTTGATTACCAAGCCCTTGTAAGAGTCAGAAACCTGCTGACCAGCGAGATTGTATGTCTTACCATTCTGAGCAGAAGTAGCCTCGATAGAAGAGATGCCTGTTGATGTGCCAACCTCGTACTTGAAGCCATAAAAGCCCAACTTTGTACCAGCAGCGAGAATATAGTATGTACCACCCTCAGCAACATTGATTTTTACAACGCCATTAGACTTTGCAGAAACAATGTTCTCGCCCTTTTCGTTCTGTGCGAAAGTCTGAGAATCACCGTCCTTAGCACTTGGCAAATTATAAGAAACAGGAGTAACCTCAGCAAAAGCTGCATCCAGGATATGGAAACCCTTATTAGCATTCAACTGAACACCTACTGTTAGAGAACCAGCCTTTGCGGTCTCGAACTTGTAAACACAACCTGTTGGCTCAGCATCAGATACCAACTTACCATTGTTCTTACCAGATACATAAGCCACGAAGTCTGCGTCACCCCAGTTACTAGTAGCCTTAGCTGTAGCGTAAGCTGTACCAGCATTTTCCATATAAGTCAAAGTGATGTTTTCTACTGATGTAATCTTATCACCAGCCTTCACATTGTCACCCACCTGCACTGCATAAGTGCCCTGAGCGTTCATACTTGCAGCCATAGCGACAGCTGCGATAAGAGTAAAAAATTTCTTCATAATCTATCTGTTTTTAAGTTTAAAAAATAGTCGTGAATAACTTATTTAAGTTTAATTCATTTTTTGCTTATTCCGATGGCAAAATTAACAAATCATTTTGAGAACACAAGAAAAACGTGAACCAAAATTAACAAAAACAACGAAAACGATTACGTAGCTTTTACAAGAAATTAAGAAGAAAAAGAACTGAAAATAAAAATAATAAGTGTATTTTTGCATCTATAAACTTAAAAAACGAAAGTATAAATATTATATAATTACCTAAAGGCAAACAAAATGAAAAAAAATCTACTCAGATTCGGGCTTCTAAGCCTGTTGCTTGTCTTTGCTTTTATTGCAAAGGCGCAAGACGTAACTGCTATTTGGGACTTCCAGCACAACGTGCCAGAAGGAATCAACACAGCAACAAATTTTCAAGGTAAAGTAGGAGACATCACCTCTACAGTTGACGGCATTCTACTACATGTAGATGCAACCAATGGCAAACTGAAAGGAAGAACCACCGACGCACAGTTTAACACCGGAACCATCCTTCAGGTACCTGTCAAGTCAGCAAAGGACATCGTCACTGTAACCAGTTGCCATGGCTACCACAACTATACCATCGGTGGTATAGCTGCAACAGAAGACGCAACTGACCACAAAGCTACTACAGCAGAAGTGGCTAAGGGCTATGTTGAGGTTGTGGCAACTGGTGGTTGCTACCTTTATAATGTAAAGGTGGTTCAGGTTAGTGCCATTCAGGAGAAGGCACTCTACACTACCGACTTCACCAACTGGGAGAAAATAGACAACACAAAAGCTACAGATGTAAAGGTAAATCTCAAAACCCTTTACAGCAAGGAGGCATTTACCTTTACATTCAACGGAGTGGGTGTTGACCCTACGGGAAATCAGGCTAAGTTCCCTGACCGTACTGGATATATGATTACAGCTAAGTATCCAAACCAATACACAACAGCTGAACCAAGCGCAGTAACCTCTCCATTGGCAAGCATCACCAAGATAACACTGCACCAGGCTGCTACCGGCGGCAATCGTGGTATCAAAGTATCCGTAAAGGGCGACGGCGATGATGACTGGGTAGTAATCCACAACGTATCTATCGTAAAAGCAAGTGGTGAGGATCTGACACTCGACGTAAACCGTACCAACTGTCAGATTAAGTTCGAGAACTTTGCTCTCGGTCAGAACGCTTACGTTACTGACCTCGCAATCTATGGTAATGTAGATATGAGCAAGACTCCAATGCTGGGCAGTTTCGCAGTAAACGGCAAGGCTTACCAGGCAGCCGACCTCTTCGAGGAGAATGCAGAAGGCAAGCAAATCGCAACTATTCTTGTTTCCAAGAAGGCTAAGCTCATCACAGAGTCTAACCCTCTTACCGATCTCGTTACAGCCAACGGAACCATCAAGAGCACTACTTACACCACTACAGGCGAAGGTGCCAACCTGAAGACTGTAGCAACTATCGTAGTAGAGGCTAACGGTGACGAAGTAACCTATGAGTTGACCGTAGGCTTCAAGCCAGATTTCACCCTCACCTATTATAATATAGACGGCAAGACTGTTATCGGCACACAGGCAGTAGAACAGGATGCAGAAATTGAAGCTTTCGTAGAAGGAGTAGAAAACAAGGTAACTGTAGCTGACGGCAAGAAGTTCCGCGGATGGTCTTCTTCCTTGAAGCAGGATGAGAAGAAGTTCACCACTTCTTCTGTCATTAGTTCAGATGCAGCACTCTATGCACTCGTAACTGATATAGAGACTGCCAATGCAACAGCCCGTTACGACTACAACTTCACCAAGGAAGGTTTCGACATCAACGACCATGAAGCTATTTCTGTAGAAAACGGCAAGTGGCACGATACTACACACGGTTGGGTATTCGAATCAAACGGCAAGATTAAGGTATTGATGGGCGGTAAGGGTTACATCAAGATGAACCTCTGCCAATATTCTAAGACTGGTAAGATTACCCTCCTCGATCCTAAGGGAAATGAAGTAAGTTCTATTGATGCAAAGGCAACAAAGGACGGCAACTTCGGTATTCTCCAGAACGAATCAACCGAGAGTGGTGAATATACCCTCACCTTCGAAGGAGGAGATACATATATCCACAGCCTCAGCATCGTCAACATGACCAATCCAGCCTTCGCTCAGAACGGTAACTGGATGGAAGTAAAGGCGGGCGACGCACAGGGCTTTATGACAGCTCTCGAAATTGCTAACGGCAACAATGCAGCAGCCAACGCAACACGTACATTCATCTTCTTGCCTAACGGCACATACGATCTCGGAGACAAGTGTCTCACTACTATCAGTGGCAACAACATCTCTATCATCGGCGAGAGCATGGACAACACCATCATCGTGAACAAGCCTGAGGTAGAGGGAATCGGTGTTACTGCAACATTGTTCAATACCAGCACAGGTCTCTACATGCAGGATCTCACCCTGAAGAATGCTTATCCATTCGACAAGAGCACCGGCCGTGCCGTCTGCCTCCAGGATAAGGGTACCCAGACCATCTGCAAGAACGTGAAGATGCTATCATACCAGGATACTTACTATAGCAACAATAATAAGGGTCAGTACTACTTCGAGAATTCAGACATCCACGGAATCGTAGACTTCATCTGCGGTGGTGGCGATGTATTCTTCAACAAGTGTACCTTGACATTGGAACCAGGTAAGGGTTCATACATCACAGCTCCTTACACAGACGGAAGTGATTATGGTTATGTATTTGACGGATGTAAGATTGTAGGTTCAGCTACTGACAGCTTCACCTTCGGTCGCTCTTGGGGTGGAACTGCCAAGTGTGCTTTCCTCAACACCATCCTCGACAAGAACGCAGCAGCCAACATTGCTTCAACCCGCTGGACAACAGGTGGTATGAACGTGGTTGCCAAGAACTTCTTCGAGTACAACACTGTTGATGAGAACGGCAAGGTGATTTCTCCTGCCGAGAACATCGTGAAGTTTACAAAGGATAAGGAAGTTAGCGAGTACAACACCATCATCACAGCCGAGAAGGCAGCCGAGTTCAGCCTCGACAAGGTATTCAACAACTGGAAGCCAGCCGACCTCGCAGCTCAGAAGTCTGCAACTGCAGCAACAGAAAGCAATGGCAAGCTCGCTTGGGAAGGTGATGCACAGATGTACATCGTATTGAAAGACGGCAAGTTCTTCGCCATGACAGCAGAGAAGTCACTCGGCATTGCCGGTGCTACAGGTACATGGAGCGTTCGTGCTGCCAACGAGATGGGTGGTTTCGGTAAGATGACTTCTGTTGTTACCGGCATCAAGAACATTGCTGCTGCAGATGAAGCAGCCACCGTAAGCACAGCCATCTTCTCAATAAGCGGTACTCAGCAAAACAGTCTTCAGAAAGGAATCAACATCGTTGTGAAGACTCTTGCTGATGGTAGCAAGAAGACAGAAAAAGTTATCATGAAATAAAGGAAAGGGACCGCCTCTGTTTTTGTTCAAGGAGAGGCGGTCATAAGTCTAGAAAACAGTTAGCGCACAACAGTTGACTACCACATGCACATCACCTGTTGTGCAAGCGCATATCAGCTGATATGCAAGCGCACAACAGCTGTTGTGCGGCCGAAGATACTAACTATCCTAGAAACTTATACTATCTGTTCCAACAACATTTCAGTAATATACCAACAAGAAGAGAGTGCGTCATGAACTTATGACACACTCTCTTTTCCGTTTCGTAACAACTCAGTGTAAGCCGTCGGCTAACCCCGTATTGTGAGACATAAAAGTTTTCTAGCACCCAGAGTTGAGAAGACTGGATAGAAAATTCAGGCGGCGGTGGATAGAAAGCTACATTCAAAAACACCCTTCACCTCTCATGCCCCCAGTGTTTATCGGGGTTTCAGACGAAAAGGTGAAGGGTGAAGGGTAAAATTGAGAGTAAGGTTTTTCACGAACAAAACCACGCTTCCTGCAGCCGGAAAGCATATTTCGAATGGCGAAGGTAGACATCCCGAAATTTTTCTCCCGACGCATCATTTTGTGCCCGGCAATGGCAAAAAGTTGCCCCAGTTGAGGGCAATATTGTGCCATAGTTAGGCAATAAGTGGAATGAGCCTCTTTCAGAAGTTAAAGAAGTTATGCTCATAGGGGTACTGAGCAGTTAACTATAGGGGTTTTTATGTTAAAAACAATCTTTAAGCAAACGTTTACGTATTATTTTCACGTGAATCTTTAACGTAATTCATTTTTTTTACCTATATTTGCAAACGAAAAAAACAGACTGTGCATAAAATTGCGCTATAAATGCGTATTTTTTGCACAGCGGTTTTTGTCTACTTAAACGTACAAATCGAGAGTAAGAAAACAAATTTTATAATAGTATAATCTAACCTATAAGTGTATGTCTGGTAATTATAACAGAAAGAAGATTGCGCTTGCAGGTGCGCTCATGTTCATGGTAACAAGCGTCTCTGCGCAAACGGTAAAAGGAGTTGTTACTGACAATACGGGCGAGCCAATCATCGGCGCATCTGTCATGGAGGTAGGTGTAGCTGGCAATGGTGGCGTGACCGACATTGACGGTAACTTCACAGTAAACTTAAAAGGCAAGAGCAAGAAACTGAAGATTTCATACATCGGTATGAAAGCAAAGGAAGTAAGCGTTGCAGGTAAAGAAACTATCGACGTCAAGCTCGAGGATGACAACACCACCCTCAACGACGTGGTTGTAATCGGCTATGGTACAGTTAGAAAGAAGGACCTCACTGGTTCTGTATCTTCTATCAGCGACAAGCAGATTGCCAATATTCCTGTATCTAACGTAAGCGAGGCGATGACCGGTAAGATGGCGGGTGTGAACATCACCACCACCGAAGGTTCACCAGATGCTGACGTGAAGATTCGCGTGCGTGGTGGCGGTTCCCTTTCTCAGGACAACTCTCCACTCTACATCGTTGACGGTTTCCCTGTAAGCTCTATCAGCGACATCGCTCCTAGCGAAATCCAGAGCATCGACGTGTTGAAGGATGCTTCCTCTACAGCCATCTATGGTGCCCGTGGTGCCAATGGTGTTATCATCGTTACAACCAAGAGCGGTTCTGAGGGCAAGACCCAGGTGAACTTCAATGCTTCTCTCGGCTACAAGAAAGTATCTAAGTTGGTAAAGACTATGTCTCCATACGACTATGCATACTATCAGTATGAGTTGGGTAGCACTGACTATGGTAACTACAACGACCTCGACATCTGGAAGTCTATCGAAGGACGTGACTATCAGGATGAGGTATTCGGCCGTACAGGTAACCAGAAGCAGTATAACGTGAACGTAAGCGGTGGTACCAAGGACCTGAAATACAACATCGGTTTTTCTCACAACGACGAGAAGAGCATCATGCAGGGTTCTGGCTATGCCAAGAACAATGTAAACGCCAAGATCAATGCCAACTTGAACAAGTGGTTGTCTCTCGACTTCAATGGCCGTATGGCTTTCACAAAACTGGACGGTTTGAATGGTGGTGCAGATACCAACGAGTCGAGTGCAGCAAACTCAGTTGTTGCCAACACCGTAAGATGGAACCCGGTAGAGCCTCTCTCCGGCACATCAGACGATGATGAGGAGAACAGCACATCAACACGCCGTAACCCAACAGAGCGTATCACCGATACCTATAAGTATCAGGAGCGTTTCCAGCAGAACTACAACGTAGGCTTGAACTGGAAGCCATTCAAGAACATCACATTCCGCTCTGAGTTCGGCTATGGTTGGAAGTACAACAATACCGACCAGGTTTGGGGTTCTAATGCAACCACCAACTCTAAGTATGGTTACAACGGTCAGCCACAGGTACAGTTCGTTCGTTTGGAGAACAAGAACTGGCGTAATGCAAATACATTGACTTACGACAACAAGAAGCTTTTCCATGGTCGTGACCACATCAATGTATTGGTTGGTCAGGAATGGAGCAGCAGCCAGGACGTAACCCGTACCAATACTTCTGTAGCCTTCCCAACTTCATTCACATTGAACGAGGTATTGGCTAACACAGCAGCAGGTACAGCGCTTCCTAACGAGGGTAACATCAAGGCTGAGGAGAACATTCTCTCTTACTTCGGCCGTATCAACTATACGCTCAACGACAAGTATTTAGCAACATTTACACTTCGTGCCGATGGTTCCAGCAAGTTTGGCAAGGACAACCGTTGGGGTCTCTTCCCATCAGCAGCCTTGGCTTGGCGTATGTCTGACGAGGAATTCCTGAAGGGTGCTTCCAGCTGGCTTTCTAACCTGAAGGCTCGTCTGAGCTTCGGTACAGCAGGTAACAACCGTATCAACTCTGGTTTGCTGACTACCACCTACTCAATGGCAGACAACACATCAAAGGCTCCATTCTTCGATGAGAACAGAGCTTCTATGCTTGAGCATGGTAAATATCTCTATAATCCAGACTTGAAGTGGGAAACCACAGTGACCCGTAACTTCGGTATCGACTACGGTTTCTTCAACGGTCGCATCAGCGGTACATTGGACTTCTACTGGAATACCACCAAGGACCTCTTGATGCAAAGTATCGTTCCTGCCAACACAGGTTACTCTTACCAGTTCCAGAATTTCGGTAAGACCTCTAACAAGGGTGTTGAGTTGGCGCTCAATGCTGTAATCGTAGACAAGAAGAACTTTGGTTTGAACTTCAACTTCAACGTATCTTACAACAAGAACAAGATTGACGAGTTGAACATGGAGAACCCATGGCAGAGTTCTAATTGGAGCGGTTCTACCATTGCCAAGTACGAAGACTTCCGCGTAGAGCAAGGCGGTCGCCTCGGTGAGCTTTGGGGCTACAAGAGCAACGGTTTCTACACCGTGTATGATGCCGCAACAGGCAAGGGTGACTTGGTATTGAAAGCCAACGGCACTTGGGCACTGGCAGAAGGCGTAAAGGACAACAGCTACAAGCTCTTCGGCGGTAACCTCTATCCAGGCGTTGCCAAGGTAGAAGTTGACGAGAATGGTGATGCAGTGAAGCAGCGTCTGGGCAACACCGTACCTACCACAACAGGTGGTTTCGGCTTTGACGGTCACGTTGGTAACCTCGACTTCAACCTGTTCTTCAACTACTCATTGGGCAATAAGCTTGTGAACGGTACCAAGCTTGCCAACTCATTCTACGCTGGTTCAGCCAAGAACTATAACCTTGTAGATGATTTCAACGTAGGCAACCGCTATACCTGGATTGACCCAGCCAACGGTAACAACATCGGTCGCCCATCAGCTAGCCTCATCGCAGAATATGGTGGTGTAGAGAACGTGATGAACCGCTTGAACGAGATCAATGCCAACGCCAATATCTACAATCCAGCAGGCGTATCAACCATGCAGCTCATCAGCTATGCTGTAGAAGATGCATCATTCCTGCGCCTTCAGAACGTAACAGTGGGTTACACCTTGCCAAAGAAGTGGGTAAACAAGTGCTACATGCAGAACGTACGCATCTACTTCACAGGTTACAACCTGCTTTGCTTCACCAACTACTCAGGCTACGATCCAGAGGTTGATACAAGTTCAAAGAAGAACCCAATGACCCCAGGTATCGACTATGCAGCTTATCCAAAGAGCCGCACCTTCGTAGGTGGTATTAATGTTACATTCTAAAATTTATAAGATAATAACAATGAACAAGATATTATATGCATTTGCATTGGCAGGCGTATTAGGATTGTCTTCATGCTCCGACTTCCTGGATCAGACATCTCCATCAGAGATGACTGCTGAGAATACCTACGCCTCACCTTATTATACCAATCTTCGCGTCAATAAGCTCTATGGTGGCATGGGACAGGACCGTACCTACGCACAGGACTTGTCTATCGTATGGAACCTGAACAGCGACTGCGAATTGATTGACGGTCTTGGAAGCAATGCTACCAACACCTCAAGTGAACGTGGTAACATGAACTATAACATGGACCCGGGATGGAGCAAGATCAGCGGCGTATGGGATGCTGAGTATGGTATCATCGAGGATGCCAACCAGATTATTGAGGGTATCCGCAGCAGCGCTACATTAACAGCTGGCGGTGCTAACCAGAAGTCTATGGAACGCAGCCTCGGCGAAGCGCTCACCATCCGTGCCATGGTTTACTTCGACTTGGTTCGTATCTTTGGTGATATTCCGTTCAAGAGAGAGGCATCAAAGTCAGACTTGAGCAACGCTTATCTGGAGAAGACCGACCGCGACGTAATCATGGATTCCCTGATGAACGACCTGGATGAGGCTATAGAGTACTTGCCATGGGCAGACCAGGCAACAGGCTATACCACAGAGCGCACAACCAAGGGTTATGCTCACGCTCTTCTGGCACAGATTGCCATGACACGTGCTGGCTACGTGATTCGCGAGAAGGAAAAGGACGGATATGAGACAGCATCTTACAGCGATGCTACTTATCCAACACAGCGCCCTGGTGCAGCAGACCGCAAGGCTCTCTACGAGCGTGCCCTGAAGCACTGGTCTGCTATCATCAACGACAATACTCACAACCTCAACCCATCTTTCGAGAACGAGTGGTACTTGATTAACCAGCTCTCTCTCGACAAGACTTACCACGAGAACCTCTTCGAGATTCCTTTCGGTGAGAACGTAACAGGAGAGTTGGGTTACACAGTAGGTGTCCGCATGAATGGTGTTACAACAGAATACGGCTATGGCAACTCATCTGGTAAGATGAAGGTTACTGCACCTCTGCTCTATTCTTACGACAAGAAGGATACACGCCGTGACATCACCTGCGCCAACTTCGAAATCAAGCAGGATGGCAGCAACACTGTTGAGAACATGCTGAAGAATGCTCCTTTCGGTATGTATGTAGGTAAGTGGGATGCCCGCAAGATGAACAACACCTGGTTGCAGAACAACCTGAAGGCAACAGCTAAGCACACTACAGGTATCAATCCTGTGAAGATGCGCTACGCTCAGGTATTGCTCTACTATGCTGAGTGCATGAACGAGTTGGCAGGTAACCCTGATGCCAACTACGAAGGTTCAGCAAACGGCATGACAGCCCGCCAGGCTTTGGAAGCAGTACACACCCGTGCCTTCAACCAGGCTGACAAGAATGAAGCTAAGGCATACGTCAACAACATTGCTTCTGACAAGGACGCATTTTTCAATGCTCTCGTTCAGGAGAACATGTGGGAGTTTGCAGGTGAAGGTATCCGCAAGTACGACCTGATTCGTTGGAACCTCCTCGCAGAAAAGATTAATGAGTTCAAGCAGACTTACCTGGAAGAACTTGCAGACGGTACTTACCAGAAGACCATCTACTTCAACTACCTGGATGAGAAGAAAACCAAGATTGACTTCTCTAGCGTAACATGGTATGGTATTCCTGACGGAAAGACGTCTGCTGACTACGAAGGCAGTATCGACTCATTCGGTGCAGCTAAGTTGGATTCTGGTTCAGATACACAGGTTGACGTAAACCTGCCATCTATCAGCAGCGGTTTGGTTGGCGATAACGTAGCAGTGAAGAACCGCTATCTCATGCCAATCGCTTCTACAACCATCTCTGCAACCAACGGTAAGATTCACAACTCTTATGGTTATGCAGACTAATTCATCTTTAATCAAAAAAGACAAGAAAATGAAGAGCATTAAAAACATATTGGGCACAGCATCTATGATGGCATTGACTCTGTCGGCTACTTCTTGTACCGATGGCAATGACTGGGACGTAGATGGCAGCCTGTCAAGATTGTTCGGTCTCAACGGTGACAAAATCACCGTTGAAACTGCCGAAACATCAGCTACTGTTACATTCTCTGCCTTCACATCAAAAGCAGTTCCTTCACCAGAGTACTATGTATTCGAGGTAAGCAAGGACTCTCTTTACGAGGGTGTTGAGAATGCTAACATCATCAAGTTCGGAGAAGATAAGACCTTGACTTCTTCTCCAGTAGTTCTCTCAGGTCTCGATGGCGACAGCAAGTACTACATGCGTGTAAAGGCTATGTCTTCAACTGCTAACGAGTCTAAATGGGTTTACTACAAGGATGGTTCATCTTTCAAGACAAAGGCTGAACAGTTATTCAACGAGCTTACTACAGCCGACCTCTTTGAAGACCACGTTAATTTCTCTTGGACTCCAGGTGCTACAGTTACCCATATCACAATTGTCAACGCAGCAGATCCAGAGGATAAGAGCAAGCATGAACTTACCGCAGACCAAATTGCTGCTGGTAAAGTTACTTACTCTAACGTGAAGCCAACAACCACTTACATCGCCACCTTATATAATAACGATGTAAAACGTGGTCAGTTGCAATTCACTACACCTGCAGCAATGCCATCTGCAAACTATAAGTATACGCTCCCAAGCGATGTGAATGTTATCTCCCAGACTCTCATTGAAGAGATTGCAGAGCAGGCCAAAGCTGCAGCAGGAAACGAGACTAACTATAGTGCAACTATCGGTATTCCTGCTGGTGCCACAGTTTCTCTCTACGGCACAAATGATTCAGATGGTGGCAAGACCAACGTAACCATCCCAGACGGAATGTCTGTTACATTCTTCGGTTTGGCAGGTGGTGATGCGCCTACCATCAATCTTGACAAGAACTTCGATGTTGCAGGTTCTCATGCATTCATCAAGTTCCAGAACGTGAAATTGGAAGAGAATGGTGCTGGCTACTTCATCAACCAGAGCAAGGCTTGTACCATAAGCGAGTTCACTTTGGAGGATTGCGAGGTTAGCAATATCAAAACATCATTCTTCCGTATCCAGGGAAGTGATGCTAAGTCTATCGGCAAACTTACCTTGAAGAACAGTATCTTCACCAAACTCTGTGCAGGTTATGGTTTCATCCACATTGATGCAGGCAGCGGTAAAGGTCATCTCGACAACGTAGAGATTGACGGCTGTACATTCAACAGTATCTGTGTAACCGGTAAGGTATTTATCTTCAGCAAGAAGACAGATATGCAGGACATCACCATCAAGAACAGCACATTCTACAACTGTAATGGTAACGGCCAGTTCTTCGTTGACTTCAACGTTGACACATTCGGACCAAGCACCTTCACTATTGAGAACTGTATCTTCGGTAAGAGTGCTGATGAAGTTACCAACAAGAACATCAGAAGCAAGACTCCAGCAACTGTAGTAAACAGCTTCAGAACAACAGACTTCTTCAAGGTGATTAAGGGCGTGAATGATACAGAGTTCAGCTCTACCCAGTTGTTCAAGGACCCAACCAATGGCGACTTTACCATCAAGGCTGGAACTTTGAAGGAAAAGGCTGGTGACCCACGCTGGTATGTAGTAGAGGATTAATCCACAAGGATTAACATCTCATATAAATTTAAGAAAAGTGCAATGCTTATATGGAGCATTGCACTTTTTATTTTCTACTATTGTTATAAACAACGATGATAGCAGATGAATTGCGTAATCGTTTTCGTGTTTTTTATACATTGATTGCATCAGTAATCAAAAGAAAAGTAGTAACTTTGCAAAAAGAAATTAAGCCTAAAAAATATGAATAGAAAAATGATCAAAACCATCGTGCTCGCTGCACTCATGGCTGTGCCTTTCTTTGCTAAGGCACAAACTTTTGCCGGCATCACTGCTGAGCAGAATGCACAAAATACCCCTGCGGGTTGGACTGCTGTCAACTTGCCTCAGTTGCCTGCTATCACTTCGGCAAATACGTTTAACATCAAGGATTATGGTGCCTCAACATCTGCTGCAGATAATACCAAGGCTATCCAGAAAGCGCTTGATGCAGTTCCTTCAACTGGCGGTATGGTCGTAATACCTGCGGGTACCTGGATGTTTGGTAGCACAGACCAGATGACCAGCAAGACAGAGGTGCTCAGCATCAAGTCTAAGACAGTACTCCACCTTTGCGCTGGAGCAACCTTGAAGCTCGTAGAATACGGCAAGGCTCCAAACAATAAGACTGTATTCATTGGTTGCAAGAACAAGAACCAAAGCGACATTGTTATAGAGGGTGAAGGTGAAACTTCTATTATTGACGGTCAGGGAACCCGCTGGTGGAAGGCTCGCGATAACAAGGAGACCTTCAATCCAGGAGCGATGATCCGTTTCGAGAAAGGCAGCCGATTCCTGATTCGCAATCTCAAGGTCCAGAATACTCCGGGTGTCAACATTACCTTGAGTAACAGCAATGGAGCCAACAATGGTACTGTTCATGATGTAACCATCTATAACCCTTCTTCAGAAACCAAGACAGAACAGCCTTCTCATAACACAGACGGTATCTCTATCTGGGGACACCACATGAATATCTATAACTGCAACATCAGTACAGGTGATGATAACGTGGTTTGCGACAACGATGCACAGTACATCCATGTCTGGAACTGCAAGTTCGGTACAGGACATGGTGCTTCTATCGGTAGCTACACCAAGAACATCAAGCATGTATGGTTCGACTATATCGACATGAACGGAACAACAGCAGGTATCCGTATGAAGACGGGTATCAATAGCGACGGTACACTACGCGGCAATGGAGAGGAAGACTGGAAGTTCAGCAACTTCACCATGACCAACGTGAAGAATCCTTTCTCTATGGACTGCTTCTACGACAAGAACTACAACAGCGATCCTGCGGTAGACAAGGCTAATGCAAGAGCTTTAGATAGCACTACCCCAACCTACAACGGCATCTTGCTTCAGAACGTGAAGACTACAGATGTTTGCGAGGGCAATGCTATCTTCCTGATTGGCCGCCCAGAGAGCCACATCAAGAACGTGACACTCGACAACGTGCAGATTTCTGCCAAGAAAGGTATCGACATCCGTTTCGTAGATAATCTCGTATTCAAGAATAATTCTAAGATTACATGCCAGTCAGGCAAACTTTGGATTCGCCAGTACGATTCTACGGTAGACGACCAATGTGATGCAACAGGGGCTGGTACAAATCCAAATCCCACTCCAAACCCAGGTGAGACAACAGAAGTAAGCTATATTCTGGATGCATCAACCTGCACCTCTTCTTCAAGTGATCCATCACCATGGACGTTCAATAACGGTTGCAGCATAGAGAGCAGCAAAGGTTACGCTACAGCTAAAAACAATACCATCAAGTACAGCAAGGGCGTACAGTTTACCATCAACCTGCCCGAGAATATTACCATTACATCGGCTACATTTGCAGGATATGCCAATGAAGACAACAAGACCTGTTATCTCGGCGAACTGAACGGAACAACCTTTGCCAGAGATAAATACGTGTTCCCTAGCCGTACAACCCAAACGGATACGAGCACAATGTTTGATATTACTCTAGACACTCCAGCTACAGGCGCTCTTATCTTCACACCACAAAATGCACAAGCCGCTTGGGTTATCACTCTGAAAGGTGTAAAGGTAACTAGTTCCGGTATCAGTAATGTTGTTTTAACCGCCAAGGTAAACAATAACAACATTTACGACCTCAGCGGTCGCATGGTAAAGCTCAATGCCAAGGCAGAAGACCTGCAAGGTCTCAAAAAAGGTATCTATATCTACAACAACAAGAAATACGTAGCTAAATAATTCATTTAAACATCGGTAACAATGAAAATAAAATATCATTCACTCCTGTGCCTTCTCGCAACCATCGCTTTGAGTTCTCCGCTCACAGCGATGGGGGTAAACGCCCAGAAGGCAACATCACATACATGGAATCCGAACCTGAAGAACGGAATGTATCGCAATCCGGTGATTGACGCCGACTACTCTGACCCAGATGTATGTCGTGTGGGCAATGACTACTATATGACTTCCTCTTCCTTCCAGTGTTTCCCTGGTCTGCAGATTCTGCACAGTACCGACCTGGTAAACTGGGAGATTATCGGCGCTGCCCTACTCGACGACTATCCTGTTCTGCCAGAGTATCAGGGTACCGACCTGGACTGGCGCAAGAAAGTTCAGCATGGCAACTACGTATGGGCACCCTCTATCCGCTATCACGACGGATGGTTCTACATCTATTGCGGCGACCCTGATCAGGGTCTCTTCATGACCAAGACACAAGATCCTCGTGGTCCATGGGAACCTATCACTTGGGTGATGAAGGGAAAAGGTCTTATCGACTGCTGCCCTCTTTGGGATGAAGACGGAAAGGCTTATCTGTCGCATGGCTGCGCAGGTTCTAGAGCCGGCATCAAATCGGTGCTCTTCGTAGCTCCGATGTCACCAGACGGAACCAAAGTTATCGGTCCTTCACGCATCGTATACGATGGGCATGAAGACCAGCCTACTATCGAAGGTACCAAGTTCTATAAGCGTAACGGCTACTATTACATCATGAGCCCTGCGGGCGGAGTGAAGTATGGCTGGCAGGTAGAACTGCGTTCCAAGAATCCATACGGTCCTTACGAGGAGTATGTGGGTATGGCACAGGGAAAGAACAAGAAGGTAAACGGCCCTCACCAGGGGGCATGGGTAGATACCCAGAACGGCGAAGACTGGTTCCTCCACTTCCAGGATAAGCATGCTTATGGTCGTGTGGTTCATCTGCAACCAGCCAGATGGGTAAACGACTGGCTGGTTATCGGAGACGACAAGGACGGTGACGGATGCGGAGATCCAGTTCAGCAATGGAAGAAGCCAAACTTGCCATCAAGCGGAAACTTCCAGCCTAAGGAATCGGATGATTTCAACAGCTTAGATCTCGGACTGCAATGGCAGTGGAATGGTCCTTACAGTCAGTACTGGTACTTCTGCGATGCCAAGAATTCCAAGTTGCGTCTCTATGGTGTGCAACAGGCAGAAGATGTAAAGAACCTCTATGATCTGCCTAACCTTCTGCTTCAGAAGTTCCCTACAGAGAATTTCACAGCCACAGCCAAGGTTAAGTTCATTCCTAACCGCACAGAGGCTTACAAGGAGAATGATAAGGTATTGGGCGAAAGCGCAGGTATGATTATGCAGGGAATGGATTATGCAGCCCTCAAGTTTGTAGACACCAAGGAAGAAGGTGTTGTATTGCAATATGTAACTTGTGAAAAAGCTGACAAAGGAAAGGAAGAGAAGGTGGTAAAGCAGGTAGCCATCAAGACCAGCAAGCTGCCTAAACCTTACACCGTGAAGTATGCGGTAGATGATATTCCTTCATCCCGCATCGCTACTCAGGATGTATGGCTCCGTGTAAAAGTACACAGCGAGGGCATCGCCAACCAGATACAGGCTATCGCAGAATGGAGCTACAGTCTGGATGGCAAGAAGTTTATCAAGATAGGCAATCCGTTTACTGTGCGCGAAGGCAAATGGATTGGAGCGAAACTCGGTTTCTTCAATACCCGCACAGCCAAGAAGAACGACGCAGCCTTCTTCGACATCGACTGGATACATTTCGAAAAATAACTCCTATTTACCCCGCAGGCAGATGATTTTTCTGCCTGCGGGGTTTTCTGTACCCTTATTTCTGTACTAAAAAATCTGGTAATTCTACAGAATTACGAAAACGTTTACGTAACAATTTCCATCAAAATCTATACAAGATAACGATATTTTTATTACTTTTGACGACGAAATCAAAGAAAAACTAAATAATAATCTCTGATTCCTATTGATCTAGAAGAATAATACACGACAACAATTGCCAGTAAATTCAAAAGACCAAACAAATATTTAAAAGTAATATAACCTATAAAACAACATCATTATGTATCAACAACTTAAACGTGCCAGCATGGCACTTGCTTTAGGCTCTGTTTGTATTGGTGCGTTTGCACAACAGAAAACAATACAGGGTACAGTGAAGGATTCTAATGGCGAGCCAATGATTGGTGTTACCATTACCGACCAAAACGGTAAAGCTGGTGGAATCACAGACTTGGATGGTAACTTTACTATCCAAAACGTAGAACCTAACACGGTTCTTACATTCAGCTATATAGGCTGCAAAACACAAAAAATCAAAGTAGGAGGTCAAAAGTCATGGAACATTACGCTCGAAGATGACAACGCAGCTCTTGACGAGGTCGTTGTTGTGGGTTACGGCACCATGCGTAAGAGAGATGTCACCGGTTCTATTGCATCTATCAACTCTGATAAGATTGCAGCTCGTGGCACAACCAATCTTGCAGAGTCTTTGCAGGGTTCTGTACCTGGTGTCAACATTACCCAGTCAGGTAGCCGTGCAGGCGCAGGCTTCAATATCCAGGTTCGTGGTCAAGCTTCCATCAACAAGCAGGCTCAGCCTCTCTATGTAATCGATGGTGTAGTTTGTGACAACATGGACTTTCTAAATCCAGACGATATCGACCGCATCGATGTATTGAAAGATGCTTCATCTACCGCCATCTACGGTTCCCGTGCTTCTGCCGGTGTCATCATGATTACGACTAAGGGCAGCAAGGGCGCAGACAAGGCTCAGAAGGCCACCATCTCCTACGATGGATATTATGGTGTGAAAAAGCTTGCCCGCATGCCGGAATTGATGGGTGCCAATGAATTCATGGATTACCGTTTTGCCAGATATACCACTCTCGATGGTAAGAGCTACGATGGCTCAAGCCGTAAGGGTGTTGATGCCGATGGACATCCACACTACATCATCAAGGATACCGACTTGAATTCAGCCTTCCTGACCCGCAAGGGAGGAACCAGCTACAAGGATTCAAAGCTTTACGAACTGATGATGGATCCAAGCTTCGACGGTTACGACTGGAAGAAGATGGTAACCCGCACAGCTGCTCAGCAGAACCACTTCATCAGTGCTGCAGGTGCTACAGATAAGGTAAACTACCGTGTAGGTATGGGTTATCAGGGCGAGGAAAACGTATTCAAAGGCAATGACTATGAGCGTTTCAATCTGAAGGGTGCCATGGATGCCAAGCTTTCCAAGATATTTGATGCAGGATTCTCTGTCAACTTATCTATGAGCAGTACAGAAGACGTATGTACTGATGGAACTTATTCACCATACGTGAATGCATTCTATTTCAACCCATTCGTATCTCCTACAGATGCAGATGGCAATCTGATTCCTAACCCGGGTGCCAAGGCAGCCTTCGGGTCTGATGCACAGTTCACATCCACCTACAACCCATTGATTGACCTCTATGATGGTAACTATACCAACGAGACCAAGAAATATACCATGATGGGTAACCTGTATCTACGTGCCAATATCATGAAGGGATTGAAGTTTACCACAACATTCTCTCCAAACTATTCTCACAAGCGCCAGGGCATCTTCTATGCTACAGGTATCAACGAGGGTAACGATGTAGGTTCTACCTATTATCAGAAGAACAAGACCAACTTTGCATCTGTTGCAAACACCAGCCGGATGGATTGGACCTGGGATAACCAAATAGACTATAACGAGACTTTTGGTGACCACAACATTGGTGCCATGGCCCTCTTCTCACTCTATAAAAGCAATACTGAGTATCAGTATGAGGAAGCTAAGGGTATCGCCAACGACCATACCACCTTCCACAACCAGAGTTCTGCCAGCGGTGACAAGAATCTCTCCAGCTCATACAACGAGTCATCTTTGGAATCATTCGCCTTCCGTGCCAACTATTCTTACAAGGGAAGATATATGGCAACAGCTACACTCCGTGCCGACGGTAGTTCCCGTTTTGCCGATGGCAATCGCTGGGGATGGTTTCCATCTGTAGCTGCAGCATGGCGTATTTCTGATGAGGCATGGATGAAGCAATTCAGTTCTTGGCTCGATAATACCAAACTCCGTGTATCTTATGGTGTAACAGGTAACAACAATGTGGGAGACTATGTAACTATCGCCTCTGCTACAGGTCCTACATACGTGACACTCGGTGGTACCGAAGTACAGGGCTATCACCCTAACGGATTGGTGAACACAGCCCTCATCTGGGAGAAGGTAAAGGAATTCGACCTCGGTCTCGACTTGAGTTTCCTAAAGAATCGCATCAATGTAACTGCCGACTTCTACAACCGTCTTTCTGATGGTCAGATTATGTCGCGTTCAGTGCCTTTGGAAACTGGTGAGAAGACATCTACCTTCAATGTAGGTTCTGTTCAGAACAGAGGTATCGAGTTGGGCTTGCAGTTCAATATCATCAACAAAAAGGATTTCTCCTGGAGTGCCAACGTGAACTTTGCCCGCAACTGGAACAAAATCAAGGAGTTGAGTAATGGTAAGATTGATGAAGTTGCCAACAACTGGTTCATCGGCGAGCCATTGAACGTACTCCGCGATTATACCCATACAGAAGTTATCACTGACAAGGGTGTAACCATGCACACTATGAATGGTGACAAGCACTATACCCTAAAGGAATTCTACGACAAGTATGGCAAGAAATACAAGTGGTATGAAGGCCAGGTAGCCGTTAATGACTGGAACGATGACGGTAAGATTGATGACAGTGATAAGCAGATTTATGGTTGCACCGATCCACGCTGGACAGGAAGCCTCTCTACAAATATCTATTTCAAGGGCTTCGACTTCTCCATCATGTTCTATACCAAGAGCGGATTCTGGTCTCGTAGCTATTTCCATGAGAAGTATATGAAGTATAGCGACCGTGGTAATGCCCACATGAAGTTGGATTACTACATCCCTGCAGGAGCACCAATCATCAATCATGAGACAGGTGAGATTACAACCGCCACAGAGACCCACTACGGAAAGTATCCTTATCCAAACAACAGCGATACATCTATGGGTGGTTATTTCGGTGACAAGGGTTCAGCCAAGGGAGAAGGCTTCCAGTATCAGAAGACTTCATTCACCAAGGTAAAGAACATCACCCTAGGGTACACCTTGCCAAAGAACGTAGTGAGCAAGGCTGGAATCAGAACCCTTCGTGTTTACATGAATATCCTGAACCCATTCTGCTTCACCAACTACAAGGGCTTCGACCCTGAGTGGGCTTCACAGAGCTTGCAGAACGGTGGTCCATCATCTGTAACCTATCAGTTTGGTGTCAACTTGAAGTTCTAAGCTTCATCCCAATTAAGTTCTAAACTTCATATAAAAAAAAGGAAACAATTATGAAAAAGATATTATATAGCGTAGCTCTCGCTGCTTGCTGCATGGGCACCATGACCAGCTGTAGCGACTTCCTGGACGCAGAAAACAAGTCGAATGTGAGCGACAAACAAACTTTCGCAACCAAAGATGGCTTCAACACTTTGGTAAATGATGCCTATCAGCGTCTGCAGAACATCTATGCAGCACCTCTGTTCACCAGCTGCTTTTCTGCAGGAACAGATATGTATGCCGATGCTCGAAACAAGATGAATGAGGCATTGAACACTTATGAGACCTTGACTCCTGAAAATGGTGATATTAAGAATCTCTATACTTATCTCTATGCAGGTATCCGTGCAGCTAATTCAGTATCCTACTATGCACAGAGCGCTAAGATAGATGATGCCTTGAAGAACAAGCTCGTGGGCGAGGCACGCGTGCTTGCAGCATATGAATACTATCTCCTGGTAAACAACTTTGGAGGTGTACCTATCATGAAGGATTTCCTAACTTCTGCAGAAACCGGATATCCTAAGTCTTCTGCAGAAGAAGTATATAACTACATCATCAGCGAATTGGAGGATGTCATCAGCCAGAACGTACTCGAGGCATCAACAGCAACCAAGGGTGGCGGCCGCATCAGTCAGGAAACAGCCAAGGCTATCCTTGCCAAGACCTATCTCTCAGCAGCATGGGACCTCGGCAAGCAGGAATACTTTGCCAAGGCAGCTTCTCTTGCCGATGAGGTAATTGCAGGCAGAAAGTTGACCACACCATTTGCCAGCCTTTGGAAGGCAGATGGTTCTGGCGATGATAACGCAGAGTTCCTCTGGGATGTAGAATATGATCTGGCAACAGCCAATAATACCACATCTGGTGGTACAGAATGGAGCGGCTACTACTGCAACTATCTGGGTGGAGCCGAGGATCCTATCAAGGCAACAACTTCCAGTTATGTACCAACTCTCTATGCCTTGCATTGCTTCCAGAAGGGTGACCTGCGTTACGATGCTACCTTCATGAAGGAATTGCCGGATGTAAACAAGGGCAATGCCGCAGGCACAGGCTACTGGACCTGGTATAAGAATGGTGAGACTCTGAAGGGATATCCTGTAACCCGTTACTATTCTGCATGGTATGAAACTGATGCAGACTTTGCTGCATGGAAGGCAGAAGATCCAGCCAACAGAGCGAATACCTACCGCATCCCGATGGATTCAAAGACCAAGGAGGCACAGAATATGGATGGCAAGGATATGGATTATTACGACAACCAGCAGTTGGTTTACGGTTCAAATCCTTGCAAGAAGTTTGATGACAGCCATACAGCTTCTAACCAGAAGAATACCTGCTATCGCGATATCCATATCATCACATTGCCAGAGATGTTTCTCGTAGCAGCAGAGGCTTACCTCAAGGCTGGCGATAACACCAAGGCATTGGCTCGCCTCAATGAAGTTCACCAGCGTGCAGGTCTTGCTGCACTTACAGGCACAATCACCATCGACAACATTCTTGACGAGAGCGCTTGCGAGAACTTCGGTAACGGGGCACGTTGGATGGATCTCCGCAGAACCAAGACATTGGTTGAGCGTTGCACCAAGTATAACTACGAAATGGGAGATAAGGCAGCCCAGTATATAGGCGAGAAGCTTCTGCGCCCTATCCCACAGGCTGCCATCGATGCCAACGATATGTTGACATCAGCAGACCAGAATCCTGGTTATTAATACAAGGTTTGATGAAGGTTTTTTATAAACACCACGACATACACAAAGAAACTATTTAATTAAAGACTGTAATCTAGGATTAAGAATCTTGAGATTACGGTCTTTTTTCATTTCCTGTCTCCTTTTCGTTCGCTAAACATAAAGAATAGAGTTTTATCACGATTTCCACGTGTAGATATGAAATAGAGATAAAAAAAGCCCAGAGGATAATCCCTCTGGGCTTTTTATTTAAAATAGAACTATGTTATTCTGGCTTAGCTTCGTCCTTCTTGGCAGCTGTTTTCTTAGCAGCAGCTGGCTTTTTGGCAGCAGGAGCCTTCTTGGCTGCTGGCTTCTTGGCTGCAGCAGGCTTGTCGCCACGAAGTTTTACCACTTCCTTCTCAATCTTCTCAATCTTAGCCTGAAGACGTGTAATTTCCTTGTCTCTCATCTCAATCTCCTCATCCTGGTTGGTGATGGTAGTGAGAAGACTCTCGAGCTGCTCATTATCTACCTCAGCAGGATAAAGGTTGTTGACGCGAGTGATGAAGTCGCCAAGAATATTCATATAGTTGGTGAAAGCATCGAAAGGACTAGAGTAAATACCGCGGTCCAGACCTACATTACTTGGCTTGGTAGTCATGAAACGGAAGTTGTTGCTAGCCTGGAGATAATCCCAGTCCTGATTGATACGAGGATCGTTGGCAATGCGAACACGGTCGGCTACGCTATAGAGCTTGTTGAAAGCCTCACGCTGCATTGGGTTACCGAGCCATGAGCTGACATCACGCTCCTCGTCTACCCAACTCAATGTATCAGGAACGTTGATTTCGCCTACAGACTTCATCTTCTGGAAAATCTCGGTAGGAGTAGAGAAGGTAATGCCACGGTCCTTAGCACACTGTGGAAGCGCCTTCAGAAACTCGAGAATATTGCTAGACAAAGGCTGGGCAATACCCAAAGCAGAAAGCTCCATGAAGATATTGATAACCTGCTCCTCTTCCGGGAAAGCAGCAATCTGATTCATGTAGTTGTCTGCAAAGAGAGGATAACCTTCCCAATCGCTGTTACTGAAACGCAAAGAAATGTCATCGCTCAAACGAACATCGCGAAGCAAAAGCTTCAACTTAGGGTTCATGGCACAATGATAAACATAGTGTGGAGACTTCCAACCCAATACGTGCTTAGCACCCTCGGTCAACATACCCATGAAGCCCATATCAGCTACCTGAGCACCAATCTCGTCACTATAGATGAGAGAAGAGTTGCGGAGTACGGTAGGCTCCTTGCCGAAACATTCCTTGATCTTAGTGCACTGGCGCTTCACCTCATCCTTGAAGCTAGCCTCATTAACCAATGAAGCAAGACCGTGAGAATAAGGCTCTGCGAGGAATTCCACGCAGCCAGTGTTGTTCAACTCCTGCAGTTTCTCCATCACCTGAGGAGCATGGAGTTCCAACTGCTCCATACCCACACCAGAGAGTGAGAAAGCCACCTTGAAAGATTTACCATTCTTCTCAATCATCTCCTGAATGGCATTCAAGGCTGGCATATATGAACGCTCAGCGATATCGTTGATGCTACGATCATTCTCATAATCATCATAGTAGTAATGATCGGTACCGATATCAAAGAAGCGGTAGCGTTTCAGATGGGTAATCTGATGTATCTCGAAATATAAACAAATTGTTTTCATACTTTGAACTTTAAATTTTGAACTTTGAACTTTATGATTAGCCCTTTAACATTAAAAATTACTTCCACCCCAAAGTCTTGAGATAGAGGTCTTTGATGCGGGCTCCCACTTTCTCCCAGGTAATCTGGTCAACTTCCTTCTTACCTTCCTCAGAGAGATAGTCGAACAGACTCTCGTTGTGGCAGATGCTGTAGATGGCATCGGCAAGGGCATGAATATCCCAGTAGTCAACCTTGATACAGTTGGTAAGGATTTCTCCACAACCACTCTGCTTAGAGATGATAGTAGGTGTGCCACACTGCATCGCCTCCAGAGGAGAGATACCGAAAGGCTCACTCACTGATGGCATGACATAGACATCACTATCCTTGAGACATTCGTATACCTGCTTGCCACGCATAAAGCCTGGGAAGTGGAAACGGTCGGCAATGCCGCGTTCTGCTGCCAGATAAATCATCTGGTCCATCATATCACCCGAACCTGCCATGCAGAAACGCACGTTGCGGGTACGGTGCAATACCATATTGGCTGCCTCTACGAAATACTCAGGACCCTTCTGCATAGTGAGACGGCCCAGGAAGGTTACCACCTTCTCCTTACCCTTATGGTTAGGACGTGGAATGTCTTGCCACTCCTGCTTCAATGGATAAACAGCATTGTGCATGGCGAAGCACTTGCGTGGATCCTGGTGATACTGATGAATAACTGTCTGACGAGTCAACTCAGATACACACATGATGCAGTCGGCATTGTCCATACCGTCTTTCTCGATAGAATATACGGTAGGGTTCACCTTACCACGGCTGCGGTCGAAATCGGTAGCATGTACGTGAATGCACAATGGCTTTCCACTCACTCGCTTGGCATGAATACCAGCAGGGAACGTCAACCAGTCGTGGGCGTGGATAATATCAAATTCTTCGCTACGGGCAACTACTCCGGCAATGATACTGTAGTTGTTGATCTCGTCGTGGAGATTAGATGGATAACCACCGGCAAAGTCCATACAGCCGAGGTCGTTCACGTTCATATAATTAAAGTCAGCATAGATGTGGTCACGGTAGCGGAAATAGTCATCAGGATCCATAATGTTGCCTACGCGCTGCTGTACATAGTCGTGGTTTACATCACGCCAAGCAATAGGCACACTGTTCATAGCCACAATCTTACATGCACTGCGGTCCTCATCACCAAAAGGATGAGGCAGACACAATGTAATATCGACATCACCCTGGGCATGCAAGCCCTGAGAGATACCAAAGTTGGCAGTAGCCAAGCCACCAAATACGTGAGGAGGATACTCCCATCCAAACATTAATACTTTCATATAGCGTCCTCCTTTATTAATATTGATATTTTTCTAGTAATTCAAGCGCGCGGAGAATCTCTGCCACATTCATGGCAAAAGAGATAGCACCACGACCTGCGAATGGTGGATTGCCATCGAAGAGCTCACTGATAGTACCGAGACAATGATAAGACATCTCGTCTTCGAAACCTACCATCTGACGCTCTACGAAACTCAAGCGTGTACGCTTATAGAGTTTCAGACTCGCCTCCATATAGAAGCCGCAAAGCCATGGCCATGCTGTACCCTGATGGTAAGCATAGTCGCGCTGGGTCTGAGGTCCTACATAGATAGGATTATAGCCACCGCTCTTTGGAGAAAGAGAACGCAATCCCTTAGGAGTCAGGAGTTCACGGGTACAGATATCAAGTACCTTCTTCTTCTGGTCCTGAGACAATGGTGAATAGTCGAAGGCTACTGGGAATATCATGTTTGGACGAACACTCCAATCCATCATGTTACCATCTACATAATCGTAAAGATAGCCATATTCATTGAGGAATGTATCAACAAAAGACTTCTTGGTAATCTCTGCCTGAGCCAGCAATTCCTGCTGGTCAGCCTCCTCACCTACTGCCCCTGCCAAAGAAGCACAGAAGCACAATGCATTGTACCACAGAGCATTAAACTCAACAATATATCCGGTACGAGGAACCACAGGACGGCCATTGGCGGTAGAATTCATCCAGGTAACAGCCTTGTCTCTTCCATTGGTATAAAGCAAGCCGTTCTCCTTCAATTCCAGGTTAGGATGCTTGTTGTTCTGGATGAAACGAATCACGTCCTTGATAAACTGGCCATACTTCTTATGGCACTCTTCCTTAGAGGTTTCCTTGGCATACTGCTGCAAAGCCCAGACTGCCCAAAGTGGCACGTCAGGCTGCTCTATCTCAGTAATATGAGCGGTAAGAGGCTTACCCTCCATAAACTCATAGTATCCGCGCATGGCAGTCTTCATGACCAACTCAAAGTAATCGTTCTCCTCAATAGAGAGCGTAAGACCAGGAAGAGAAATGAATGTATCACGGGCACGGCACTTGAACCATGGATAACCGGCAAGGATATAGCGGTCATCATTCTTCTCACGACGATGGAACTGATGAGCAGCATTGACCAGACAATGGAAGAAGTTGTCGCGAGGCGAACGCTCGTCAACCTCTGTGTCAAAAAGTTTCTTCAAGCTACTGGTCTTGATTTCAGAAGTAGCTGCAGAAAAGACGATAGTCTCGCCCTTCTTGATACCCATTTCGAAATATCCTGGAACATAGAGGTCTTCATTAGAAGCATAACCTCTCTCCTGCTCCTTTGGATATTCTACTCCACGATACCAGTCTGGGCAGAATTTAAACTCGTTCTTCTTAGAGAACTGCATATAAAGGTCAGGATAACCAGCATACATGCAAGTCTTGATTCCGTTGTCTACAGCAGAATAGTCACGAGAAGCTGTTGAATTCTCATGAGTAAACTGGCGAACGCTACGAAAAGCCAAGAATGGACGGAAACGAAGTGTGGTGGCAGAATGTCCGTCTACCAAAGTATAACGAATCAGAAGACGATTCTCATAATGCTGGAAAACGACCTCTTTCTTGAGGATAACACCACCTACGCGATAAAGTGTAGTAGGCACTTTATCGCAATCAAATTCACGAATGTACTTATGGCCTAGCGGACTAAAATTATTGCCTTGGTACTTGTGCAAGCCGAGATTGAATTCAGCACCATGCTGAATCACCGTAACGTCGAGCGAACTTAAGAGCACATGATTCTCATCGTCCAGTTCTGGAACCGGAACGACAAGCAATCCGTGATACTTTCGCGTATTACAGTCTACAATCGTTGAGCACGAATAAGCACCCGAGCGGTTTGTTCTTAACAACTCCTTTGGCAATGACTCTTGTAAGTTAGTCATTAGGGCCTTTTCGAATTTTAGATAACTCATAGATCTATATTAAGGTTTATAATTTATTGACTTTAATCTATTTTGCATTCAAAGGTAAGAAAAAAGAATGGTATTGCAAAGGAAAAAGCGCGACATTTTCTTAAAATTTTTATTTTATATGTTATAGAACATATTTTTTGCTCATTTTTTTCATTTATATGGATTTTTTTATGTACTTTTGCACACGGTTTTAAACCAATATAAGCAAAACGAACTAGAAGGATAATGGCAAAACATAAGATTTGGAATACAGATAGTGCAGCCAAGGAAGTGGCAAACTTGTGGGGCGGCATCGAGGACGAACTGCTCGCGATGCTGAAAACACATATACAAATTACCAAATACAAGAAGGGTGAAATCATCTATGACAATGGAACGATTCCTAAAGAAGCCATGTGTCTGCTTGCAGGAAAGGTGAAGATTTACAAGGATGGAATCAACGGAAAAAGCCAGATAATCCGTGTTATCAAACCTAGTGAATTTCTGGGATTCCGTGCCTATTTTGCCAATGAAGCCTACAGAACTGCAGCAATGGCTTTAGACAACTGTGTAGTGGCTCATTTTCCTATGACGGTTCTCATGAAGATGCTGCAGAGCAGTTACAACATCGGCTTTTATTTTATCAAATACCTGAGTATTGAAATCGGTAAATCAGACGACCGCACTGTCAATCTCACCCAAAAGCACATCCGTGCCCGCCTTGCCGAAGCTCTTCTTTTCCTATTGGATTCTTATGGACTGGCTAAAGACGGTTGCACCTTGGATTGCAGTCTGAGCCGTGAAGATTTAGCCAACATTGCCAATATGACGACAAGTAACTGTATTCGCACCCTATCCTCCTTCGTGACGGAAGGCCTTATCAGTACGAACGTAAGAAAAATAAAGATTCTGAATGAGGAAGAACTGAAGAATATTGCAGAAAGGGGATAAAAAACACAATACGCCTTGAAAGGGCAAAAGCATCAATGAAAGCCATTGTCCTTTCAAAGCGTATACAGTTAAATTTTATTCACGACCTCCTACTACGCAGGAATCAGGAAATTGACAACTTCCTGAATAACGGTAATCTGGTAAGGTCCTACCGGCGTATTCATCAATCTGCCATCAATACCAATCAGGGCATTGGATGAAACCTCCATTTCTCTGGTACGGTAAGGATGCACACTCTTATGATTCAGGAACTTACCTTTCACAAAGAGGTAAATACCCTCAAAGAGTTGCGTCATCTGCGGATGATAAACCACAGAAACATCCAGCAAACCATTGTATGGCACAGCATTAGGAGTTTGTCCGTAACCCGTTGCATTACCGACGCACATAGTCATTACCCTGCGCTTGATGACATCTGAATTGATTTTAATATGCATCTTATAATCCAGACGCTGGAAGATCATCAGGATGAAAGAACACAGGAACGACAGCGTACGGGAGCCAAACATGTGATGAGTTTTCCTTCTCAGGTTCATGATGGCAGCAATCAATCCTATATTGATGCAGTTGAGGAAATAACGTCTGCATTTCTCCCCTTTCTTATTCGTATAACGGATACATCCAAGGTCTATCTTCCTGATTCTTCTTGCTTTAAGAGATGCCACCGTATTTTCAATATCGCTGTCGCTGAATCCCCAGAAATGGGCGAAATCATTCATCAATCCATTAGGAATCACACCCAGTGCCACCTGTTCACGCTCCTCAGTATTCATCTGCATCAAGCAATTGACGGCATCATTGAGCGCAGAATCTCCGCCCACAACAACTATTGTCTTATAGCCATTGTTGACAAACATCTTAATCAGTCGCTCTACGCTTTTCTGATTTTCACTCTGCACAAAGTCATAATCTACATTTTGTGCCTTGAGTACCTTTTCTATTTTTTCCCAGCGCTTATTGCTTCTCCAGCCGCCTCGAGGGCAGTAAAGCAATCCCCATTTATTCTCGTTTATCATTGTCTCTTCTTTGTAATTTGAAAGTTGAATAATATTACCCCCTCCTAGACACCGTCCTCAAAAGCCTAGACACCGTCTTCAAAAACCTAGCCACCGTCTTCAAAAACCTAGCCACCGTCTTCAAAAACCTAGCCACCGTTGCATCCGATTCCATCGGATGCCAGCCCCCGAGCCAGTTTTCAGGCTACACCTTAGCTCCTCATCAGCTCCAAAACAGCCTCCACCTTTTTCTCCATTGGCTGCAAGGCATCAATCCAGTGAATGGTAAATCCTCTTCGCTCCATACCTCTGAACCAGGTCATCTGACGCTTAGCAAACTGATGAATGGCAATTTCCAGACCTCGGAACATCTCATCATAACTGGTTTTTCCTATCACATACTCCGTGATAAACTTATATTCCAATCCATAATAAATCAGATTCTCTGCAGGAATTCCCGTATCCAGCAAGCCTTTGATTTCATCAACCATCCCCTCCTTCAGTCGCTGTTTCAGTCTTCGGGTAATCTTCTCCCTTCTAGCATCACGGTCTATACTGACACCAATGATGAGCGAATCAACAGCCGGAAGTTCACGTTCGGGCATCGGATGTTCCAGATTATAAGTCTCTATCTCGATGGCACGGATAGCACGCTGTGCAGTATCCACATCTGTGCGATTGTGCATGTTCGACCCTGTCTTAGCCTTCAAATCCTTCAACATCACTGTCAGTTCGTCCAGGCTTTTATCAGCTAACCTATCTCTAAGTTCCTGATTCTGAGGAACCGGGGACAGATGATAACCTTTCAATACCGACTCAATATAAAGTCCTGTACCACCACACAATATCGGCAACACCCCCCTCTCCAGAATATCCAGATAAGCATCATAGAAGTCTTGCTGGTATTCAAAGAGGTTATATTTCGTTCCCGGCTCACAGATATCAATCAGATGATAAGGTATCAACTTACCATCAACCGTATAGTCAGCCAGATCTTTTCCCGTACCAATATCCATGCCCCGGTACACCTGCCTGCTATCAGCGCTGATAATCTCAGCACCCTTCGTATTACCACCCCAGGAAGCAGCATCCAAGCTGTCAATCTTGGCTGCAAGGGCGGCAGCAAGACTTGTCTTTCCGCTCGCCGTAGGACCTAATATGGTTATCATCTTATGTTTCATGCTACAAAGTTAAGACAAATACTTGAAATCACAAAATAAAAAGCAAAAAAAATGCCGCCCAGCATTAAAAATGCTAGGCGGCAATATTTTCTTAATCGTTAAGAGGCAACGAATTAACCGTTGTGCTTCTTCATGATCTTGATCAACTCAACAACCTTGTGTGAGTAACCAATCTCGTTGTCATACCAAGAAACAACCTTAACGAAGTGGTCTGTCAAGTAAACACCTGCGTTAGCGTCGAAGATAGATGTCAAAGCGCAACCCAAGAAGTCAGAAGAAACAACAGCATCCTCTGTGTAACCGAGTACACCCTTCAACTCACCCTCAGAAGCAGCCTTCATAGCAGCGCAGATAGCCTCCTTAGAAGCAGCCTTCTTCAAGTTAACAGTCAAGTCAACAACAGATACGTCCAAAGTAGGAACACGCATAGAGATACCTGTCAACTTACCGTTCAACTCAGGGATAACCTTACCTACAGCCTTAGCAGCACCTGTAGAAGAAGGGATGATGTTACCAGCAGCTGCACGGCCACCACGCCAGTCCTTCATAGATGGACCGTCAACAGTCTTCTGTGTAGCAGTTGTAGAGTGAACAGTTGTCATCAAACCTGTCTCGATACCGAAGTTATCGTTCAATACCTTAGCGATAGGAGCCAAGCAGTTTGTTGTACAAGAAGCGTTAGAAACGATCTTCTGACCGTTGTACTTGTCTGTGTTAACACCGCAAACGAACATATCAGCCTGGTTACCGTTAGCGTCAGCCTTAGAAGGAGCAGAAAGTACTACATACTTAGCACCAGCCTTCAAGTGCTTCTCAGCCTTGTCGTAAGCGAGGAAGAGACCTGTAGACTCAACTACGTACTCAGCACCAACCTCATCCCACTTCAAGTTCTCTGGGTCACGCTCAGCAGTAACACGGATGTGGTTACCGTTTACGATCAACTCGCTCTTCTCAACGTCAGCCTCGATAGTACCGTCGAAATGACCGTGCATTGTATCATACTTCAACATGTAAGCCATGTAATCAACTGGGCACAAATCATTGATAGCTACTACCTGTACTTCCTTTGCGTTCTCAGCCTCAACTGTAGAACGGAATACGAAACGACCGATACGGCCAAATCCGTTAATACCAATCTTAATCATTGTTCTAATATTTAAATTAATAGTTTAAAAATTATTTCTTTTAAGCTATCAAGTGAATCCGAAGGAGCTGATAACACCTTTTTTCATCCCTATCAAGCACTTTTTCTTCTTTACGAGCGCAAAGTTACAAAAAATTTTCTAACTTTGCAACCAGAATGAGTATTAAATAAGTTAAAAATGAATGAGAGAGCGCCAATAATAACGGTTTTTAAATATTAGACATGCCATACTGACAACTCCATATTGCAAAATTCGTTTCTTTACAGACGGAAAGATGGGGAGCGTAACAGATAAAAGAAGTCGAAGGCGCATGCTTTTCTCACCTTATTATATATAGAAGAAGATTTTTTATAATATAAACTTTTAAAATTTTAGAGTTATGAGTAAATTTTTAAATGAATTCAAACAGTTTGCCATGCGTGGAAACGTTCTCGACATGGCAGTCGGTGTTATCATAGGTGGTGCCTTTAGCAAAATCGTGAGTTCTGTTGTTGACGATATCATCATGCCACCTATCGGATGGCTCATCGGTGGTGTCAACTTTGCCGACCTCAAGGTAACCCTTCCTTCCGTGAATGTGGCTGGCGAGGAATTCAAGGCTGCTACCATCAACTATGGCAATTTCCTGCAGACCACCTTCGACTTCCTCATCGTTGCTTTCTGTATCTTCATGTTCATCAAGGTTGTCAACAAGATTACAGCCAAGAAAGAAGAAGAGAAACCGGCAGAAACTCCGAAGGCTCCAGAGCCAAGCAACGAAGAAAAGCTTCTCATGGAAATCCGTGATTTGCTGAAAGAGAAAAAAGCATAAAAACGTATTTTACAAACAAAAGACCACCATCTGAGTTGAATATCCAGCTCAAATGGTGGTCTTTTTTATATGATTATTCCCACTCGATTGTCGAAGGTGGTTTTGAAGAGATGTCATAGCAAACGCGGTTGACACCCTTTACCTTGTTGATAATCTCGTTACTTACCTTTGCCATGAAGTCGTATGGAAGATGTGCCCAGTCGGCTGTCATCGCATCAGTACTGGTTACGGCACGCAATGCAACAGGGTGCTCGTATGTACGCTCATCACCCATCACACCTACTGAACGGACAGTAGAAAGCAATACGGTACCAGCCTGCCAGATCTGATCGTAGAGAGAAACCTCGATCTCGCCATTCTGCATGTCAGCAGGAACACCGGCAGCCAGGACGCGGCGAGCTTCCTCACCACTCAACTTCACCTTATACTCACGCAAGCCACGGATATAGATATCGTCAGCATCCTGAAGGATACGTACCTTCTCTGGAGTGATGTCACCCAAGATACGGACAGCCAAACCAGGACCTGGGAATGGGTGACGGGTAATCAGGTGCTCAGGCATACCCATAGAGCGACCTACACGACGAACCTCATCCTTGAACAACCACTTCAATGGCTCGCACAACTGAAGGTTCATCTCCTTAGGAAGACCACCTACGTTGTGATGGCTCTTGATTACCTTACCGGTGATATTCAAGCTCTCGATACGGTCAGGATAGATAGTACCCTGAGCCAACCACTTGGCACCAGTCTGCTTCTTAGCCTCAGCATTGAAAACCTCCACGAAGTCACGTCCGATAATCTTACGCTTCTTCTCTGGATCTGTAACACCAGCCAAGTCAGCAAAGAACTTCTCTGATGCATCAACACCAATCACGTTCAGACCCAAGCACTTGTAATCCTCCATTACATCACGGAACTCATTCTTTCTGAGCATACCGTGATCTACGAAGATACAGGTAAGGTTCTTACCGATAGCCTTGTTCAGGAGAACAGCAGCAACACTTGAGTCAACACCGCCAGAAAGACCGAGGATAACCTTATCGTCGCCCAACTGTTCCTTCAACTCAGCAACTGTTGTCTCAACGAAAGAGTCAGCACTCCAGTCCTGCTTGCTACCACAGATATCTACCACGAAGTTCTTTAAGAGCTGTGTACCCTGCAAAGAGTGGAACACCTCTGGATGGAACTGTACTGCCCATACAGGCTGCTTGGTAGAAGCATAAGCAGCATACTTCACATTAGCAGTAGAAGCAATGCACTTATAATCCTCAGGGATAGCAGTGATGGTATCACCATGGCTCATCCAGACCTGAGAGTTCTCGATGAATCCCTTGAACAAAGGATTCTCCTTGTCGAACTGCTCCAAGTTGGCACGACCATACTCACGGCTGTCTGCAGCCTCCACCTTACCGCCCTGGGCGTAAGAGAGGAACTGAGCACCGTAGCAGATGCCGAGCACAGGAATGCGGCCAATAAACTGGCTCAGATCTACCTTGAAAGCTTCCGGATCATGAACGGAATAAGGGCTACCGCTCAAGATGACACCAATCACAGATGGGTCATCCTTTGGAAACTTGTTGTAAGGCATAATCTCGCAGAAGGTATCAAGCTCACGGACACGACGGCCAATCAGCTGTGTGGTCTGTGAACCGAAATCCAAAATAATAATCTTCTGTTGCATAATATATTAAACTTTGAAATTTGAACTTTGAACTTTATGATTAGCTTAGACTATTGAATTCTTCACTCTTCGTTCTTCACTCTTCACTTTTCACTCTTCACTTTTACTTTAACTCCTTTAGGAATGCTTCCGCTTCTTTCAGCGTCTCCTGCTTTCCCACATCCATCAGCTTGAGGTCGTTCTTCACGTATCCCTCAATGCGAACCTTGTCGCAATGCTTCAGATAGAAATCCATGATTGGGAACTTATCCGGTTCCTCCTCCATCAATGGGAAGAGTGATGGGGCTACCATGTGGATGCCAGAGAAAGCATACATCTTATACTCTTTAGGATTGAGATCAGGATAAGGACTCTTTACCTCGCCCGTCTCAATATTCGTCCAACCTACCAATCGCATGCTGTCATCGAAGAGAAGATAGCGCTTGGTCTTGCGTTCGCTCACCATCAGTCGGGCTGCTATCATGTCCTGACTCTCCATCTGATAGAACTTCTTCAGATCCACATTACTCAGAATATCCACGTTGTGGATGAGAATAGGCTCTGTCTGGTTGAAGAGCGGCCATGCCTTCCGGATACCTCCACCCGTTTCGAGCAGCTTTTCGCTCTCATCACTGATACGGATGTCCATACCGAAGTTATCATTCTCTCTGAGATAGTCGATGATTTGATTGGAGAAATGATGCACGTTCACTACAATGCGAGTGAAACCGGCATCCTTCAACTGAAAGATGACACGTTTGAGCAAAGGTTCTCCACCGACACTTACCAAAGCCTTCGGAATACGGTCGGTAAGTGGCTTAAGGCGAGTGCCCAAACCTGCTGCGAATATCATTGCTTGCATCATTGCTGTATAGCTATATTTTAATGTGCGTGCAAATTTACTAACTTTTTGCGAGATAGCCAAATTTGCACGCCACTTATTCTTATTTTGCAGGCAAAACCTGCTCTATCTGTTGCTCACGATGGCAGATTTGCACTTCTACGCCAAACTTTTCGTGGATATGCTCTGCCAGATGCTGAGCGGAATACACACTGCGATGCTGACCGCCCGTACAACCGAAACAGAACATCAGAGAGGTGAAACCACGCTGGATATAACGGTTCACGTGATGATCGGCAAGTGCATAGACATGCTCCAGGAACTGGAGAATCTCACCATCATCCTCCAGGAATCGGATGACCGGTTCGTCCAGCCCCGTCAACTTCTTGTAAGGTTCATAACGGCCTGGGTTATGAGTGCTTCTACAGTCAAAGACATAACCGCCACCATTGCCCGACGGATCTTCAGGAATACCCTTTTTAAAGGAGAAACTGTAGACTCTCACAACCAAAGGTCCCTTTCCGTCATACTTGGAGAATGTTGCCGGTCCATCCTGTGGATGAGCCCGATAAATATTATTATCTGTAGTCTTATATCCATCTGCACGTGTTACGGCAGCACTCTCGATGCGCTTGAACTGCGGCAGTTCGGTAAGTCTGCGAAGCATATCCATCATATAGGGATAAGGGAACACCTTCTCGCCCATCTTCAGGAGATCGCGAAGATTCTGGATGGCAGGTGGAATACTGTCGAGGAAATGCTTCTTGCGCTCGAAATAGCCACGGAAACCGTAAGCTCCCAACACCTGTAAGGTGCGGAAGAGCACAAAGAGACTCAGACGATTCACGAAATGGCGAACCGAAGGAACCTCCGTATAATCCTTGAGCGACTGATAATACTCCCAAACCAACTCCCGGCGGAGCTTGAAGGAATATTTGGCAGAAGCCTGCCAGAGGAAGGAAGCCAGATCATAATAGAACGGTCCTTTTCTGCCACCTTGGAAATCGATAAAATACGGATTGCCATTTTCGTCCAACATAATATTGCGTGCCTGGAAATCACGATAGAGGAAACAATCCATCTTTTCGGAAGTCAGATCCTTTGCAAACAATCGGAAATTGGCTTCAAGTTTCAGCTCATGAAAATCCAGATCGGTAGGCTTCAAGAAACAATACTTGAAATAGTTGAGGTCAAAAAGAACGCTATCCACATCAAATTCCGGCTGAGGATAGCAATTGGACCAGTCCAGCCCGCGAGCACCACGCAACTGGATGTTAGGCAACTCACGGATAGTCTTCTTCAGAAGTTCCTTCTCCTTCTGATTATATCTTCCTCCAGCCTCACGACCACCCTTGATTGCATCGAAAAGCGAAGTTCCCCCCAGGTCAGTCTGTATATAGCAAAGCTGATCCTCGCTCACAGCCAAGATCTTAGGTACAGGCAACTGTCGGAGGTTGAAATGATTGGCAAGATAAATGAAGGCATGATCTTCATCACGACTGGTGCCCACGACACCAATCACCGTATCTCCATCTTGCTTGATGATACGGAAATACTGACGGTTACTTCCCTGCCCTGCCAACTTGATGACATCCGCAGGTTCTTCGCCAGCCCATTGCTTATAAAGATTAATTAGCTTTTCCATCATCATTCAGTTTACGACGCTTTCTATTATCGTCTATCTTCTGAGCGAAGTTATCACCGATAAAGAGAAGCAATAAAATACCAAGCGTAGTGAGGAATGAATTAGTAGTTGTCATTCCCAACTCAGCCTTTGTTATATAAATCAGTCCACCGATAACAATCAGGAAGACCAATGCTTTTTTCCAATCAATATTCTTCATGCTGCAAAATTACACAATAAATTCGAGAACACAAAATAAATAACAAAAAAAAATCGGATGTCTCACGACAACCGATTTTCAAAAACAAACTACTTAAAAACTAATCTACTAAAACAAATCAAAAAAATATTTTCATTGTACACAGACCTCACGGTCCTCATACAATTACAATCAAACTTTGAAAGATAATCTCCTCGCAGTGAGAAGAACTATCTTTATTCGCTTGCAAAATTACAAAAAAAGTCAATTCACTCCAAATAATTTTGCGATTTTTTGCATCTTTAAAACTTAATAAATACAAAAATAGGGGTAATTCATTGAGAATCACCCCTATTTGTTATTTTTACTTTGCAAAACCGCACCCTTACAGTATGCGTTGTTTGCGCGAACTATTCAGTTTTTACATCATGCCGCCCATACCTGGAGCTGCTGCCGGAGCTGCTGGAGCTGGTTCTGGTTTGTCTACCAATACGCACTCTGTAGTCAGGAACAGACCAGCGATAGAAGCAGCATTCTCCAAAGCTACACGCTCAACCTTGGCAGGATCTACGATACCAGCCTTGCGCATATCCTCGTAAACGTCCTTGCGGGCATTGTAACCGAAGTCACCCTCGCCCTCGCGAACCTTATTTACTACTACAGAACCCTCGCCACCTGCATTGGCTACAATCTGGCGCAAAGGCTCTTCGATAGCACGCTCTACGATGCGGATACCTGTTGTCTCGTCAGCGTTGTCACCCTTCATATCCTTCAATGCCTCGAGAGCACGGATATAAGTAGTACCACCACCAGCTACGATACCTTCCTCGATAGCAGCACGGGTAGCGCAGAGAGCATCGTCAACACGATCCTTCTTCTCCTTCATCTCTACCTCAGAGTTGGCACCAACGTAGAGAACAGCCACACCACCAGCGAGCTTAGCCAAACGCTCCTGAAGCTTCTCCTTATCGTATGAAGACTTGGTGTTCTCAATCTCGTTCTTGATCTGAGCTACACGATCCTGGATGTTAGCCTTCTCGCCATGACCGTTGACGATAGTTGTATTGTCCTTGTTGACAGTAACCTTGTCAGCAGAGCCCAGCATATCCAAAGTAGCCTGCTCCAACTTCAAGCCCTTCTCCTCAGAGATAACAACACCGCCAGTCAATACAGCGATATCCTCCAACATAGCCTTGCGACGGTCGCCGAAGCCAGGAGCCTTTACAGCACAAATCTTCAAACCGCCACGCAAACGGTTAACTACCAATGTAGTCAAAGCCTCAGAATCAACATCCTCAGCGATAACCAACAAAGGACGACCGCTCTCAGCAGCAGGCTGGAGGATTGGCAAGAACTCCTTCAAGTTAGAAATCTTCTTATCGTAAAGAAGGATGTATGGGTTATCCATTACACACTCCATCTTGTCAGCGTCTGTCATGAAGTAACCGCTCAAGTAACCACGGTCGAACTGCATACCCTCAACTACACCGATGTTGGTATCACGGCTCTTGCTCTCCTCGATAGTGATGACACCATCCTTGGAAACCTTGCGCATAGCGTCAGCCAGGAGTTTACCAATCTCAGCATCGTTGTTGGCAGAAACAGTAGCCACCTGCTCAATCTTGTCGTAGTTGTCATCAACCTGCTCAGCATGATCCTTGATGAAGGCAACGACAGCAGCTACAGCCTTGTCGATACCACGCTTCAAATCCATAGGGTTAGCACCGGCAGTAACGTTCTTCAAGCCCTCTGTTACGATAGCCTGAGTCAGGATAGTAGCAGTTGTTGTACCGTCACCGGCATCATCACCAGTCTTGCTGGCAACGCTCTTTACGAGCTGAGCACCAGTATTCTCGAACTTATTCTCCAACTCTACTTCCTTAGCAACGGTAACACCATCCTTAGTAATCTGAGGAGCACCAAACTTCTTTTCGATTACCACGTTACGTCCCTTAGGACCGAGAGTTACCTTTACTGCATTTGCCAACTGATCGACACCCTTCTTCAAGAGGTCGCGGGCATCCATATTATATTTAATATCCTTAGCCATAATATATTCTTTCTAATAATGTTTAAATATCGCAAAAAGTATTTTTACCTTTTTACTTTTTTACCTTTTTACCTTTAAAACTACTCCTCTACTACTGCGAGTACGTCGCTTTGACGCATCATCATATACTTAGTACCATCAAATTCCAATTCAGTACCAGCATACTTACCGTAGAGAACGGTATCACCTTCCTTGAGAATCATCTCTTCATCCTTAGTACCCTTGCCTGTAGCAACGACCTTACCACGCTGTGGCTTTTCCTTTGCTGTATCAGGAATAATGATTCCACCTACTTTTTCTTCAGCTGGTGCAGGAAGTACCAGCACTCTGTCTGCTAATGGTTTAATGTTCATGATTCTATATTTTTAAATTGTTATTACTTCTTGTTTTTATTTCAGATCTTCAGCAAGCCTATTGGGGCTCACCACCAATCGATACATGGCCATACGAAAAACGTGCCAAAGTATCAATACTGACACTTTGGCACGCCCACAGACTGACAGAATAACAGAAAAAACGGTCAGATAGGTTGCAACAACCGGCATGTGACGTCAAGGGAAACACCTACCTTTATCTAAGATTGACAGTCTGTGTTTTCCCCGTAATAGTAGTAACAACAGCTTTACCATTGGCAAGAACCTCCACCTTTTCATATTTAGCATCAACAATCACCTTGCCTTTCAAGTTCATGATCCCCCAATGCCTTGGCATCTGCTCAAAGGCACAATAGGCACCAACAGGTTGAGAAATGCTGTGGTAGAGAGGAGGTACTACAACCTTACCATCCATCTTCAATCCCCACTTCTTTCCAGCTTGATACAATTCCACGCTGCCTGCCTCCGACTTCTCGTGCAACAGTAACAGTTCCTGTTCCTCTTGCTTTTTCCTGCGCTGCATTTCTCGCTCATAGACCAGTTTGCCAAGCCGTGGCATCGCAACCGTCAAATTCTCGCTTTCTGTTTTGGGTTGATTGCAACCTATATAGGTCTTTTTCAAGCTGGAGTCAACGAAGTAGTAATCCTCATGACTGTCCATGACCACTATGCCACTGTCGTACAGGTCGGCGCACAGCCAATATACATGAGTATGGTCGCCACGTAAAAAACAAACCTTTTCACTGTTTTCTTTATACATACGCATAGAGCCGCCATCCTCCTCTTTATATATCCATTCCTGACAACCACTGGCTGTAGAGCGTTGAAAGTTGTAGATCATATAATATCCATAATTCCAAAGGTCATATTGGGAAGGGCGAAAAGGCAAAGCAAAGTGCTCGTAGGTACGAGACCTGAAGTGATCATCATATTTGACGAACTCCCATTTATTGATGGTGATTACCTTAGGAGCATCCTTCTCATGAATGTCCTCGTCAATGACAACTCTCGCCAAGAGGTCGTAGTAACATACAGTCTTTCTGCGAGGTCGATAGGACAAGATATTCCCTTGCAAGAACTTCATTTCATAATAGTTGCCTGGTTTTATCACCTGTTCGCCCTGTCGGTTTACCACCGTCATTTTTCCATCATTCAACTTGACGATGGCAAAATCATCATTGCAATCCACAAACTCCCGATACAGCAATGACTGCATCAGTTCCTCATGGCTCATCACCATCATCATTTCCGAGTCTTGACCAACAGGCATAGTTTCTTGCTTTCCGTACATCAAGAAGAAATCTCTTTCCTTCGGAGTCTCCTTTTTCTTGCCAACTTTCAGCTTTCCCTCGAACATAGCATTCCAGTTCCATACTTGCGAAGGCAATCCAAACACCCGATACAGTCCCACGTTATCAATAATCAAGCAATTCTTCTTCCCCTTAGCCACTCGCAGTCCACGTCCCACCATCTGCAGATACTTGGCAAGCGACAATGTAGGTCGAGCCAACTGTACAAACTCCACATCCGGGCAGTCAAATCCCTCCGAGAATATATCCACATTCACCAGCACCTGTATAGGAGCAAGTTCATCAGCAACTCCATCAGCTGCCCGCAAACAAGTAGCAGCAAGTCTATCGCCAACTTTATCAGCAGGCCGCAAGCAAGTAGCACCCAGGCGGTCCCCAAGACCATCACCAAGGCGGTTTACACCGCACAAACAATCTGGCGAGACCTTTGATGCTCCACTCATCCCCAGGCGGTCCCATCCCGCACAATCTGGCGAGACCTTTGATGGTCCGCCAACCTTAGAGCGTAGCGGTTCCGAGCGACGAGGAGGAGCGGTTACATCCCCTGTCCCCTGAGGGGAAAGGGGCTTGGGAAAAGCGGTGGAGCCTCCCTTAAGGGTAAGGGAGGACGGGTGGGTTTTCGAAAAAGATAAGGAAGAAGATTTGAATCTTTCAATCAGCATTCTACGTTCACTCGCAGGAGTCTTGCTATCAATGGCAACAGCCGCTATGCCGTGTTCTCTATAGAACTCGGCAATAGCATTGGCATGAGAAATATTGATAGCATACACGATGCCCTTTCTGTTTTTACCAAATTCTTCGAAACTCCGATAGAGCCTTTCGATACTCGGCTTTTTATTCAGCAGCATATCCATTTCCTTGTTCTGGTAGTCACCATCTGCCCCTCGCTTCTGCAAGGAGTCGATGAGCCGTTGCGTTACACCATCCGACTTGATGCTCACGAAATCGTATGTCGCCAATCTTCCCTTGCTGATAAATTCAGGAACACTCCACGACTGCACCAATACGTCAAACAGATCAGTAAAACCCTTACCGTTTAATCGGCAAGGAGTAGCCGTCAGTCCCAGGAACTTAGCATTCGGGAATCTCTCCCACATTTCCTTATAGGTCTTGGCGAGCGCATGGTGCGCCTCGTCAATCACTATCATCCCCGGTTCTTCCTCTATCTCGTCATAGTGTTTAGCCAACCATTGTATCGACACCGCCTTTATCGGCATCATGTCAGAAGCAGGATTGACAGAAGAGGCAGAAGTGGCACCAAGCCCATCACCACCCCTCTCACCCAGGCGGTCCCATCCCGCACAATCTGGCGAGACCTTTGATGCCCTCTTTAATGCGCCAGCCGACAAACAATCTGGCGAGACCTTTGATGGTCCGCCAACCTTAGAGCGTAGCGGTTCCGAGCGACGAGGAGGAGCGGTTACATCCCCTGTCCCCTGAGGGGAAAGGGGCTTGGGGAAAGCGGTGGAGCCTCCCTTAAGGGTAAGGGAGGACGGGTGGGTTTTCGAAAAAACTCTTTGAATCGTTTCTCGAATCTGAGAAACCAACTCCCTTCTATGGGCAACAATCCAAACATTACAATTGGAATGTTCCCTCAAAAACGATTCTACGACCGAAGCAAGTAGAACCGTTTTTCCCGTACCAGTAGGCATTTGTGCCATCACGGACCGATGAAGGCGCAACGCCTTCTCAATCCGTTCCTTCATATCCTCTTGGTAATCAAAGAGTTTAATATTCTTCATATAAAAGCATATAATGAATATAGCGTCCCTGCTATATTCCAAGCAGTGACACCTATCAGTATGTTAAAAAGTAATATGGTATCTTTTTTAAAAAAAAAGAAAAGTCAAAAAGATAGGCAGAGCTTCATCAAAAGCCCTGCCAATCTTAAAGTATATAATTAAAATTTAAAATCTAATCCCTTTGTGTTTCTCTGATATTATTTATATAACTTTCCAAAAGTACGACTTTTTTCATAACCACCAAGAAAATCACAAAAAATCTGCAAGTTATCAGGAAATTACTACAAAATCAACAGTAAACTATAAATCATAAACTTCCTCCCCCATGCGGTCCCATCAGCAAGTTGTCTCCCGGCGGTCCCATCCCGCACAACCATGGCGCAGGGCTTTGATGCCCCGCCAACCATAGAGCGAAGCGGTTCCGAGCACCGGAGGGCGGTTACATCCTTCCCTTTTCGAGAAGGGAAGGCTTGGTTAGGATGTGGAGCTCTCCTTGCAGGAGAGACGGAGAGGTAGAAAAGTCAGCACTGTAGGGCGGTTACATTCTAAAGTTTAATCTTTGTTAAATTATAAGCCATTCTACACCATTATGATGTATATTGCAGTCAGAATGTATAACTTTATAATTATCGGCTTATGGCACAGACAGCAATGACAGTCCGTATGGACAACCAGCAGAAAGCACAGTTTGATAAACTCTGCGAACAGTTCGGTATGAGTGCGAATACCGCCATCAACATCTTTGTAAAGGCAGTAATTCGCAGTAAGAGCATTCCATTCTCCATTCAGGCAAAGAATGAAGAAGAAGATGAAGTGACTGCGAAAGCAAAGGCTGCGTTCAAGCAACTTAGAGCTAAAGCAGAAAGAGGTGAAACCCCAGAGCTCACGCTTGATGAAATCAATGAAGAAATCAGAGAAGTCAGACGATTAAGAAAAGAACGCAATGGTATATGCTGTCATTGATACAAACATATTTGTATCAGCCCTTATCAGCACTATTATAGAACATGTCAAGGAAAACGGAATTGATTCATCCCGTTTTCCCTATGATGGCGAAATGCCAGATGAGGATGACCGAGTCTTCTATGAAGTCTGCCTGAGCAAGGAAGATTCCTTCTTAGTAACAGGTAATCTCAAACACTTCCCAAAAGAACCGCAAGTGATTACAGCTGCAGAAATGATGGAAATATTGGATCAGCCACGCCCCCCTATAATCCGGAAAATTTCTTTCGTGTGAATGTGTGGGAGTTGTCGAAGTTTCTGTAAATATCAACGTGCATCTTGTCGTCTTGGAAATTAAAAAACAGCTTAACCGCACTCATCCAGTTAACGAAGTGGAGCTTAACTTCCAACTGATTATGGCTGCCCCACGCATAAGCTCCACCTACTAAAAAAGGAGTGGGAATATTGCTGAAACTGCCCAATGTGGATCGACGGGAATTGGGTGGATAGAAAGAGATGGGGGAGGTTTTCCATTCTTTATAACCCAAAGCGATTTTACTTTCTTTCCCAGCTTTATCCATCACGTAGAGAGACAAGCCATTCTCGGAAGGTTCAAAACGGAAAGAACGCCATTCTAACACATTGTCTTCCAATTGGTAATTATTACTCTGTATTTTCTTCATAGTTGAAGAAGACACCTTTCCCTGCGGTATCGGATGGCTATATTGTTGCCAACGTTTTGCAAACTTTTTTGTTTTTTTTACTGCCAAAGGAGTTTCAGAGACGTGAGGCAAAAGGACATTCCATATATGGCTCTGCTCCTTCCCCCCATTGCCAGTCATACACTGGGTGATAGTGATGACCATTTCTTTGTCGGGAATGACAATAATATATTGTCCATACGCCCCGTCTGCACGCGATGCATTGGGGTATGCACACATCCACATCTGGTAGCCATAATCGTCGCCGTTAGGTCGATTTACTTTCCGTGAGGTCATTTCATCTACCCATTTCGCAGGTAACAACCGCATTCCATTCCACTCCCCTTTGTTCAACAACAATTGCCCGAATTTGGCCAAAGACTCAGGCTGCAAATACAACCCCCAGCCTCCGCTATTGATGCCTTCGGGACTTTCTTCCCAATAAGCCTCTGTAATGCCTAATGGGAGAAAAAGACGTTGCTTAAGGTAATCCATCATTTTCATTCCTGTGACTCGTTGAACAATGGCCGAAAGCAAATAAGTGTCGATAGAGTCGTATGCAAACCGTTCCCCTGGTCTTGCCACCATAGGATGTTTCAAATATCCCTCTATCCAATGTGAAGAAAATGTCCTCATCTTCGTATCCACCTCAAAACCGGAAGTCATTGTCAGCAGGTCACGGACAGTTATTTCGGCCAACCATTCAGAGATGGAATCGGGTAAAAGTTCGGGGAAAAAGGTAGCAAGCCGGTCGTCAAGTCTTAAACGATTCTCCATAATGGCTATGCCCACCGCAGCAGCAGTAAATGTCTTCGAACAAGAGAATAACTGATGGCCATATTCCGGCTTGAAAGGAGCCGGATACATTTCTGCAATGACTTTCCCATGTCGCAAAACCATTACACTATGAATATCTGTATTCGGAAACGTCATCAGCGAATCGAACAGAGCTGTAATCTTTTCCGAAGGGACTCCTTGTGATTCGGGGGTACAACGTTCCAAGACATTAACTTGACTACATACCGGTATTACCGCACACAGGCTGGCAAAAAAGAATAAAAAGAAACGTTTCATATGTTTATTCGTTTGTTTGTTTGATAATCTGATAGCTTGTTCCGGACATCGGGTCACCACCTATGTATTTCACCCATCCTGGATATTCGGCCATAGGCATCTGCCCATGGGTCCTACGCATGGTGGCATAAAGGGTTTCTTGCGGATAGTTTCCCGTAGTACACCATTGGTCAAGCCAACTCATATAGTCCATGGTTACGCCCCACCCATGAGTTGCATCAGGCATTATGTAGAACTTGCAGAAGGAGTCGGTCGTTTTTTGTCCATATTTATCAACATACCCTTTGTATTGATCAATCAATTGCCAAGGACTCATCGACATGTCCATCCAGCCGGAAAACAATATCAGCTTTCCGCCATGAGAGATAAAATCATCAAAATCCGGGCTGTTGGCATCATAGCGTGCCGAGGCATCCATCAATATGCGATATAAATTCTCGTCAGGATGGAAATAGTCATGTTCTATCAGTTTCCATGTCGGATCTTTGGTGAAGAAATACTTGAATATACCATCGGCGCGGTCTCCATGATGCACATTGTATCGGGTGTCGAGTGGTTCACGTGGCACTTCACTTGAACCTAAATCCATCGCGCCACCTTCTAAGGCAGAACACCCTTTGTAGGTTTTCATTCCGTTTTTCATGGCATACTCCAAACAGAAGCCATTGGCATATACATCTATCGTATTCATTTGGGCATCTGTCAAGTGATATTTTTTCCGGATGATGTTCAAAAAATTATCTCGGTTGTTTCGCGCTGCAAAGATGTTGCAGACTATTCCGTCTTCTATTCCATCCCATTTGTCGTAAAGCGAAATAGCATCTTGCTGTATGCCCTTGAGGGTTTCTTCGTCAATATACCCGTCCGAATGTGGATAAGTATCAGCATCAAAATTTTTGTAAACAGCTTGTGAGAGAACGGCTCCCCACAGTCGTGCCAGCACATAGTTGGAAGCCGGTTGTGAGCAAAAAACGCCATCGTAGTACTTGCCGTAGGTGGTGGCGCATTCCAAGGCTTCGCGTCCTCCCGTAGAGCAACCAGCAAAATAATTAAACACAGGCTCCTGTCCATAAAAATGGTTCACCACATAACGCATCACGTCATGCGCTTTAATCAGATGTTGTCGAATATAATTGTTCAGAGACTCCTCGTTAGAAGCAAACGATGCATCCATACTGCTGCTCGACTGATGTCCGGAATCATCTCCATAGACCACATAACCGGCATCGATAGGTTTCACGCTTCCGAATGCTGATGTGCCATGAACGTTAGGGATGGAACCGTTGTTGGCACCTCCTCCCAATTGCAAACTTCTTCCATTCCATTTCATTGGCAACAGAATCTCCCATTCTATGTTTGGGGCATCGGGGTCAACAGAACGAATAATGCCTTTCACATCTGCGTAAGAAGCACCTGTATCGGAAGTCTTTGTTGTAACCGAAAGAACAGCTCCTCCATTGCAGGCTTCCTTGAAGAAATTGGAGGGAATAACCAAGCCGTTTAAGTTGGCTACTTCCGTACAGGGCAAAATGACGGTTTGTGAAGCTAATTTACAGCCGCTTGCAGGCTGGGCATAAAGGTTGGAATCTTGTGCACAAAATCCCCCCAAAGCAAAACATACCGAGAGAACTAATCTCATAGTCTTTGTGTTCGAAAAGTTTTTTTTCATATTGTTTTAATATGTTTGTTTTTAATGTAAAAACGTGGCACAGCAAATGCCATGTTCTGATTATATCCTGTGTTCCTTGCGTCCTATCCCATGCGATTCCGAGCGCCAGAGAGCATTTATTATCTTATATATCCCAACAAATCAAGATACATCATTCTTGACTCTAATATGGAAAGCCTCCACAACTATTTTGCAAAAGGTCCTTTTCCTCCATGTTCTTTCATATATTTACGTGAACGTTCCATAATGCGATCAATATCCTCAAAAGAAAAGACTAATTTTCTCCTCTGTGGATTACGTTCATTCTCCTCTGCCTCACGAACAAATCGTTCAGCGGTCTCACCTGTCAAAACAGGAATGCTTCTTATCTCTAATGCCATAATCTATCCTCCAACTATCAAAATGTAATCAGCAAACAGCGTCAATAATATATTTTTCTATCCAGTTTTCAACAACAATACCATTAAGCCTTCCTATGTGCTTAACGTTTTCTGTAACCATAACCATATTATTTATGATAGCTGTAGTACCAATAATTATGTCAGCATCTTCAATAAGTTGACCTTTTTTACGAAGAAAAGCCTTTTGAACAGCAAATTCATTCCAAATATTTACCATTGGCAATATTGTTACATACTGGCAAAACACATGAACAGCTCTAATGTTCTCAGAAGGTCTATCGCTACACTGAGCCCCATAAAGTAATTCACCCAAAGTCATCTCAGAGATAAAGAAATGCTCTTGACCAATTTCTGAAATTTTAGCAGCTACATTTCGTTTACCCCCTCATAAAATATACACAAATATTGGTATCCAACAAGTAATTCATATCATCCAAACTTGACAGGTTCTGACTTTGACATTTTACTTTCGTTGATATTTGCTATAATATCTTCTGCCGACTGTTCGCCAACCCAAGAACCACAGCAACGTTCTACCATTTCTTTAGTTCTATCTGCTGGCGTTTTTATTTCCTCTGCATTTGCCATCGACATGGAAAGTAAAGCAATAACCTCTATCTTATCTTCCTTACTTAATTTTTCGAGTTCATGCCAATGAGGAACTTTACTTGCGAGCCTATTACTTAAAGCAACAATATTCATAATTTTCTCCTTTTTAAACGTTCAACTTTGCCGCAAAAATACGCTTTTTTCTCGAAACCGCCAAGAAAACCACAAGAAATCTGCAAGTTATCAACGAATTAGCCTTAAAATCAGTAATCTATACCCCCATTATAGCAAACCCACCTCATACTGTCTTCACCTTTCCCCAGGCGGTCCCATCCCGCACAACATGGCGAGGGCTTTGATCATTGCCTCATCAAGCCCTCTCCAGGCGGTCCCATCCCGCAAAATAGTAAACCACCAATACAGCGTCCCCACTATTTATCAGCGGGTTAGCCGTACCAGTA
>NZ_VZCB01000020.1 GCF_009494395.1 Segatella copri | reverse complement strand
ATGCTCAATTCAGTTGTTTGCTTCCCTAATTAAGTTTTCGGACGGTCTCCCCCATTTCGCAATTTCTTTATATATTTGCAGCGTCAAAAATGATATGCTAAACTTAACAACAAGCAAAGTATACCAAGTAAGTGATAAGTAAAAGTATACCCAGATGAAGTAGAGTTACAACCACTTGTATACTCAAAATGGAACTAGATATACTAACAAAAATATATAAACCGAAATTACATATTAAAACCATTATTAATTATGTGCAAAACGATGGTGATGAAAATGTCTTTAGCAACCATGCTACTGATGTTGATCTCGATGAACGGCTTTTCGCAGAACATTGGGGTAAAGAGCAATTTGCTGTATTGGGCAACAACAACACCCAATATCGGACTTGAAACTGCTGTGGGGAAGAAGCATACCGCTCAGGTATTCGTAGGCTTCAATCCTTGGAAGCAGTCGGGAGGTGACCAGTCCAGCCTCCGCCACTGGCTTGTGATGCCGGAATACCGCTATTGGTTCTGCCAGAACTTCAATGGCTGGTTCCTCGGTGCGCATGCTATGGGTGGACAGTTTAATGCCGGAGGCGTCAAGCTACCTTTCGGTATGATTAAGGACTTGCGCGACCATCGCTATGAGGGATGGTACGTAGGTGGTGGTGTCACCGCTGGTTATCAGTGGCCACTTTCCAAGCACTGGAATCTGGAAACATCCATTGGTATTGGCTACGACTACATCCAGTACGACAAGTTCAAGTGTGGCAACTGTGGGGAGAAGTTAAAATCCTCTCACGATAACTATGTGGGACCTACCAAGGCTGCCCTCTCCCTCATTTATATGTTATAACCCCTTTTAACATTAATGATCATGAAACTTTCAAGAAATACCACCTATTTATTATATGCTGCCTTATTGATGGCTCCTGCAACTGTTATGGCACAGAACTGCCATGAAGTAAAGCTGGCTGCCAACAAAATTCAGGTTAGCAATGTGCAGGTGGCGCAGCAGAATAACGCTTTAATGGTATCGATGGATCTCAACCTCGATTCGCTTAACCTTCCTACCAATACCCAGCTGGTATATACTCCTATCTTCAAGAGTCAGAAGTTGGAATATAAGTTGCCTGAGATTGTCATCAACGGAAAACGCCAGCAGATTATGTATGAACGTGGGGTAGGGAACAAACATCTGAACCTTTCGCCAAAGGCGATGGTGGTTCGCCGTAACAACAAGCAGGCACAGACCCTTAAGTATACCGCTTCCATTCCTGTGGCGGGAGTCATGAAGAACTACGATCTCAATATGCATGAAGATCTTTGTGGATGTGGCAACCTGGAGGAGGGAAATGATTTCCATCTCCGCCATCGCCGTCAGCCGTTGGCTGTCTTCGTACGTCCTGCCGTAGAGGCAATCAAGGTTCGTCATCTCGATAAGCGTGCTTATATCGACTTCCCTGTCAACAAGATAGAGCTTCATGCCGACTACCGTCGCAATCCGGCTCAGTTGGACAGCATCGTAAGAACCATCAATGCCCTGAAAGATGATAAGAACCTGGAGGTGAGCGGAATCAACATTCATGGTTATGCTTCTCCTGAGAGTCCTTACAGTCATAATGACTATCTGGCAAAGAACCGTGCCAAGACCCTTACCGATTATGTTCGCCGTATGGTAGCCCTGCCAACCCAGCTCTTCACCGTTTCTTCTACTGCAGAGGATTGGGATGGTCTCCGCAACTATCTCAAGGAGAGTAACCTGGAGCATAAGTCAGAGATTTTGGCAATCGCCAATGATGAGAAAATGGATCCGGATGCCCGTGAGCAGAAAATCAAGAAGCTGTATCCGTCAGAGTATCGCTTCATGCTTGATACCTGGTATCCTGCCCTCCGCCATTCCGACTACCATATCACGTATAAGGTAAAGCCATTCGATGTGGCTGAGGCAAAGGAGATTATCAAGACCAAGCCACAGCAGCTCAGTCAGGAGGAGATGTTCCTGGTAGCTCAGACCTATGAGCCTGGCAGTAAGGAGTTTAACGACGTGATGGAGATTGCCGTCCGCATGTTCCCAGAGAACGAAACTGCCAATCTCAATGCAGCCAATACCCGCTTGAATGCCGGTGATGCCGATGGTGCCAAGGCTTATCTTGACAAGGCTGGCAACAGTCCTGCGGCTCTGAATGCTCGTGGTGTATACGAGGCATTGAAGGGAAATGACCAGCAGGCTCGCTATTACTTCAGCTTGGCAGCCAAGGCAGGTGTCAAGGCTGCTCAGGAGAATCTGGAAAATCTATAAGAGGTAATAAATAGGAATAAAAATATTAATCAAATTAAGTATATCAATTATGAAAAAATCGTTATTGTTTTCCGCAGTATTGGCTGGTCTGATGCTCGGTTCTTGTTCAAGTAGTGATGACTTGAATGGTGGTAACACTCCTGCTAATCAGGATGGTAATGGCTATGTTTCACTTTCGTTGAATTTGCCTACACGTAGTGGTTCAATGAGTCGTGCTGCAAACGACAATTTTGATGATGGACTTGCTGACGAGTATGCTGTTAAAAATGGTACCTTACTTCTCTTTGAGGGTGCTAATGAGGCAGATGCAACATTTGCTGGTGCGTATCAATTAAAAAATTTGAGTATGAACTTGGTTGGAACTACTACTGATAATATTACTACTACAACCAAAATTACTCAAAAAATCAATAATGGATTGAGTGATGGTACTCATAATTTCTATGCTATTGTTGTATTGAATGACAATGGAACACTTGCTGTAGATGATACTAAAGCTACTTTGAAAGTAAATGGTGAGGATTTTCCTTCTACTAAGAAAATTTCAGATTTGCAAACCTTAGAGTTAACAAAGAATGCTTCTGATTTTAAAACAACAGGTTTCTTGATGATGAATGCTCCTTTGTCAAGTGTTGCTGGTGGTGCTTCTGCTCTAACTAGTGCTACTGTCAGTGTTGCTTCTAAAATTGATAAGGATCATATCTATGCTACAGAGGCTTTGGCTAAGGCTAATTCTTCTGCAACTATTTATGTAGAGCGTGCATTGGCCAAGGTAGATGTTACTGCTTCAAAAGCAACAGGTAAATTGGATGATGATGCAACTGTATCATATACTGTTAAGGGTTGGGTATTGGATAATACCAATAAGAAGACCTATTATTTGAGAAATACTTCAAATTCTTCAGAGTGGCTCTCTTTGAAGACAACATCAAGTGTTCCTACAAAACCTTATCGTTTTGTTGGTGATGATCATATGGAAGCTGGCGTTAGTTTGTATCGTACATATTGGGCAAAAGACCCTAACTACGATGCTAAACCAGGAACATTGTCAGATAATTTCAATACCATTGGCAATCAGAAACCTGCTAGTTTGAAAGAATTAAATACATCCGACTACTGTTTGGAAAATACCTTCACAGTTCCTCAGCAGAACCAGGATGTAACTACACGTGTTGTCATTGCTGCTCAGATTAAAGATGATGGCAAGACTTTCTATGTTGTTAATGATAACGAGAGTCAGTTGCTTGATGAAGCTAATATGGAGAAGGCTGTTAAGAGTGCATTCTTGAACAATACTGATGTACAAGCATGGATTAAGACAGGCTTGAAGGCTGGTGAAACAATTGGTGAAAGTGATTTGGATGTTTCTGTTGCTAAAACAGCAGGTAATAACCATCCTACCTTTGTAGTTAATGCTACAGGTAATGCTAAATATACCTCTGGTTCAGCTCCAGCAGTGACCACAGATATTACAAACATTATGAATGCAATCAAGGTGGCTACTTATGAGAATGGTATTTCATACTATCCTGTAAGAATTAAGCATTTTGGTGACGACTTGACTCCATGGAAGACTACAGAGACTCCATTACCTACAGTAAGTGATGGTGCTTATCCATCAGCTTATCAGGCAGCAAATTATCTCGGTCGTTATGGTGTACTCCGTAATAACTGGTATAATATTGATGTTCAAGGTATCAAGAAACTTGGTTCCCCAGTTGTTCCTAAGGTTACTGGTGATACAGATGATGAATTGGCTGCTTACATCTCTGTCAAGATCAACGTCCTCTCTTGGGCTAAGCGTACACAGGGAGCAATTCTCGGTCAGTAATTCGATACATTATAAGATAAAGTATATAAAACAATAATTGATTAGCGATATGATAGCGCAAAAGATAAATAAATGGTTGAAGGGTGTCATGGCTGCTGCCATGACCCTGACAGTCGTCACCTCGTGCAACGATATGTGGCACCAGGACTACAGCGACTGCCCTAATGGTGTATATGTGAAATTTAAGTATGATTACAACCTCCAGCGTGCCGACATGTTCAATGACCATGTTGGACAGGTAACGCTGTATGTATTCGACGAGAACGGAAACTATATAACTCAACAGACCGAGACGAATTCTGCGCTATCATCGCCTCTCAAAGACCCAAATTATGTAATGCACGTCGAGAACCTACAGCCTGGCAAATATCAGTTCCTTGCTCTCGCAGGACAGAATGCTTATGCTGACCAACTGCAATCCGGTCGCGCCAAGTTTGTTCGTACAGAACTGGCTAAGGGCGACAATATCAAGAAGTTGGAGGTGAACCTCGACCATCAGAGCCGTGGTGATTATGATGAAGTTGAGAATCATGCCATGCCATTGGACACCCTTTGGCATGGCAAGATGCTCGAATCCGTAGTGGTTTCTTCCTCTGAAGCAGCCTATGCTACCATTCCGCTGGTTCGTGATACAAAGAAAATCAATGTTGCGCTACGTGACCTTGACTCTCCCCAGGATATGGATGTCAACGACTACACAATGACCATTGAGGATCATAATGCCCGCATCCTTTGGGACAACTCTCTCGACGAAAGCCGTAAGGTGGTTTATACTCCTCATGCTACATGGAATACGGTGGATGAAACCGAGCAGGGCAAGATAGCTCATGCCGACTTCATGACTTCCCGCATTCTGAAGCACGATGATTACAAACAGGACGGTCATCTCCTCATCAAGAGTAAGGAGACCGGAAATACAGTAGTAAATGTAAATCTTCCTGACCTCTTGAGTCGTCTCCGCACCAGCGAGGAGTACAGTTACAGTGCACAGGAATTCCTAGACCGTGCCTATGATTACAAACTTCAGTTCTTTATCCAGGGTGGCAAGCTCAAGTATTGTTACATCACCATCAGCGTGAATGTACTGAGTTGGAGCAAGCGCATCCAGTTCGAAGAACTCAATTAATATGTCCTACCCGGCTTCCCATAAGCCGATTCAAAAAAGAAAGTGTATGTTTAAGATAAAGACAATAACCCTCTCATTGCTAGCCCTTTTGCTGGTGATGTCGTTCGCTTCCTGTGCGAGCGACACTGCTAGCGATTCGCCTCTGCCAAGCAAAGATATGAAGACATATCTGCAGGTAAGGGTGACTGTGGATGGTAGTGGAGATACACGAGCGAGTAGGGCAGCTACAGGACCTCAAGGAGGTGAAGAAGGAGATGGAAGAGAAACAGGAACCAATCATGAAAATGATGTCAATTCTCTTACTGTCTTACTATATAAATCTGATAAAGCAGACTTGTCGCAAGATGATGCAACAATTGATTATGTATATACATTTACCAATTTAAATAAGGAAACAACTTCTTCTGGCAAAGATGCAACTTATACTACCGTTCCAAGAGAAATAGATGCTGCAATTGTTGGCAAGAATTATCATGTTTTGGTTATCGCCAATGCTGGTGATATGACTTCCAAATGTCAAGGAAAGACGATAAGCGAAATCCGGGATATGCAAATGGATAAGGTTTGTACCCGAAATGATGATATTGCCAATTTCTCAGATTTCGTCATGTCATCAAAGAAGGATGCAAAGATAGATTTCTCAGGAAAATCCGGTAGTGGAACTGGAACCGAGTCAGATCCTTATGTGGTAAATGTTGACATCGAGCGCCTGGCTGCCCGTATCGACATCATTCCAAATGCTACTTTTGATGGTACAAGTCAAGGTTATTATTATAACGTAATGGATGGTACGAATGTAATAGGTGGCTTTAAGCTCGAATCTGTTACTTCTACCAAGGTTATGACAAAGGGAGAATACCTGATTAAGCGAGTTTCTTCAGATGCAGCTGTATCTACAGTTACTTATTACGGTGAAGAAGAAATGAATCCTACAACCAAGGCTTCTACTAATTATGTGGTTTGCCCTTGGACAAAGAATCGTACAGGTCTTACTCTCGCAGAAGCCGAAGGTCCTACATCTTTTTATAATGTAAAGAAGACAACTTCAACCAGTACAACAGATCCAAGTTACATCCTCGATTATGTGATGGAGAATACGACCACCGATAATAAAGAGGACAATTCTACAGGCCTTATCTTTAAAGGCAAGTATTACGAGTCTTCCGAATGGGATGCAACCAATAAGCAGCCTAAGGCGGGTAAATCTGGTACAGATAAATACTATACCTATACCATTCGCCATAGTGATCCAACAGGTATTGGCTCTAAAACAGACCCAATGTATTACGGCATAGTCCGCAATAACATCTATCGGGTTCGTATCGATGGAATTACTGGCAAGGGACCGGATGGAATGAAGATTACCCTCAACGTGAGAAAATGGGCAACCTATACTCACGAAGAGACAACAATGTAAAAACGAAATAAATAGATAAACAGAAAGTATAGTTTGAAATTAAACTTTCAGAGAAAATGAAAACGATTAGAACGATACATACGGCATTGATTCTGATGGTGCTAGCCTTTATGACGGCTTGCTCCACAGATAGTGCTGACCCTATACAGGGAGACAGTGGAGGCGATAACCCAGGCGACAAGATTACCGTCCACATGACTCTTTCTACAGCTCCTTCTTCCGGAACCAGAGCTACGTTGTCATGGAATGATGGCGTAGATGCAGAAAACATGAAGAGTTGGGTAGTAGCCTTTGTGAAAGACAACAAGGTTGTTTCTTTTGTAGAGAATACGGATGTATCGGCTAATAATCGCATTAAAGATGAAGTCACAATCAAGGATCTTCCTAAAGGTGATACCTATCAGGTTTATTCCTTTGCTAATCTAACAGCAACAGAACTAGGTATATCCAAAGGTGTAGAAGTTCATTTCGACAACATGCAATGGAAGATGAACGGCAATGGCTTCAATGTGAATGCCACAGACTGCAAAGGTATTCCAATGAGCAATAAGCAGGAAGTAACGATAGATGCTTCCGGTAAGCCAAGCATCACTGAACTTTGGGTAGTAAGAATGTTGGCAAAGGTTACACTTCAGTTTAGGAATCCAAGTTCTACTGATTTGATAATCAATGATATTACCATCAGCGATATTACTTCAAATCCTTCTGCTACTACCAATACAGATGGTAACATCATGTTGCTGCCAAAGCATTCTGATGTATCAGGAACCTCTGGCGCAACTGGTTCATCTAGCCTAACTGATGCAGATAAAGATGAAGTTACATGTACTCCGAATCTGGTAAAGCAGGCAGCAACGGATAATTATACTTATAAGCTGTCTCCATCAAAGACGATACCTGCAAGTACTGATACTTATAAGCCAGAGAATGAGATTTCGTTTTATGTGAATGAAAGCGCAGCGGGCAATACTTCCAAGTATTTCATCATCAACCTGAATACATCAACAGGAATCAAGCGTTACGCCCTGTTCCAGGATTGGACAACGATAGCTCGCAACGACCATCACATTCTCCGAATCTCATTAGATGATTACAAGTTGAAGTTTGATGTTCAGTCCTTCACAGCCATCGGTCTCTATCCATCCATAACAGATAACGGAACCACTCTTTCCTACACCTGTTATTACCCGGAAGAGGAATTCCATATCCAGCCAAAGGTAGTAAAGGCAAGTGATGACTCAGAGGTAACTGGTATCGATAATACCAAAGTAGAGTGGCAGTTAATCAAAGAAGAAGGTATGGCTGATGAAACAGCTAATGCCCAGTTGGTGTTTAAAACTATTCCATCATGGAATACAACCACCGGCTATTTCGAAGGTACCTTCAATGATGATGCTGCCGATAAGCAGAGTGCCCTCTACAAGGTCACCGTCCCTGTGCCAGGCGCCTCAGGAAAAGAACTTATATATAAGATACTTTTCACCAAGGATTTAAGAAGCTATGCTGCTCGTAAACATTATACACGTAAATACTATCGCTATGAATAAGATTAAAAACATATATCGTACTCTCATCCTCCTCCTTTCATTGGTATTAATGCCAGTGGAAGGATGGGGAGAAACTGCTGTATTGACTAAAGATAATGGCTATTATAAACTTGATCTAAAGAATGCGTATTTGGATGCAAACAATAATAGCTATAAATATACATATTTCTTTATTGAATTTATTGATAAATCAGAAAAAATAATAGATATAGCTTCTTGGAGTATTAAAAAACACCAATGGTCATCTAATATTGGCAATTCTACAACAACTGATTGCTTTTATTATATTCAGGGGAATCGTGTTTTTTTTGATGGTAGCAAAGGGGCTGCAAATACTTGGGAGATGAGTACTTTGTATTTTACTCCTCCAACTGATGTAAATCTCGAAGGAGCAAAGATTGTTCTTCATCTTTCTAATGAGGAAGGACTCTTGACTGGTGCTGCCAAAGAGCAGGCAACATATACTTATAACATTCGTTTGGCAGAAAACTTGGCAGATTATTCTATGAAGGAAGCCAGCGAGCCAACTAATGTTATAAGTAAGAAATATGTTGTTGATCAAAATAATGCACAAGCACGTGTAAAATTAGATATGAATGATGTCAAGTATATGCGTTGGCAAGTACTTGATAAAGACGGTTCTGTAATAAGTCCTGTTAGCTCTTTATTGACTGGAGAAGCTGCAACCAATTATCAGGTTGTTAAGGATAAATATGTTTGGGCGAAGTTTGAGAGCTATGAGCCCAATAATATAGCAGGTGAATCTGAACGTACTGTAACTTTTAATTTGCCTTCAGGTAAAACGTGGGATGATGGTTATCAGGTGGTTTGCTATTGGGCTACAGATAAGTCTGATGGAGATTTTTATTCTGATGGAACTAAAGCCTATTTCTTCCAAGAGCCAACTCTTTCTGGCAAGTGTGTTTTCTCTTTTATGTCTAAGACGGCTGCAGAATCTGCTACGTTTACTCCTAATATAAGTAGCAATGTCCAAAAGACAACAGAGATTAGAGCTACTACAGATGCTTCTTTTACTATTTCAATGCCTAATACAGCGAAATATATGCGCTGGTATGTAGCAGATAAGGATGGTAAAGTGGTAGATAAGATAGATGCTTTAACTCCTGATGGTTCAGCCACAGCTAAGACTTATATAAAGAAAGGTAACTATTATATTTGGTATAATAATGATAAAGAGGCAAATAGTAACGATTTGAAGATGACCTTCACGCTTCCTAGTGGAAGTACTTGGACTGATGGTTATCAGGTAATTTGTGCCTGGGCATCAAGTTCAGCTGGTTCAGACATTCTCTATGATGATAATAACAACAATTATTATCTCTTGAAAGAACCAAATCTCAGTGGCTTGTATGTTACTGCATTTACAACTGCAGAGCAGATTAAGAGTAAGGATCTTGCTTTGAGCAGTTTGTCAAAAACAGCAGTTGATGAGTCTGATGTATATATGGTAAATGACGGCATTGAGCAGGTAACTGTTACAATACCAAAGCATAGTGTAAAGTATGTACGTTGGCAGCTCATTGACATGACTACCGGTAAGACTGTGGACGCAGTGGGTGAAGATGGTAATCAGATATTTACCAACTCTAGCTTTACCAACAGAAAGAAGGGAAGTTTTGTTTATTATAGTGCAACTTCTTCTTCAGATCAGTCAGTAAGACAGATAAATTTTGATAAGTCACAGATTTCTGGTGCTGGCGAATGGAGTAATTATCAGTTAAAGGCAGTTTGGACCGATAATGTAGATGGTATTGATGCCCCAACTTTGGATACTAAGCCATTTGTTGTGGCAGAACCTTCTGTGTTACAAGGTGCTTATACCGTTAATTTTAAGACCGTAGCTCAGGCAACTGCTGATATGAAACTGTCTTCTGCATTGTCATCTAATGTAATTAGTGAGTCTGATAACTTTGCTGTCTCTGGTAGTAAGGTTACTGTTACTGTGCCTACTCACTACCTCCGTTATATCCGTTGGCAGGTGATTGATAAGACTACAGGTAAGGTGATTGAAGATTTGCCAGAAGGTACATTGAGTAGTTCTTCTACTTATAATAGAGGTAAGGGCAATGTTATTGGTTATTCTGAGACTTCTGTAAGCAATGAAAATCTCAGAACGATTACTTTTGATAAGTCTAAATTGAATACTCCTGGTGATTGGAAGAATTACCAGTTGAAAGCTGTATGGACCAATGATGTCACTGGTATGACATCTTATATCAAAACTGATGGTACAAGATATATTGTATCAGAACCATCTGTTATGCAGGGTGTTTATACGGTATCATTTGCAGACAAGAGTGCTGTAGGTACATTGGTGACTTCTACTGAACCAACAACAGTTAAGAGTGTAGATGGTATTTTGATAAATAATGCCAAAAAGCAGATTAATATCAACTTAAATCATAAGTTAGATGAAATTCTGTCAGCTCTTGGAAAGTCTTCAGTAAGCGAGCTGGGTAATCTCTATATTCGTTGGACTGTTACTGATGCTGATGGTAATAGCTTCACAACTAATGGTTTGGAAATATCAAGCAAGAAATACAATGACTTTGATAGCAATAAGTATTTTAATGTCTTGACGAAAGATCCAAGTAGTGAATTGGCAGACTTGTTGAAAGTATCCTTTGCTTCTGAGCTTTATAGCTTTGATATAACAAAGGTTACCAATATCTCTTGTGTCATTACAGATGATATTGAGGGATTGAAAGAGACAGAAGAAATCGTTACAACAGAGCCTACTCATCTGAAGTTGAAATATCAGGTAAAGATTACAGACCCTGCTAAAGTGCCTTTCCGTCATTACAAGGGTTATGCCAATGCAGATGGTGATTATGAGGTAATAGATGCGTCTAAGGGACAGTTACGCCAAAAGACCTATACTTGGGAGTATACGTATCCTGTTGAAGTTGGCAAACCTGTTCCATTGACATTACCTATGGAAGATTTTGATGGAGTTGACGCCCACGGACATGGTGGTTTGGAACCATTAGGTTATTATAGATGGTATAATTATGATACAGATGAAGCATCTGCTAATATTAAAGCCGATACTCAAGATACAAATTACTTGCATGAAATAAGTGATGAAAAAGGCAACAAAAAAGGTCTTTTAGCTTATAATTTGGATAAAATTCAGCCTTGGCAAGGTAATCTCGGTGTTAATTATACTCGCCCAGCTGATAAAAATTGGAAGGGTGAGACGATTGCCTGTGATGTGAGCCGTTATGTTGATGGTATTGATGAGACGGGAACCTATATGGATCATGAAAGTACGCTTTCTATCCGTTATATCTTCCATCTGATTCCTGCTAAGCAAATGGCTGATATGGAAATGAATTATCTTACCCATTCGGATAATGATCTCACTTACGAGGATAATAAGAATGTTACTGTTGGTTTCGCTAACGCTATGTCGACAATGACTTTGCGTCTTAATATGAAACCAACCATGTATTATTTCTATCCGATGATTAACAATAAGCATCATGTCTATTTCCCAACAGGGCAATCAGACCGAGATATTGTTGCTGCTGATTTCGGAAAAGAGCTCAAGCAAGCAACTAAGGTTATATGGAGAATATATAATGGTGATAAAGATAAATATTGTGATTTTGAAAGTAACGTGGATAAGTTTCCTCGTTTCTTTGATGTCTATCAAAATCTCTTAAATAGTGCATCTGCATGGAAGAATTTGGATGGTAATTCCGTTACAGGTAATATTACATTCAACTATGGTGACCACTTCTCTGTAGTGGCTTATGCTGTAGATGAAAGCGACAATAGTAGTTGTCCGATTGCCAATTTCAACTGCCGATTCTTTGGCTTCCATCCTATGATGGATTCCGAAATGGGTAATGACGAAATTCAGCGTAAAATCTTTTATCTTGAAGAGAATTATAACCGTGTGGCAATGGTTAGTTTCGATAATGATAGTCCAGAACAAACTCTTTCTGCTCCAACCAATGATATGGATAATCAGTCTGAGCATCCTTCTGATTGGTCAAAGAGAAACTATGGATTTGTCTATAAGAGTCTGTTAAGTAAAAGTGCACAATCTGGTGTAGCGTTTTTTGACCCAATGCATTCACCATTGCATGGTGAATATGGAATCTATAAGACGGCTAATGTGCCGGGAGTATCAACCAATAGTGATAAGTATCTGTGGCACTATGGTTCTGAGTTACATGATAGAACATGGGAATTATCCGGCGGTTCTCAAACGGGTTCCTTCCTCTATATTGATGCTTCAGATGAAAGCCGTACCATTGCATCTGCAGAATTTAATGCAAGTATATGTACGGGTCAGCAAATGGCGTTCTCTGCGTATGTTGCTGATATTACTGGTGCTCAAACAATGCCACAGCTTATGTTTAAATTGTATGGTCTTGTTGGCAATCAGAAAGTGTTGCTTCATAATTTCTCTTCTGGAGATTTTGAAAGTAACCGTGATAGTAAAGAAAAAGGAAAGTGGTATCAGGTATATGGTAAGATTACCATTCAGAAAGAGTCACATGCAGAACAGTATGATAAATTCCGTATTGAGATTGATAACTATAGTGAGGGTACTCAAGGTGCGGACTATGCAGTTGATGATATCCGTATATATTTAAAGCCAGCCAAGGTGGAGGTCTTCCAGGACCGACCTGCCTGCGGTGAGAATGGGGAAGGTAAAGTCAAGCTGAAGATACGTGCCATTCACGAGACTTTGAATGCTATACTTAACCATACGGATACGAAAATCCATTTCCGTTTTGTGGAAGAAGATGGTACGCCTGTAAAGGGAACAGGTCTTTACAACTATAATTTGGATGGTGCGGAGAAAGCAATGCCAGATGGCTATGCTTCTGTTGATGTATATGATTCCGAAGCAGCTTGTAAGTCTCATACGATAGATGGTGTCAACATGATAGAGACTGATGCTTATGGTGAAACTTACATCATTCTCGCTAATCATAAGTTTGGACTCAAGGCTGGTAAGAAGTATTATGTCTCAGTATGTGCTGATAGTGATCCAAATGCACCTAATGCACAGTGGGGTAAACCTTCTGATGTCTGCTCTATTTATAGCGATTTGTTCGAGTTGATTGGTCAGACACCTGCGATTATAGATAACGAGGGTAATGTCATTACTGACTATCGTGTGGACTGTGCAGATCCAAATCCTAGTGTTAAACTTAAGGGCAGTCTCACAACCATCGATCCAAAGACTGGTGCAAAGATTATGCTTAAAGATGTGCCATTCTACTGGTATATCGATCAGAAGACAACGCCTTATAACAGTACCGCTTCTAATGAGATTACGATTCCTGTTAGTGATAAATATGGTGCTCATACAATCTATATGAAACCAGCACCTAATGGAACAAATGCTGACGGTGAGGAAGTTTATATTACACCGGATGGAGTCAGTTACTTGCTTTGTGATGAAGCGGTTCCTGTACCTCTGCGTATAGCTAAGGATGGTCCACAGCTTAACTTCGGTTTCAATGATGTGTATTATCCGTTTAATGATGCAACTTATAAGTCTGCGCTCCGTATCGGATTGCCACAGATTAAGAAGTTGTTGAATCAGAACGAGACAAACTCTTCCGAGGGTTATCTCCAGGTACCATTGCATAGCGCAAGCTATAAGACTGGTGTCGAAGATAAGACTTTGACATTCATTGATGATAGTAAAACTGGTGCAAATACTTCTGCGGATGTCTATGTTGCTACAACCAATGACCCATTGTGGAATAAAACTGGTGCTACATTGCTGTCTGCTCCTGTTGCAAAATTAAAGTCTACAGAGATTGGCGAAGTGGGTACTGCGACTCAGGCAACCCTCGACCTCCTGTTCTTAAAGGATGTTTTAGATAATTTCCACGAGGGATACTACTATGATCTCAGATTTGTCTTCGAGCAGAAGGCTGCTGGTGGTTCTAGCTGCCCTGGCGAAGCTTATCTTAAGGTAAAGATTGTACCGGAGTTCATTACCTGGACTCCTACAGCGAATGGCGGTATGAATGCCAACTGGAATAATGATGATAACTGGCATCGCTCATCTTCTACTGAATTGCATGATAATGAGTATACGAATTATCTGCCTTATGGCAGTAGCATGCCTGGTACGCCAGCTTCGGCCCAGGATATTCCTACCCAGAATAGCTATGTGCCAATGAAGTTTACTAAGGTTACTGTCGTCAACTTGAATGGAAAGCCTTTCCCTGACCTCGGTAACATAGTTTATCGTCAAGAGAATGGTATTGCTACCAAGTTGAATAATGCCAAGGGTGATGTGGCAACAACGTATATCCAGTATGATATCATGGCTTACTGGGATGAAGCGGCTGCCAATAAGGGATTCGAAACTGATGGTAATCTGAAGTGTGAGAAGTTCTATGGCAATACCTGCCATCAGATTTACTTCAAGCCTAAGGGTGAGCTTCGCGACCAGTGCTATCTGATATATGACAAGGCTTGGGTAGAGAAGGAACTGGTGCCTAACAAGTGGTACACCATGGCTTCACCTCTGCAGTATATCTACGCAGGTGATATGTATGTGCCAGCAAGTAATGGACGACAGGAAACCAAGGCATTTACGGATATCAAGTATAATGATAAGGTGGAAGGTTCTAGTACTTCTGATGCGTATAGCCGAAGCAAGTATCCGGTTTATCAGAAAGCTTGGATGAAGAGTGATGTGAAGGAAATCACTTCTGATGGTGAGCATGATGCATGGCATAAGCCAAGTGGTGAGGCAAGCAAGGTTGATGTAAATCTCGGCTACTGGAGCCACGTATATAATAAGGTGGATGAATGCTATACTGATGGCTCATTCGGTGGCTTCGCTATCAAGGCTGGTAATGCACTCTTGCCAAAGAGACCTACAGATGGTACTCCATTGCCTAATGCGCTCCTCCGTTTGCCAAAGGAAGATACAAGCTATCAGTACTTTGATTATGATGGTTCAACGACTTCTGGTGGTAAATCTGTACAAGTAGGAAAGGCTGGCCATGGCAAGCTCCTCGTTGCTTTCAATAACGATGAGAAGCATCTCGCAGAGATGACTCAGAACTTGGGAACTGATAATAACAGCGGTTTCTATCTCGTGGCTAATCCATATACCTGCTCTATCTCTCTGAAGAAATTCTTTGAGGTAAATACAGGATTGCAGAAAGCTGTATGGGTGGTTGATGGAGATGACGTAAATAGTGTTTCTGCTACAGATTTGGCAGATAAAGACTTTTTCGTTCAGCCTACTCAGTCGTTCTTTGTCAAGAAGGATGGAACAACTTCCGTTGATGCGGTGAAGTTCACTTCTGCGATGTATGTAGACCGTCTGCTTTCTACTGGCGTCATCATTGCTCCTGGTTATCTCACGAATGTGAATGTCTCGGCTCAGAATGCTAAGGGGCAGACTTCGAAGGCTCGCATTGCCGTAAGAGAAGAGGCTTCTGATGATTATGATGAGCAGGAGGATGTGGATCTTCTGTGCGATCAGAACCTGAGTGGTATTCCGCAGGTTTATACCGTGGCTGGTTCTCAGGCTGTGGCGGTGAATGCTACTCCTAAGATTGAATGGATGCCAATGGGTGTCATCATGGAGAATGGGGAGAAGAACGAAATGGTGAACCTTGACTTGAAGGGTGTTGCCAAGCTCGATGCTCCGCTGTATCTCTATGATGCTGCCAACGGACAGTATACCGAGTTACAGGATGGCAATGAGGTGAGCATTCAGGCGAACGAGCATGGCAGATACTTCCTGACCCAGACTCGTGGTACTACCGGTATCCAGCAGATTGAGGCTGAGGCTGAAAGTAATCAGTTGAAGGTTTATTCGCCAGCTCCAGGCATGATTGTTGTATCTGCCTTGAATGGTGAGAAGTTGGGTAGTGTAGAGGTATTTACCTTGGATGGCAAGATGGTTCACAGTTATCAGTTGCCTGATAAGCAGAGAATGATTCTCCGTGTTCCATCCGGAGTATATATCGTAAAGGCATCCACCCAGTCCTGTGCTCAGTCTAAGGGACTGAAGGTTGCCGTAAGATAGGAGAAGCTTGGTTTGGCAAGTTTATAATAGTTGATAAAAAACGAAAAGAGGGTGTATCATGAATTTATGATGCACCCTCTTTTATTCGTATATTAAAGATATATTGTCGGAAAAGACAGGATATATTTCTGAGTTATTTAGTATCTCCGGCCGCACAACAGCTGTTGTGCGCTTGCATAACAGCTGATATGCGCTCGCACAACAGCTGATGTGCATGCGTTGCCCAACTGTTATGCACCAACTTTTTTTCCTTCACTATATGAACAAATCCTTCTTCGGCATATCTGCCATGAACTGCTTGCGGAGCTTCTCAAAGAATGCCATGGTGTCGTTGCTGAAGCCGTGACCCTTCCAGGTGGAGGTGTTGGTGATGAGAATCCAGCACTGGCCGTCGGGGTACTTCAGGACAATGGCAGAGGTGCCGGCAAGAGAACCGGTACGAATCTACGGACCATTGCTCTTTGGAGTGTAGTTCCAACCGATGGAATACTGATGGTCGGGCTGCTCGGTAGTCATGAACTGGATGCTCTTCTGGCTGAGAATGTCCTTGACATGAGGCATACCGTCGATGCTGGCGATGAGACGGCTCAACTCGGCTGCTGAACCACACCATGCTCCGGCACCTGAGAGACGTGGAAGGTCGGTATCGCCATAACACTTTTCAACCATTCTGCCACTGTTGTTGTATTCATATACCGGGATGCTGCCCTGGTGCATGTAATATTTCGTCTCGTTAGGACGGCGGTCCTTGTAGTAGGTGCCGGCAATATGCATGTCGTAGCATCCGGCAGGCTGGAGCACGTACTTCTGCATGAAGTTCTCGTACTTCATTCTGCTCTTCTTCTCGATAATCATCGAGAGAATCATGTAGCCCAGATTGCTGTAGCATTTGCCCTCGCCCGGCGTATAACCCAGATGGCGCTTCAGGAGAATCTTGAGCAGGGTCTTATGGTCAGGAGGAGTAGTGAGATGGTTCTGCATCATGATGTAGCGGGTAGAGGATACCGGGTCGCCGGCATAGTTGTTGAAACCTGCCTGATGGCGCAGCAGCTGTTCTACGGTGATGTTGTAGTAGCGCTGGTCCTTGATACTGTTATTGTAGGTGGTATCGTTCAGGATTCCCTTCGGTCCGAATACCTTCTCGTTCATCTTGAGCTTCTTCATTTCCTGCAGTTTCATGATGCCTACGGCGGTGATGAGCTTGGAAATGGAAGCGAAGCGCATCAGCTTGTTCGGTTCCATTCGGATGCCCCTCTCCTTGTCTGCCCATCCGAAACCGCGGGCATAGAGCAGGGAGTCGTTGCGGGTGATGACGAGCTGTGCACCGTTGATTTCCCATCGCTTGAGGTATCTCTCCACGAGCGAATCCATCTTGTGATATTCCTTTCCCTCGGTGAGGGCATTGCTGATGGAATCGTTGATATGCACCTTGGGGAGCGTATCCTTTGCCTTTTCCTTATCCGAAGATGAGGTGCAGCGCGATACGCAACTATGTGTAGACCATGCGACGATGGCCGTGAATGTGAGCAATATGATAGCTATTCTTTTCTTTCTGAGTCTTCTTGCCATATTTATTGATGATGTTTTTTACAGTTTACGGCTTGCAAAGATACTGCAATCTGATGAATTGGCAAAAAAAATAAAGTTAAACATCTACAAACATGAACGGTTAAGCAGATTTTTATGTACCTTTGCACCGTAGTAATACTTGAACAGGTAAATGAAAAAGATAATTAAAAGGATATTCAGATCCTTCTTATATATAATAGGTATGGCAGGGCTTGCTCTCTTGCCCGATGTCTGGCTTTGGCATCTGGGAGTGAGCGGGTGGCCTTTGGTGCTGACCATTCTGTGGTGGGTGCCTTCCTTGCTGCTTCTGCTAGCAGAGGTAGGGCTGCAGATGGGCTTCTTCCATAAGCTCTCCGTACGCATCCTCTTCACTACGATTCTGTTTTCGGTGATGCCCAAGGTGGTGTTCATCCTCTTCGATTTCATGATGCCTTGGTTCTTTGCCCTCCTTCCGGCGTTGGCGCTGATGGGATGGTTTGCCTTTGGATTCATTGAGGGCTGGAAGCGGTTGGAGATACGGTACGTAACCTATGAATCGCCCGACCTTCCACCTTACTTTGACGGTTACCGTCTGTTGCATTTCACTGATTTTCATCTGGGTTCTTTCCCGAAGGATAGTGACTTCGTGCAGAAGGTGGTAGATGCAGCCAATAATGAGGAACCGGACATGATGCTCTTTACGGGCGATCTGGTGAACAATGATGCCAGGGAGGTGGAGCCTTATCTGGAAACGCTGAAACAGCTGCATGCCCACGATGGCATCTTCTCGGTATGGGGAAACCATGATTACTGCGAGTATGGCAACAATCATACGATAGCAGGACTGAGAAACAACTGGAAGCTACTCTATAACTATCAATGCCAGTTGGGGTGGCATCAGTTGATGAACGACCATTTCACAGTGAGTCATGGTATGGCTTCCATTGATATCATCGGTGTGGAGAATGCGGGGCAGCCTCCTTTCAGTAACCGCAGCAAGTTGCCGAAGGCGATGAAGGGACTGAAGAAGGAAGGGTTCAAGATACTGCTGACCCATGATCCGCATCACTGGCGCAGAGAGGTATGGGACAGACCTATCCAGCTGACACTGGCAGGACATACACATGCGGGACAGTTGCAGATAGGCAAGTGGACACCAGCCCGCATGGCATTCAAGGAGTGGGGTGGTGTTTATCGCAAAGGCAGTCAGATGCTGAATGTTTCATCGGGTATTGGCGGCTCCTTCCCGTTCCGATTGGGAGCATGGCCAGAGATGACGGTAATAACGTTAAAAAGGACTTTAAAATGATGTGCATACGTTAATAAAATACAAATACTCTCTTAAAACACAAAGATTGTGGTAAATATTTGCCGAAACTTTTGTGAATACGAATAAAAATCGTATCTTTGCACTAGTTTTCGCATATATTTGGGCAAATGGGGGGTGTCGAGACGACTGTACTCCATTTGTTTTTTTTTTTTTATTTAGTTCAAAGAAAATGAAGATTCCAGTAGAAGAACAATATAAATTCGTGAAACTATCACTTCCTGATGGTAGCAAAGCAGAAGGACATGAAGTGTTGCTGCATGCCTGCTGTGCGCCTTGTTCGTCAGCGATTGTAGAGTGTATGCTTCGCAACGGCATGAAGCCGACGGTATATTTCAGCAACAGTAACATTTATCCCTTACAGGAGTTTGAGATTCGCAAGCACGAGCTGATGCGCTTCCTGGAAGCGCAGGGGGTTCCGTATGTGGAGGATGAGTATGATCATGAGGAATGGCTTGCCACCATCAAGGGATTGGAACAGGAGCCGGAAAGGGGAAGCCGTTGCTCGATGTGTTTCCGGTATCGTTTGACGCATGCGGCTAGGTATGCTCAGGAGCATGGCTTTCATCTTCTTACTACTACCTTGGCTTCTTCCCGGTGGAAAAATATCCAGCAGATAGATGCAGCCGGACATCTCGCCGTAGAAGGTTGTCCGGATGTAGAGTGGTGGGATATGAATTGGAGAAAGGGCGGTTTGCAGAATCGCCGTGGTGAGTTGTTGAGACAGAATGAATTCTATAACCAGTTGTATTGCGGTTGTGAATTCAGCATGAGATAAGAAATCGCCCTGAAAGGCAAAAGTATTGTCTATCGCACGCTTTTGCTCTTTCAGGGCGAACTGTTTTATATAAAAATCTGTGAAATCTGTGGGATTTAAGAAAGGCCTGTGATTTCACCATTAACCACATCGATACGCTCAGCCTGTGGGCTCTTTGGCAAACCTGGCATACGCATGATAGGACCGGCGATGACTACGATCATTTCAGCACCCATATTCAGGGTGATGTCGCGAACGTGGAGTTCGAAGCCATCTGTTGGACCGTAAGCCTTAGCATCGGTAGAGAAACTGTACTGGGTCTTGGCAATACAGATAGGGAACTTCTCTGCACCCAACTTCTTGATTTCATCAATCATAGCCTTTGCAGAATCGCTCATGGTTACGCTGCCGGCACCATACAGATTGAATGCTACCTTCTCAATCTTCTCTTCTACAGAATCCTCATCAGCGTAAGTGAAGTAGAGAGGAGCAGATGGACGCTCGTCGATGGTCTTTACTACGAGTTCTGCCAATTCCATCGCACCCTTGCCACCTTCGGCGAAGGCACTGTTGACAGCGAATCCGCAACCCATCTCCTCACAGTGCTTGCGCAATACCTCAATCTCCTCGTCGGTATCGGTAGCAAACTTATTGAAGGCGATGACTACGGTCTGACCAAAGCTCTGAAGGTTTTTCACGTGCTTGTCGAGGTTCCAGTAACCAGCTTCCATTCCTGCAACGTTAGGCTGCTTGATATCTTCCAGAGCTACGCCACCGTGCATCTTCAATGCCTGGAGAGTAACAACAAGAACGGTAAGGTCTGGCTGCAGACCGGTCTTGCGGCACTTGATGTTGTAGAACTTCTCTGCACCGAGGTCAGCACCGAATCCAGCCTCTGTGATGGCGTAGTCGCCATATTCAAGGGCTGCTGCAGTAGCCATGATAGAGTTGCAGCCATGGGCAATGTTAGCGAAAGGTCCGCAGTGAACGAAGGCAGGAGTGCCCTCGGTAGTCTGAACCAGGTTTGGCTTCAAGGCATCGAGGAGGAGGGCAACGATACTGCCACCTACACCCATATCCTTGACGGTGAATGGTTTGTCATCCTCAGTGATGCCGAGGAGAATATTGTCGATGCGACGACGGAGATCGTCTACACTTGTTGCGAAACACATGATAGCCATGATTTCAGAAGCAGGAGTGATGTCGAATCCAGCCTCTGTCTCGATGCCGTTCTTATCGCCGATACCGGTGATGATGCGACGGAGACCACGGTCGTTGACGTCCATTACTCGGCGCCAGAGAATCTTCTTGAGCTTGAATCCCTCTGCCTCGTGCTGGAAACGGTAGTTGTCCAGGAGGGCAGCAATCATGTTGTTGGCCTCTGTGATGGCATGGAAGTCGCCTGTGAAATGGAGGTTGATCTTATCCATAGGCAATACCTGTGCATAACCGCCACCGGCAGCACCACCCTTCATGCCGAAGCAAGGACCGAGAGAAGGCTCGCGCAATGCAACTACTGCCTTCTTTCCAATCTTCTGCATACCGAGGGCGAGACCCACGGATACGGTGGTCTTACCATTACCAGCCTTGGTAGGACTGATAGCTGTAACGAGGATAAGATGATGGTTCTTAAACTTGTTTCTGTCAATTTTGTCCGTAGTAATCTTAGCGATGTAACGGCCGTAGTTTTCTACTTGGTCTTCATGGATTCCAAGTTCTGCTGCCACTTCATTGATAGGGCGCAGTTTTACTGATTTAGCTATTTCAATATCTGTCAACATAAGAATAAATAGTTTTTATGGTGCAAAGGTACGGAAAAGTATTCACATATTAGAATAATAATGTATAAAAAAACAAAATAAAAAAAGAGGAAGACTTTCCGTCTCCCTCTTTTCATTTATTTCTTCACATAGAGCTTGAAGCCCTTTACGCTTCCTGGAGCGCCCTGTTCGGCACGTGGCAAGTACTCGAAGGCAGAGATGGTAACTTCCTTGCCCATATCCACGATGCCGAGGTGTGGGAAGTTGGCACCCTTTTCGGTCTGCCAGTAAGTGCTCTCCTGCAAGTCAAACATCTTGTCGAGTGTTGAGTTGCCCTTCTCGCTGTCGGCATAGAAGGCTACCCAGTTGTTGCGGTCGATGCGGTTGCCCTGTGCATCCTGGAGATAAACCTCGGCGATGGCAATCTGGCTGTCGCCGCTCTGGCTGCTTTCTGCCTGGATGGCGAAGTAGCGACCTGTTACAGGCTTGTCGAGCTTGATGGTCTGCCAGCCGTTGCCAGCCTTGAACTCACCCTTCAAAACAGGGGTCTCTGAGTTCAGATCCATGCGATGGCCCGGCTCGTTGTGCTTGTTGCTCTTTTCGAGGTTCAGCTTGTCGAGTTCCGGATGATCCTGGCAGAAAGCGGTAGGAGCCACGTTGGAGCCTGGCTTGCCTGCTTCGCCCTTAGGACCTACTACATCGAGCACGATGACCTCGTTCTTTCCCTTCTTCAACCAGCAGCCTGGAAGATATAAGGTCTGCTGAGGACCAATCTGCCAGAAGCGGCCGAGAGCATGACCGTTTACGTAAACCTGCCCCTTGCCGAATGCCTCCATATTAATAAAGGTGTCGCCCACCTTCTTCAGGTTGAAGTAGCCACGGTAGTAACCCGCCTTGGTCTGCAGACCGCGCATCTTGTTAGATGGCATGGCGAGTGCCTTCACAGCCGTCTGGTAGTCATCAGCGATGGTGCTGTTGTCCCATCGGGTAGGGGTGAGGGCAAGTTCGCAATCCTCCTTCTGAGTAGTGAGGGTTACGTTGCCGATGATACCCTTGTAGTCCTTGATGGCACGTCCGAAGTTGATTCGTCCCATACCTTCTACCACGATGGTGAGCTGAGCACCCTGTGGCATGGCTGGCAATTCGAGTGATTTCTCGTTCTTCACACGGTCTATCTTGCCAACATACTTTCCGTTCACATATACCTGAGCAAAGTCGTGGAACTCACCGGTGAGGGTTGATATGCCTTCGATGGCAGGAACCTGGGTTTCATAAACCATCGTTCCCCATCCCATATCCATATCCTCGAAGCTCAGAGGCGCATGGTTTTCCTTTTCCTTTCCGATACCGTAGCTCAGAGGCTTGTACTCGCTGAACTTGAACTCAGGCACCTTGATGATCTGCATCGGAGCCTTAGGCACGGCTGGCAACTTTTTGCCATCGTTGTATTTCGCCATCATCTTCTGCAGTTCGTAGAACTTAGGAGTAGCCAATCCCCATTCGTTGATAGGGGCATCGTAATCGTAAGAGGTTACGTCTGGCTGGAAACCTGGAGAGTTGGCACCTGCCCAATGGCCGAAGCTGGTTCCGCCGTGGGTCATATAGAGAGAGAAGCTGATGCCTTTGCTCAGCATCTCGTCCATTCCTTCTACCATATCCTTGGCAGGGCGGGTCTCGTGGCGTGCTCCCCACTTGTCGAACCAGCCGCTCCAGAACTCTGAGCACATCTTTGGGGCGTTAGGACGAACCTCGCCGAGACGCTTAAACTGCTGGTCGATGTTGGCACCAGTACCGAAGTTCATGGTCCAGGTAAGGTCATCGAGACCATTGTTCAGGAAGTTGGATGACCAGTCGCACTGGAAGAGGCTCACCTTGTCGAAGCCACTCTTGCGGACGATGTCGCGGATGGCACTTACGTATGGCTTGTCCTTACCGTAAGAACCATATTCGTTCTCCACCTGAACCATGATGATAGGACCACCATTCTGGATGGTGAGTGGAGCCAGCTGCTTGCCCACTTCCTTCTCGAAGATTTCAACACGCTGCATGAAGTATGGATCCTGTTCACGAAGGCGGATGTCCTTCTTCTTGAGGAGCCACCAAGGCAGACCGCCCATTTCCCATTCTGCACAAACGTATGGACCCGGACGTACGATGACGTACATGCCGTTCTTCTGAGCCAGTCGGCAGAATGCAGCCACATCGTTGTTACCCGTAAAATCGAACTTGCCTTCCTGCTGCTCGTGGATGTTCCAGAACACGTAGAGGCAGACGGTATTCATACCCAAAGCCTTGCACATCTTGATGCGATGTTCCCAGTAGGCACGAGGAATACGAGGGTAGTGCAACTCGGCAGCCTTAACCACGAAAGGTTTGCCATTGAGAAGGAATGTTTTGTCTCCAGTAGTGAAGGTGCCACCTTTCTGTGCCGCCATCATCTGAGCTGGTGCCAGTGCCAATAGCGAGGCAAAGGCTAATGTCTTGATTGTATGATTCCAATTCATGTTCATGTATTGTTATTCTATGATGATTTTTACATTGTTATTTGTTTCATTTCGACTGCAAAGGTATGCATTATTTATCAAACAGAAGGGTATAAAACGTTCTTTAATGGGGACAAATCGATAAAACCCCCTTATTTGCTCATTTTTCCCAGTCATTTGAATGAACATTTGTTACCTTTGCACATTCAATATCTTTTGTGCAGAAACTGTACTCATAAATGATGATTTTAGTGTTAAGAGGATAAAATCTTTGTGATTTCTGCTTGGATTTCGTTTTTTTGTAGTACCTTTGCATCGAAATTATCGATAGCCGGATTTTATATAATATATAACAAGGTATAAGGATTCAGCTGATAACAGGAAACAGTGTGTACAAAATATATAATTAATTATTAACTTATTAAGGATATCAAAATGATGAAAACAGAATGGAGAGGTTTCAAGGGAAACTTGTGGCAGAGTGAGGTGAATCTTCGCGATTTCATCCAGCACAACTATACTAGCTACGATGGCGACGAGTCGTTCCTGGCAGAACCTACTCAGGCTACCAATACCCTTTGGGGTATGCTGAAGGAGCTCCAGAAGGAAGAGCGTGCCAAGGGTGGTGTGCTCGATATGGAGACCGAGGTGGTTTCAGGATTGACAGCTTATGGTGCTGCCTATATTGGCGAGGGTACTAAGGAGTTGGAGAAGGTGGTAGGTCTGCAGACCGACAAGCCTTTGAAGCGTGCCTTCATGCCATACGGTGGTATCAAGATGGCAGAGCAGGCTTGTACTACATACGGCTACCAGCCATCAGAGAAGCTGCACGAGATTTTCCACAAGTATTGCAAAACTCATAATGACGGCGTGTTTGATGCTTATACACCTGAGATGAAACTCGTGCGCCATAACCATATCCTTACTGGTCTTCCTGATACATACGGTCGTGGACGTATCGTAGGTGACTACCGCCGTGTAGCTCTCTATGGTATCGACTTCCTCATCGAGGAGAAGAAGAACGACCTCGCTAACATGGGCGACCGTGAGATGATCGACGACGTTATCCGTCTTCGTGAAGAGGTTTCTATGCAGATCAAGGCTCTCAAGGGCTTGAAGGAGATGGCTCAGTTGTATGGCTACGATATCAGCCAGCCAGCTAAGAACGCTCGCGAGGCAGTACAGTGGTTGTACTTCGGTTATCTCGGAGCAGTGAAGACTCAGAATGGTGCTGCGATGTCTGTAGGCCGTATCTCTACATTCCTCGACATCTATATCCAGCGCGACTTGAACGAGGGTACTCTTACAGAGGATGAGGCTCAGGAGCTCATCGACCACTTGGTTATGAAGTTCCGTATGGTTAAGTTCGCCCGTATCCCTTCTTACAATGAGCTCTTCACCGGCGACCCAGTTTGGGCTACTCTCGAAGTAGGTGGTATGGGTCAGGATGGCCGCTCAATGGTTACCAAGAACGACTTCCGTTTCCTCCACACATTGGAGAACATGGGTCCTTCACCAGAGCCAAACTTGACTGTACTCTATAGCTCTCGCTTGCCAAAGGCATTCAAGCACTACGCTTCTCTGATTTCTGTAAAGACAAGCTCTATCCAGTATGAGAACGATGACGTAATGCGCCCAGTTTGGGGTGACGACTATAGTATCTGCTGCTGTGTATCTGCTACACAGACAGGTAAGGAAATGCAGTTCTTCGGTGCACGTGCCAACTTGGCTAAGTGCTTGACCTACGCTGTATCTGGCGGTGTTGATTCAAAGACACGCGAGCAGTGCGGTCCTAAGTATCGCGCCGTTGAGGGTGATGTATTGACATACGATGAGTTCATGCCACGTTTCATGGATATGATGGACTGGTTGGCTGGCGTTTATGTGAAGACATTGAACCTCATCCACTACATGCACGATAAGTACTTCTACGAGGCAGCAGAGTTGGCGCTCATCGATACAGATGTTCGTCGTACTTTCGCTACAGGTATCGCGGGTTTCAGCCACGTAGTTGACTCTATCTCTGCTATCAAGTATGCCAAGGTAAACATCGTCCGTGATGAGACCGGTTTCCCTCTCAGCTTCAAGACCGAGGGCGACTTCCCACGTTACGGTAACGATGATGAGCGTGCTGATGAGATTGCAGTATGGTTGCTCAAGACCTTCATGAGCATGATCAAGAAGCACCACACATACCGCAATTCAGAGCCTACTACATCTATCTTGACTATCACATCAAATGTAGTATACGGTAAGTACACCAGCAACATGCCTGATGGTCGTCCAGCCGGTGCTCCTTTGGCACCAGGTGCTAACCCATCTTACGGTGCAGAGAAGAACGGTCTTTTGGCTTCATTGAACTCAGTAGCTAAGTTGCCATACGAGTATGCTCTCGATGGTATCTCTAATACTCAGACCATCAGTCCTGGCGCTCTCGGTCACAACGATGAGGAGCGTGCCCAGACATTGGTAGGTGTATTGGATGGTTACTTCAACCAGGGTTCTCACCACCTGAACGTGAACGTATTCGGTATCGACAAGCTCAAGGATGCTATGGAGCACCCAGAGAAGGAAGAGTACCAGAACTTCACCATCCGTGTAAGTGGTTACGCTGTTAAGTTCATCGACTTGACACGCGAGCAGCAGCTCGACGTAATCGCTCGTCAGGCTCACGAGAGACTCTAAGGAAGTGAAGAATGAAGAGGGAAGAGTGAAGAATCCTCTTGTCTCTTTGTAACATATAGATTGCCCGCTAGATTTTCTTTCCGAGGATATTTAGCGGGCAATTTAGCTTATTTAACTGCAAAATAGAGCAAGATATTGATAAATTTACTATCTTTGCGGTATGAAATTGAATATAGAACAAAAAAGAACTCTTTATGAGGAAGGATATAAATTCTGTTTTGATGTCATCAAGCTTATAATAGGAGGTGTTATCTTGACAGGTATCATGCAAGATTCTATAGATAGAACCAGTCTGTATGGTTGGGGACTCTTCTTTATTTTCTTGCTAGGAGTGTTAGGTGTGTATTTAATTATCAAGGCTAAAAATAAAAAGAAATAGCTTATGAATGTGATTGGTTTTATGGGTGCTATCACCTTTATGATAGTTGCTGCTGGATTAAGTTTTATCATTTGGGATTCACGTCAGGAAAAGAAGAATGCATAAAGGATTTGTTCACAGCATAGAGAGCTTTGGTTCAGTAGATGGACCAGGCATCAGATTTTTGATCTTTCTGCAGGGTTGTCCCATGCGCTGCCAGTTCTGCCACAATCCGGATTCCTGGAAGACGGGGGTAGGAGAAGAGTGGACTGCCGATGACCTGCTGGACAAGGCAGAGCGATTCAAAAGTTATTGGGGAGATAAAGGAGGAATTACCGTGAGCGGTGGCGAGGCATTGATGCAGATAGACTTTCTCATCGAACTCTTCGAGAAAGCCCATCAGCGTGGCATCAATACCTGTCTTGATACCTCGGCTCAACCCTTTCATAGAGAAGGGAAAAACTTCGAGAAATTTGAGCGTCTGATGACCGTCACTGATACTGTTCTTCTTGATATCAAGCATATCAATGAAGAAGAGCATCGTAAACTCACGCTTCATTCCAATAAGAATATATTGGATTGTGCCCGCTATCTGAGCGAGATTCACAAGCCGGTATGGATTCGTCACGTACTCATTCCAGGTATCACCGACAAGGATGAATACCTGGAAGAATTGCGCGATTTCCTCTCTACGCTCTCTAATATAGAGCGCATTGATGTATTGCCTTATCATACGATGGGCATCTACAAGTATGAAAAATTGGGTATACCTTACCCGTTGTCAGGGATAGAACCTCCTACAAGTGACCGTGTGGCTCATGCCAACGACATCTTGCAGAAGGCTATATCTTAATTTCTGCTGAGATTCCTGAGATGAGATTCTATTGAACTGGTGAGTCGGGCTTTGATCACCGGTTTGGTGATATAGTCGTTGACTCCCAGTTCATAGCATTCATCGATGTTGTCCTTGTTGTTTAACAGGGAGACAACGATGATGACCATCTCGTTCTTACTATATTTTTTTCTGACGTAATCTATCACGTCCCATCCATTCACATGAGGCATCATCAAGTCGAGCAAGATGATGTCTGGTGTGTATGAATCAATGATGTCGATGGCATCCTGACCACCTTCTGCTATTTTCACATCCAGGTCAAAATCCTTGATCATTTCTCCGAGAGTCTGGATATTCTCAGGGATATCGTCAACGATCAGCACTTTATATTTGTTCATAATCATTTACTTTTACTTTGGCTTTTCTTTTATTGTACAGTTAGGTCTTGGACGTCGCTGCTCTAAGCTTTTCTTGCCTTGTGTACTCCGTATATGTCGCACATGAAGCCTTTGGCTGAGAGCAACTTGTTCATATTGATGTTATCGAATATCTTGTGATGTGTACCTATCACCACGATATCATAGACTTTATCCAATACTTTAGCGTCATCCTCTACATGGATGCCGTATTCATTCTTCACTTCCTCCTTGTCTACCAGCGGGTCGTAGAGGGTAGTCTTGTATCCTGTTCCCACCAGGTTGATGTAGAGGTCAGCCACCTTGGTGTTTCTGATGTCATCGCTGTCAGGCTTGAACGAGAAGCCCAGGATGAGCACCTTGGTCTCGGGAGCCTTGAACTTTCTGAAGTCGCATGCACTCTTGATCTTGCCTGCCATCCAGACCGCCATCTGCTCGTTCACCTCGCGTGCCGTAGAGAGGAGCGAAGGAACCACGTCCACCTCCTGTGCCTTGTTGATGAGATAGTATGGATCTACAGCGATACAGTGACCGCCAACAAGTCCTGGGGTAGCAGGAACGAAGTTCCATTTTGTACTGGCTGCTTCCGTCACATCCTCGATGCTGATGTTCATCTTGTCGAAGATTTTTTCCATCTCGTTGAAGAATGCTATCTGAACATCTCGCTGGCAGTTTTCCATCAGCTTGCAGGCTTCGGCTATTTTAATGCTCTTAGCCTTGTGAGTGCCATGGGTGAGAACCGAGCTGTAGAGGTTGTCGATGATTTCTGCCGCTTCGGGTGTAGAACCACTGGTCACCTTTACGATGTTCTCTATGGTGTGTACGGTATCTCCCGGGTTGATTCTCTCAGGTGAGAAACCTACGAAGAAGTTATCGTTCAGCTTGAGTCCCGATGTTGATGCCAGCAACGGAGCGCATACTTCTTCTGTCAGTCCGGGATAGACTGTAGATTCATATACCACGATGTCTCCCGGTTTCAGGATTTTGCCTACTGCTGTAGTAGCATTTCTGACGCAGCTGATATCAGGTTTGTTCGACTTGTTTACCGGTGTCGGTACAGCTATGATGTATACATTGCAGCCTTTCAAGTCGCTGATGTCGCAGGTCAGCTTTAGTCCCCTTTCGAGAGCTTTAGACAGCATTCTGTCTTCCGCTCCCTGTTTCCTGGCTAATTTAGCTACCTTGGCAGCATTGATGTCGTAACCCCAAGTATCGTATTTCTTTGAGAATAAGCATGCAAGCGGTGTACCTACATAGCCTAGTCCAATCACGCCTATCTTAAACTCAAAAGATTTGTTATTCATATACTATATATATTAAGTTTGTATTATTGTTTATTCATTTTTTACATTCCCTCCAGCTGAGCGTATCGGGAAGTTTTCTCCGGATTCCATGCATCGGCATACGAGCGATGGAAGAAGAGCTCCTGCAGATGGGCTGAAAGTCGGGCGATACGCAGGAAGTAACCTGTATACGGCGACATCAGCGGCAAGAATCGGTAGAGGAACATTTCCTCTTTTTTTCTCTCTGTCACCATCATCACCAGTAGGAAGGCGAATTGGGAGAAGCATACTCGGATGAAGTAGCCCAGCGCCAATATCTCTACGATGTGGCTATTGAAGGTGATGGCGAGTTTCACGATATACCACAACCACAGGAAGTTGAGGAAGCAGTCGTACGTTACGCTCTCCATGTTGGAGATCCAGTTCAATATAGACCAGTTCTTGGTTGGCAGCAGGATGTCGCGGTGTTTGCGCAAGCGGAATCTTACGAGCGAACGCGACCATCTGATACGCTGGTGATACAGTTTATACCATTTTGTCGGCACATTGGTCATGCAGATGGCATCTTCTGCGAATTTCACCTTGTATCCTGCCTTTCTTATCTTTTGTGTGAGGTCACCATCCAGTCCTGGTCCGATGTCCCAGAATCCTACCTCTTTCAGTGTTGCTCTGTCAAAGGCACCGAAGGCACCTGATATGATGTGGTAGATGCCCAGCTCGCTCGTTACGATACGTCCCACCTGTATGCGTTTCAGGTATTCGAACGCCTGCAGCGAAGAGCAGATGGTCTCCTTGTTGTTGCGTACCTTCACGCATCCGCCCACACCCTTTACCATACCGTCGATGTAGAAGGGGAGGAGAATCTTCTCCAGCGCATCACGGTCCAGTGATGAGTCGGCATCCAGGCAGACGATGTATTTGCCTTTAGCCATCTGCGCGCCATAGTTGCTGGCTGCCGCCTTGCCTCCTCGGTCTTCCAGTCGCAGGTAGTGGGTGATGTAACCAGCTCGATAGAGGTCGGTGCATATCAGTTTGGTGTAGTCATCGCTGCCGTCGTCTACCACTATGATTTCATAGTTTCTGTAGGTCTGTTCGGCGAGCGAGTTCACCATCTTGAATATATGTTTTCCCTCATTCTTTCCCGGTACGAGTATCGAAACGAGCGGATTCTCTCGATAGAGATAGAATCGTGCCACTTCCTTTTCCTTTTCTATCTTGTTCCTGTTGGTCAGTCGGTTGAATATTACCAGATATTCCAGCAGGTAATATCTCGGCATTTCAATGAAGAACAGAAACCAGTAGGTGCTCAGGATGCTGCTCAGTGAGAGTGTACTCAACCAGTCCATGAAGTGGTTCAGAGTTTCTACGATTTCAAACATACCTACTCATCTCCTTTCTTTACTAGTTGTTTCTTATCTCAATATCGTGAGCGCCAGCACGGCTAGCAGTATCAGTACACCGGCAATGGTAATCAGCACGGCTACCAGCTGCTTGTATAGCTTGACACGCTTCATGATCTTGTCGTTCTCATCTTCCTTCGGTGTCATTTCCAGTGGCGTCTCTGCGGTTTCGTTTTCTTCTTCTTCGGTCATTTCTTCCTCAGAATAGCTGCAGTAGTCGTCTGGAGTCAGCTCTACGTAGTTCATCTTGTTGAAGAATTCCTCGTAGTTGCCTGTCACCTCCTTGGTCTTGGTTTCGAGAACGCAGCATATCAGTTCGTCCGGCTCTATCTTGTCGGCCACCTTTCTGATAGCCTGTGACATCTGCTTGCTCAGTTCCCGCTGTGCATCCTCTACGGTGATGTCGCTGAATACGGAATACGTGATGTAGAAGATGTTGTTGTTGTACGACACCTTGTGGTTGGAGAAGAGGCGACAGAAGTTGGCTTGCAGACTGTCCTTGATCTTCACCGTATCCTGCTCAGCGTTCAGTATCCATATCTTTCCTACCAGTACAGATACCTGTTCCTTGCGGTAGGTCTCCATCAGGAGTCGGCGCAGGCGGTTTACCAGCAGTGGATATTCCATGAAGTTATCATAGAGGTTGGTCATATTGTTGAACATGAGGCTGTCCTGAGTCAGGGCACGCACACCTTCCTCCGTTATCTCATAGTCTACTACGTCTCGTGGCACCAGTGCATTCACCGGGAAGGTACTCTCGCAATAGCAGCAGGTAGCCTTGGTCAGTGGCGTTGTAAACGAGTTTTCACAGTCGTTACAGGTATAAACCACTGCAGGTCGGTCGTAGTCTACACCGATGTGGCGCAGTTTCTTGTGACATTTCGGACAAACCAGCATACCACCGATGTTGTATGAACTCTCCGGCGAAACGTTGGCGCAGCTGAAGTGGTGGATGATGTTCTGAATCTTCAGGTTGGAACTGCCACACTTCGGACAGCACTCCGTATAGAGCAGGTGCGAGTGGTTGCACTTCGGGCAGAGGTGCTCCTTGATGAGGAAGCGGTGAACCTTGAGTGCACCATATTCCACCATGGTGTCCTTGAACATGAACATCTCGTTGAGATGGAACAGACCCATACTGTGATAGTGCTCAAAGATAGGGTTGATGTATCCCAGCGATGATTTCTCCAGGAGTCGGTGTCCCATGATTCTCTGGTCGCGTGAGAGGAGATATCTCAGAATGTTGGCAAAGAGCTGGTTCGGCTGTGTAGGTCTTGTAGTTTCCTGCTTGATGCCGTACTTCTGTCTTGCCATCTTGATTCGGTCGATAATCTCGTAAACTTTCTCATTGCTCATATCGCTGACGTATGCGTCTACGACATAGTCAGTGATCTGTTCCTTTCCCGATACCGCCGTATTGACGAACAGCGGCTTATAGCTACATTTATACGATAGGATAGGGCTGGCTCCAAACAGGATTGCATGGAACGCACGTTCACTCGTCGTATTGATGTATATGCAGTCGAAGTAGTCTGACTGGATATCTGGTGTTGAGTCGATATCGATGTAGGTATCGATGGTCAGCACCATGTCTCCTCTTTTGTTTCTTCTTAGTCCAATCATTTCTTCACGTTGTCTTTGTTTTGGTCAGGTGTGACGAGCTTTGAACTTCTCATCACATTTTGATTCTTGTCCACTGGGATGGTATACATCGGCAGTGGCTTAGGGTCTAACATCGCACTGATCTTGTTCACCCTGATTCTCACCGGCAGTTTGTTGCTCATCACCCAAGCCGGCACTCGCTGGTTGGGTTTGAAGGTGAATACTGCCACTACGGCATTTGCATCGTGCGAGAAGTTGCTCTGCAGGTGCTTTGGAATTTCCTCCACTCTCAGACCCACCATCTGCAGCTTAGCCTTCAGTACCAGGTCGTTGTTCACGATGACGTCAGCATCGTCAGGACTTTCCATATACTTGATTTTCTCACTAGGCACGTATGTGATGATGCCCAGGTGGCATGCTGCATAGTCGGTATGCTGGATGGTGAGCACTTCATCGCTCTTGAACACCAGTGTCTTGTCGCTCACGTTCACCTTTGTGACGTAGGCATCGGCAGGCGCACAGCAGTAGTGTATCAGAGCGTGGTTGTAGATGCTGGAATTGCTGGAGTATGGCATGTCAGCACTCACCATGCCTGCACCTCTTCTGCTCATGAAGTTATAGGTGGTGTTCTTGGCTTGTGAGTAGATGGTCACCTTGTTCATCTGCTTTCTTATTTCTTCCTCCACCTCGGCAATCTCAGCATCCAGCTGGTTGCGCTTGGTGTTGTTGGTCAGTCCGTAGTAGATGTCCGAGCTTTCCGAAGCTTTCTGTTTCTTCAGTTCTGCCAGTCGGGTACGCAGTACCGGAATCTCTTCTCTAGCCAGTTTTGCCTGTACCTCCATATCGTGGGTTTCCTTTACCGCCGACGGAATGATGTTTGGGTCGTATTGGTTAACGATATTTCCCAGCAGTACGTAAGAGTAGAGCGTATCACCTTTGTGTACTATTTCTCCCACCTCCTTGTTTACCTTCAGAATGTAGATGTCGTCAACCGCACAGATATGGTTCTCATCGAGTGTTACATATCCGTCATAGATGGCCCAGATCATTCGGGTAACGATATAGTATGCTGCCAGTACGATGATGAGGAGGAAGATCAGCGCGAATATAATCTGCTGTCTAGCCAAGCGGTGGCTTTGCGATTTCAGCAAGTCGGCCATCGCCTGTTCCTGTGGCGTGCTGTCATATTGAAACTCATTCATAGTTCGATCTCGTTGAATATATTGTTGTTGTTATAGATGCTTACTGCCTTCTCTATATTGATGATGGCGAGTCCGCGGTTCAACATCAGCTTGTACATTCTTTCCATGCTTTCCAGGAGTCCGGTATATTCTTCCATTCTCATCAGGTAGTTGTACCCGTTTTTCTGGTTTTTATATGCGAACCGTCGCATGTCGATGTATTTTCCTGTCTGCTGTATGTGGTAAGCCTCAGTGGTTATAGCCTGATTGAGGTTTTCTATCTTTTTCAGCAGGATGCCTACCGACTGTCTGATTTCCTTCACGTCGGTGCTTCTGCTGTTCATGATAATCTCTTTCTGTGTCTCCAGTGCCTTTCTCTTTCTTGGGTTTTCGTTGTAGATTGGCACGGTGAATCTGATTCCTACATCACCATTGTACGAGAACTTGTCGTTGCTCTGCCAGTAGGTTGACCATCTGGCGAATGGGGTGAGTCGGGTAGTGCTGAGATAGTTGTTCAGCTTGCTTTCGTTGTTGGCTATCTCCAGCTTTGTCATTACGATTCTTGCATCCAGGCTTTCCTTGTCTACGTGTTCCCAGAGGGCTGTGGTGTCTACCACCACGCGGGTAGGCTTGATGCGGTAAATCGGTTTGTTGGTGATGTCTCTGTCGGAGCAGAGGATGGAGATGTCGTATTCCGCCTCCAGCTTGTCGTTCATCACCTTGATCATCTTGTCGTTGCTTATTCGGTCTTTCTCCAGCATATACTGGTAAGCCTCGTTCATGATGTCGAGGTTGTCCAGCTTGTGTGCTATGACGGTACCGATATAGAAGTTATATTGTTCGGTCAGCTCGTCGGCTGCCTTTTCATAGATGTCTGCAGTCTGTCTCTTTTTGTCTTGTAGACGTGAGAGTTCGTTAGCTAGGGCCACTTTGTTTCTCTTTTCCTTTCCCTGGTAGAACTTGCTGTTGATGATGTTCCATCCCAGTTCGGCCTGTACTTTGGCTTTGTACTTGGAGACCTGTTCTGCATCGTCGTTGTCGGCATCGAAGTATGCGTCTGGTCTGGCGTATATCTGACCAGTCACTTCCAGTCCGTTATGTCTGTTGATAGCCAACTGTTCGTATGCAGTTTTAGCCCAGTATAATGAGTCAGTGGTTTTAATGTCAGCAGTATGTTGTTTGTTGAGTCCCAGTTCGATGACTGGTGATTTCACCCAGATTGGGTTATTGATGAGTGTGTCGAGTTGTGCGAAGCGTTGGTTGAAGTGTCTCAATACGTTTTCGTTCTTCAGATTTTCGTAGACGAGCATTTTGGGGCTGAAACTCTTCTGCTGTTTTTTGCCTTGAGTTTGTGCCCATCCTTGCTGTCCTCCGATCATCGTCAGAAGAACCGTTGTTGTATATAGTATTAATTTACGCTTCATCTTTTTTCTTATTTAAACACGATGAATGCAGCTGCAAGCTGTTGCAGCTGCATTCACTATGTTCTTAGTTTATTAAAATATCTATATTGCTGATGCAATGTCAATTAGCTTACTCTGCAAGTTTGAATACCTGCAAGCGGCTTCTACCGTATGCTACGTACATGTAGCCATCCTTTACAGTGATGTAGTTGGCGGATTTTAATGTTGCACGATGAGCAACAACCTCCAAGGTATTCTTGTCAAGAACTACGATACCGTATGAACCGTAAGCCAGGTATACGTAATTGTCGTCAACGAAGCAACCATTGCAGAGTGCCTTATATATACCCTTCTTCTCGTTCCAGGCCTTAGGCATCTGCCATTTTCCTACTTCATTTCCGTCCATGTCGTAAACATAAAGACCCAATCCGCTCTGGCAGACATAAATCTTATGATCGTTTACTGCAATAACGTTCTTACCGTCGTTAGGCTTGATGTTCATAGATACAGAGAATGTCTTTGAATTCTCAAAATCCTCTGTGTCTCTGTCAATCACTTCGATGGTTGCATCTACAGCATCTTCACTGCCATGAGTTCTGTCGTTGAGATAGAGACCAACAATCTTACCATCTCCAATAGCCATATGCTTTACTTTGCCTGGTCTTGAGTAGCTTGCAACCTCATTCATCTCATTATTCTTGTTTGCATCGTAAATGACGTAACCTTCTGTGGTTGCAACAATTAAATGGTCTGTCTTGTTATTATAGACAACGCAATTCTCATCGTATCCCTTTCTTGCAAATTCTTCGGTAGCAGGATGCAACTGTACATACTGTAATGGCTCTTCGTACTTGACAACAGGTTTGCCATCCTTGTCTGTCTCAGTAGTGGTAATCTGCTTGGATTCTGTTGCCAGCATATGGTCATCATTGATGGTCATATAAGCCAACATGGCACCCTTCTTGTAAGAAGTACCTGGTAAGAATACCTTTCTTTCACCACTGTTTAATGTTACAGCCAAGAGATGGTTGAAGTCAAGGTCTCTTGCTTCATCATAGAGATATTGCTTGAGTTCTACCTTGTCATTTTGTACAGGTGTGAAGACCTCTACACAACCTCCATGAGAATATTCTGCATTGTCAGCCTGCTCCTGGTTGGTGTGGTATGACATATAGAAATATCCGTTGAGCGGCATGATACCTGTTGCGGAAATCTCATGAGTATGATCGTAATCGATGTTTGTAATCAAATCTAATCCTGGTTTTGATGGCTCTGGTTCGGTATTGTCATCTTTGTAGCCACCAGGGTTACATTCTGTCTTTGGCAAAGATACTCCTGAGGCATTTTCATCACTCATTGGATAGATGTTGGCATTTGCACATACAGGAGTTATTTCTTCGTTATTAATTTTGAATGTTCCATCCAAGATAATTTTAGAATTGTTTCCTGGTGTGCCAAACATCGTGATTTCATATTTCTTCTTTTCCTCTGTACTTTCGATTGGAGCGCCATTGTTGAAGGTAATGGTAGATGCCTTGACTACTGCTACAGCATTATCTCCTTCAAGATAATTATGAGAGGTGTCCTGGTTGTTTGATGCCAAGGTTCCTGTACAGTTAATCATACTCTTATCTTTCATGACGATGGAGCTTCCTGAACTGAGGGTAATGTTATTTGCACTCAGATAATCAATATGAATTTCTCCACCACTGTTTACGTCTAAATCACCTCCTACATTAACTGAACATCCACTTACGAATAGGGCACCTGAATTCAGTGATAATTTTCCAGCTGTAGAGAATTTACCACCAATGTTGAGGCTGCAGCCACTCAGACGGAGTTCTTCACCGCTCTTTATTTCGCAGTCACCGACAATGTACAAAGCCATTCCCGAATTATTGGTTAACTTGTCAGCCTTTAAGTTTCCGCCGATGTAACACTTGTTTTGTACATCAAATCTCTTACCAGTTAGATTTAAATTTCCTGCATTATAGAATGGTTGGCTTACGACTACTTCTGGTGCATTATTATTGAATTCTATGTTTCCATAGTTGTATACCGTTGCCTGTTGGAAGACAGGAGAATTTTCTACCTGTAATTTACCACCATCTAAGACATATATCGTACCATTTTGTCCATAGGCATTCCATGTTAATGTTGCGCCTTTTTCTACATAGAATGTGGCTCCATCTACATACCAATTTACATTAAATGTTGTGTTTGCCTTTACTACATAAATTCCAGAGTGTGCATCCCAAGCATTACCAGGAGCAGTTGTTATATCTATAGCTTCTGCTGGCACATTTGGCTGAGTAGGCATGGAGGTAATTCCATCGAATTTACTTGCATCGTATGCTCGAGTTGCCTTGGTGACATTTCCTTTCAAGTTGTGAACTCTTGAAGTCAAGTCAGAAGAATAAAGAGCTTTGACGCTTGAACCTACAATCTTGGTTGCTTTACCGACTTGTGGTTCATCGATAATGCTATTGCTGTCACTACAAGACGCAAGAAGCAATGCTGCAAAGCTGAATGTTGCAAGTTTGATATGGATTGCTTTCATTTTAGCTTTCTGTTTTGATGTTATTTCTTGATTGATATTTTGTGTTTTGCCTTAATAAAGGCTTAGCCGTTTGCTTTTGATGAGCTGGTTAAGTTTTTAATAAGGTTTGCTCTCCCATCCATCGATAGGATGGGAGAGCAGAGGGTATTGTTATGATTCTGTATTATTTAGCAGCTCCGCTAGTGAGCTTGAATACCTGGATACGTCCCTTACCGTATGCAACATAGATAAGGCCATTCTTAACTGCTACATAGTTGGCAGAGTTGCCAGATGTTCCAATTCTCTTGTGAGTAACTTCCTTACCTTCCTTGGTGAGGACTACGAGACCATAAGCACCAGCTGCAACGTATACGTAGTTGTCGTCTACTGCTACACCATTGATGTAACCCTGACGCTTGTCAACGCTAACGTTTTTATCACTCTTAGAAGTTGGTGTTGTCCATTCTGATGCCCAAGCAGGACTACCATTCTCGTAACACATCAAACCCTTAGCGCTCTTGCAGACGTAGATTCTGCCGTTGCTGTCAATGGCAATCATGTTCTTACCGTTGTTTGGTGCAATAGCACCAACGTTGAAGCTACTTGTTTGCTTCATAGAATTGTCGAATACCTGTACCTCACCCTGAACTTCTGCATCACCTGCAGTAATCTCAGATGTGTAGTTCAAGCCAACGAGTGATGTACCATTTACTGCCACAAACTTAGCTTTGCCTGTAGTTTTAGTTAACGTACCTTCTTTTAATGTTGGGTCGTAAATGGAGTAACCAAGAGTGCTGGCTACAGCAATGTTGTTGCCGAATGGTACAACGCAGTTAGCATCGCCCTTAACAGTGTTGTCTAACGCAACAGTACTTAAACCTTCGGTTACGTTCAGTGTACCATCGCCGCCTATGGCTGCATAACTTACGGTAGCACCACCAAACTGTTTGCCATCCTTGCCCTTGGCACTTCCAGCCAAGTACAGTTTGCTGTTGATGACGTTCAAGTGGTTGAAGTCGTATGTAGCTCCTGCTTCAGCCTGCTGTACTCTCTGCTTCAATGTAAGCTGTTCGCCATTCATTTCTGCAACATCAATGCTTCCACCGAATTCAGTCCCATTGGTATGGTATGAAACGTATACCTTGTTGTCGGCAGTAGGTACGATGGCTGTTGCTGACTGTGTGTCTCTATCGTAGTTTGCGATAGTTGACAATAGCATAAGCTTCTTCTGTTTTGCTACCTCGTATTCATTCTTCAGTACATAGCTGAAGTTTGGTCCTGCTGTCAAAGCTCCACCACCAGTGATGTAGTCGTAGCTCTGTACATCTGCATTAAATACCAAATAGTCGAAGTCTACCTTGTTGCCTTCTGACTCTGCGCCATTCTTATAGCTCTCCTTGAGCTGCGCCAGGATAGTCTGGTTGTTTGTATGTGGAGTGCCGATGAAATTGACGTTTTCGTCGCTTCCTGCATAGATAAACTTGTCTGCCTTGATGACAGCCACGTTGTTGGCATCATCGCCCATTACTATCTGACCGGAAGTGTTGTCTGTCTTCAAAGTATTGAAAGACATTACACCGTGGTTGCCGATTACAATCTGGCAGTTGCCCTGCAAGTCTGCTACAGCGTTTCCTGGAACCTTGGTAGGCTTTTCTGTGCCATTCTTGTCGTATGTGTTGTCTGTTACGTTCAGGTAGGCAAGATTCATGTATGAACCTGCCTCCATGGTGAGCTGTTTCTTGATCTTTGCAGAGTAGTCAGAATAGAATACACCGCCATTTTTGATGGTCATGTTGTTGACGATGGCAGCCTTACCTACATGCAATGCACCGGCAATAACAACGTCGTTGGTAAAGGTAACACGGTCCAAAGTGTTGACTTTTGCACCAGCGTTGATGGTCAAAGTCTTTGCACGGAGAGATGCATATTCTGTTATTTCTTTTCCGTAATTCTCGCTTTCAGGATCTGTTACAGTATGCTTGTAGCCACTGAGGTATACAGAACCATTGATAGTGATGTTCTGTGTTGGAGTACCTTCAGATTTCTTGTCTGTGATTTTGCCATCAATCTTTCCGAGAGCTCTTGAAGAATACAAGGTACCATCAATGATGATGTTTTCATTCTTGATGCTGTATGAGCCAGACTCTTGAACATAGATAGTGTTGCCCTGAGGAATAGCGCTACTTGAACCAGTATACTCCAGCTTGCCGCCCTTCAGGACGACGATGGTATTGCCAGTTCCTAAGTTGCTATATTTTACGGTACTGTTACCAGCAACAAAGAGAATTGTGTTCTCAATTGTATTGTTAGAGAAGTCGTAAGTCTTTCCGCTTCTGGTCTTGTATTTGTCGTTTGACAAATTTGTTGCTGCATTCAACTGTTTTGCACCATCAACAGAAGGAGCTGGTTGTACGGTGCTTTCAGTAACTCCATTGAACAAGGCCTCGTTAAAGGCACGAGTTCTTGCCTTGTTAGAGCTGCTGCGCTTGTAGTTGGTAACGCTTGCTGCCAACTGTGCAGCATCAGTCTGTGTGAGTCCAATCTTGGTAATCTCAGAAGGGACTGTACCAGGGGTGATAGGAGTGGCAGGATCCGAAGAGCTGTCGCTACATGATGCGAAAACGAATGCTGCCAAACCTATAGCAGCAAGTTTAGAATTGAATACTTTCATATCTATTTAAGTTTAAATTGTAATTTCTTACTTTATGATTCTTTTTGTTCAATTAATCTTTATCATTGTGCCTAAAATCTTTTACTAAATTTGCCTAGCAAAGTAATTTTTGCTTACTTTTAGGAGTTAACTAGTTAGCTCTTCGGGCTTTAGCCATCAATTAGACGGTGCAAATATAGTGTAATTATTTCAAACGAAACAGATTTTTCTGTTAAAGATATTTAGTATTAGCAAAGTTTAACAAACGGATAGCGACTCGTATGACTGTGAGCGATAACACAATGGTTGCTGTGCCAATCTGTTTTAAAACTCTACCGCAAAGATACGACTTTATTTCCAAACCTGCAAGCTTTTTCCGGGATTTTTTATAAGAATAGATTTGGAATAAGGCTTACGTAAGGTTTGTTTAAGCCTAACGTAACAGTTAAATGAGCCTTAAACCAACTCCGTTTAAGGCTTAAATGAAACCGGAAAGAGGCTTCTTTAAAATTGAATTAGGGCTTTTTTGAAGTCTGGGGAAATATTTTTTTGAAATTTCCTGCAACCTTTTGCTCATTTCTTTCGTCTAAATGCCAGAAATACGAACAATTTAAATATTGAAGGATTATGAAAAGTATTGGTTTGATGGTGGCTGGTGCCGCTATGTTCTTGGCTGCTGCTGGACTTTCTGCCTGCAGCTTTGATTCTATGGGTTCTACCGTGAAGGGAGATTTGAATTACGTGCAGGATGACTTGCGCCAGAAGCCTTTCAAGGCGATTGATGTGGAGGCTGTGGCTGACGTCTATTATACCCAGAATGATGGCGATAAATGCGATGTCCGACTGGACTACTCTGCCATCAAGGATGCAAAGTTCCTGCAGCAGATGAAGGAGAAACTGAAGGTGGTGTATCGCAACGACGAGGTGGTTATCGGATACAACGGCAGACTGACCGTGCCTGCTTCCTGCAACTCTGAAAACAAGCGACTGAAGATTTATATCACCAGTCCTGACCTGGTGAAGGTGACACAGGAGGGTACGGGAAGCTTCCATGCCAAGACCATCAACAGCGACCGTTTCGCCATTGATAACGAAGGCGTAGGCTCTGTCTCTATCGGAAAGATTCTTGCCAACAAGGTGACTATAGACAACGAGGGTGTAGGCTCCGTGAATATCGATGACGTGGCTGGAGATAACATGACGGTTGATAATGAGGGCGTAGGCTCTGTGAAGATCACGAACGTTTCCATGGGAAGTCTGAAGGTGGACAACGAGGGCGTTGGCTCTGTGAACCTGGGATTCTTCAAGGGTGGCAGCCTGAATATCCTGAACGAAGGTGTAGGAAGCGTGAAAGCCAAGGTTGATTGCCAATCTGTCAATGCAACATCGGAAGGTGTAGGCGGAATCAATCTGAGTGGCGTCACCCGTCAATACGGCAAGACAAAAGATGGCATTGGAGGAATTTCGGATAGTGGATTGACGGTAAGTAAATAACGTAAGTTGTTGAAAATCAAAATAAAAAGATGCAGGGGGAATATGCGCGCAGAAAAATCGAAAAATTTTCGAGTTTTCTGCACGCTAAACATTCTTCTTATTTTTCTATTTTTTTCTTTTATTTCTTTTCTTTTTTATCTTTTCTTCTTGCTACTTCTTCTTGTCGCTTTTTTCTTTTCTTTTTTTCTTGTTTTCTTTTTCTTCTTCTTAAAAAAGTCTCAATTAGGCTTCTTTAACATTTAGAAAGCATCAGAAGCGCCCTCAGAAAAGGTTCAAAAGAGAACGGTTAGAAGTCCCATTTCACACCGAGGCAAGGACGGACCATCCAGCCGGCATTGCTGCCGAAGTTGTGGCTGATTTCAACCTCGCTACCTACGCTGAGGTTCTCGCAGCCGAAGTGCTGGCCTACGTTGTACCAGAGCTGTGGTTCTGTGGTGAAGACGGTGTGCTCAGGAGTGTAGGCTACTTCGCCATTCTTGTCGAGCTTCACGTTTCCATCCTTGTCAAGCATACTAGTGTGGTCTTCCCACCAGAAATCAGCGAAGCCGCTAAAGTTCAAACCCTTTAATCCAAAGATGTCCTTGCATCCCCAAACTGCGGTAAACTGCATTGGCACATTCTGGTCGGTCTTGCGGATAGTCTTGTAGAGTGCCTGGAGTGTCAAGGTGTTCTTGAAACTCTTGTCGTGCATGAAATACTCCACACCGAAGAGCCATGCGTTGTTGATAGGGTAGTTCTTGGTGATACCGCCATTGTACTCTACGTGGAGATTCCAGTTCTTCATCTTGGTGTTCTGCCAGAAGTTCAAGGCACGTGAAATCTCTGTATAGGTTCCACCCTGTGCTACGTTAGGACTGCTGGTGTCCATCTTGTCGTAATTGAAGTCGTGGTCTACAAAGAAATAAGTGTTACCCCATTTGTCCTGCTTGAACATTTCGAGGGTGAGGGTAACAAACTTGCGGTCACTGCCGAAATCGTAGAAGACTTGGGCGTTGGTCTGTGCTAAAGTTTTGCTCGCAGGGAGCAACGCAAGTGCCATGAGCAGTAGGCTTTTCATCTTTTTCATAAATTTTTCCTTTTCTTAATTATTTATTTAGTGAAACAAAAAACTGCGGACGGTAAAGCCCGCAGTTTGTAATAAAAATATTCTTATTTTGTAAATATCTTTTAGTATGCGAACAAAGGATAGTCCTTCATGGTCTCGTTCACCTTCTCACGGACGCGTGCGATCACCTTCTCGTCCTCAGGAGCATTCAATACTTCCTCGATGAGTTCAGCGATGAGGTGCATCATGTCTTCCTTGGCGCCACGGGTTGTCATGGCTGCTGTACCCAGGCGGATACCTGATGTCTGGAAAGCAGAACGGCTGTCGAATGGAACCATGTTCTTGTTGACTGTGATGTCGGCTGCAACGAGCGCATTCTCAGCCACTTTACCTGTAAGGTCTGGATATTTACTTCGGAGGTCAACAAGCATGGAATGGTTGTCTGTACCACCGCTCACGATGCTGAATCCACGGCCGATGAGGTCGTCAGCAAGAACAGCTGCGTTCTTCTTCACCTGAGCAGCATACTCCTTCCATGAAGGCTGCAGGTTCTCGTTGAAGGCAACAGCCTTGGCAGCGATGACGTGCTCCAAAGGTCCGCCCTGCTGACCAGGGAATACGGCAGAATTCAAGAGCATGCTCATCTTCTTAACCTCGCCCTTCTTGGTAGTCAATCCCCAAGGATTGTCAAAATCCTTGCCCATGAGGATGATACCGCCACGAGGACCACGGAGAGTCTTGTGGGTAGTAGAAGTAACGATGTGGGCATACTTCAATGGATTGTCCAGCAGACCAGCTGCAATCAGACCAGCAGGGTGAGCCATATCAATCATGAGGAGTGCACCTACCTCGTCGGCAATCTTGCGCATACGTGCATAATCCCACTCACGGCTGTAGGCACTACCACCACCGATAATCAGCTTAGGCTTGTTCTCCAGCGCCAACTTCTCCATCTCGTCGTAGTCCACGCGACCGGTTTCCTTGTTGAGGTTGTAACCGATAGGGTGGTAGAGGATACCGGAAGTATTGACGAGGCTACCATGAGAAAGGTGACCACCGTGATCGAGGTTCAGGCCCATAAAAGTATCGCCAGGCTTCAATACTGCGAGCAATACAGCTGCGTTAGCCTGTGCGCCAGAGTGAGGTTGTACATTGGCGTACTCAGCACCAAAGAGTTTCTTGACGCGTTCGATAGCCAGGTTCTCAACAATATCCACCACTTGGCAGCCACCGTAGTAGCGCTTTCCTGGCAGACCTTCTGCATACTTGTTAGTAAGGTAAGAACCCATAGCGTTCATCACCTCGTCACTCACGAAATTCTCAGAAGCAATCAGCTCCATACCTTTCAGCTGACGCTGATGTTCTCTTTCGATTAAGTCGAAAATCTCTTGATCTTTTACCATTCTCTTTACTTTTTATGGTTGATGTTTTATGAAATCGGGTACAAAAATAAGCAATATCTCTCAAACTACCAAATAAATCGTAATATTTTGAGTGATATTGCTTACTTTTTGTTATTTTATTGCCTTTAAATTACTTGCAAAGCTCTACTTTGCCCAGTTGCTGCTCCTTGTCGCAGTAGTGGCAACGCACGATGCCGAGCACCTTGTCAACGGTATGGAAGAGGGTCTGCATAGGCTCGTTGTTGGTGATGCACTTAGGATTGTTGCACTTCACGATGCCCTTCAGCGTATCCGGAGTCTCTACGGTCTTCTTCTCTACGATTTCGTAGTCCTTGATGATACTCAGTCCGATGTTAGGAGCCACCACGGAGAGGCGGTTGATTTCTTCATCGGTGAAATACTTGTTGGCAACCTTGATGATGCCCTTCTTGCCAATCTTCTTGGATGGCAGGTTGTAGCCGATGGTAACAGGAGTGTCCATCTTCTCCAACTGGAGCAGATTCACTACCTGATAGGTCTTTTCGGCTGGTATATGGTCGATTACGGTACCGTTCTCGATAGCCGCAACCACTAATTGACTTTTATTATTTCCCATAATAATTAAAAAATAATCACTAATAACTAATAACTAATCACTACTCAATAATAGTCTTGTCATTCTTCACGTCCTCAAGCGAGATGCCGAGGCAGTGGCAGAAGATAGCCTCACGTGCATAGAGACCGTTCTGAGCCTGCTGGATATAGTATGCATGTGGATCATCATCCACATCGTATGCAATCTCGTTCACACGTGGCAGCGGGTGCATGATCTTCATGTTCTCCTTTGCCTTGCAGAGCATATCGCGCTTCAGGATGTATACGTTCTTCACGCGCTCATATTCCATGAGGTCAGAGAAGCGCTCCTTCTGAACACGGGTCATGTAGAGAATGTCGGCATCGGCAATCACGTCCTCGTTGAAGTCTTCATGCTCCACGTACTTGATGTTATGCTCCTTGCAGTAGAGTTTATACTCCTCAGGCATAGCAAGTTCCTTAGGTGCGATGAAGTGGAAGGTAGGATTGAAATGGCGCATGGCAGTGATAAGTGAGTGAACGGTGCGGCCATACTTGAGGTCACCCACGAGATAGATGTTCAAGTTCTCCAAGGTACCTTGGGTCTTGTAGATAGAGTAGAGGTCGAGCAGGCACTGTGAAGGATGCATGTGTGCACCGTCGCCTGCATTGACGATAGGCACCGGAGCCACCTCGCTGGCATACTGTGCGGCACCCTCGATGAAATGGCGCATGGCAATCACGTCAGCGTAATTGCTTACCATGAGGATGGTGTCTTTGAGCGTTTCGCCCTTGGTGGTGCTGGAAGTCTTGGCATCGGAGAAACCGATGACGCGAGCGCCAAGGCGATTGGCTGCTGTTTGGAAACTGAGCTGTGTACGAGTAGAAGGCTCGAAGAAAAGGGTCGCTACGACCTTTCCCTTCAACAGCTCCCTGTTAGGATGCTTTTCAAACTCCTGTGCCATCTCCAAGAGATAGGTAATCTTCTCTTTAGAGAGGTCTGCAATCGTTACAAAATTATGTTTTTCCATTTGTTTTTGATTGTAATGTTCTAAAATCGCCCCCAAAGGTACAAATAATTTTCGATTTATGTGCGAAAAGTCAAAACTTTTATGTAATTTTGCACAAAATAAATGAAGAATAGAGATGAGAAAACATTTTATCTATACGTTATGGGGCATTTTTGCCACCTTTGTCGTGTCGGCTATGCTGGCCTTCTTTGCCATCTGGAACGGATGGATCGGTTACATGCCGGACATCGAGGACCTGCAGAATCCTATCAGCAGATTCGCCACTCAGGTGTATTCGGCAGATGGAAAGGTGCTGGGTACATGGAACCTGAACAAGGAGAACAGAATCGTGATACCTTACAAGAAGATGTCACCTTATTTAATAAAGGCGCTGGTGGCTACCGAGGATGCCCGTTTCTATGAGCATTCGGGTATCGACTACCGTGCCCTGGGACGTGCCGTCATCAAGCGTGGAATCCTGGGACAGACCAATGCCGGCGGTGGCAGTACCATTACCCAGCAGCTTGCCAAGCAGCTCTATTCCGAGAAGGCAGGGAGTACGCTGGAGCGATTGCTGCAGAAACCGATAGAGTGGGTGATTGCTATCAGGCTGGAGCGATACTATACCAAGCAGGAGATTATCGCCCTCTATCTCAACTACTTCGATTTCCTGCATAATGCCGTGGGTATCAAGACGGCGGCTAATACCTATTTTAATAAGGAGCCGAAGGACCTGACGCTCTGCGAGGCGGCTACCCTGATAGGACTGTGCAAGAACCCGTCGCTCTTCAATCCGGTTCGCTATCCGGACCGTGCACGCGACAGACGCAATGTGGTGCTCTCTCAGATGGTGAAGGCAGGTTATCTCAGCCGGGGTGAGTATAGCCGGTATGCTGCCGAACCGCTGACGCTGAACTTCCACCGTACAGACCATAAGGACGGTACTGCCACTTATCTGCGTGAATACCTGCGCCATTACATGATGGCAAAGCGTCCGGAACGTGGCAATTATCCATCCTGGAACTATGCGCAGTTCGTGACCGATTCCATCCTGTGGAACACCGATCCGCTCTACGGATGGTGCAACAAGAACTATAAGAAAGACGGTTCGCCATACAATGTATACAGTGACGGTCTGAAGGTGTTCACTACCATCGACAGCCGCATGCAGCGATATGCCGAAGAGGCTGTATATCAGCACGTGGCACGCTATCTGCAGCCTATCTTCAGCAAGGAGACTGCACGCAAGCCAAGTTCGCCATACAGCGACAAGCTGACGCCTAAGCAGATCAAGGTAATCCTGAACCGCAGCATTACGCAGAGCGAGCGCTATCTGACGATGAAGGCAGCAGGATGTTCTGAACAGGAGATTCATGATGCCTTCCGCAAGAAGATAGACATGACCGTGTTCACCTATCATGGTGACGTGGATACGCTGATGAGTCCATTGGATTCCATCCGCTATTACAAGACCTACCTGCGCAGCGGATTCATGAGTATGGATCCGAAGACAGGTGCCGTGAAGGCATACGTGGGAGGACTGGACTATTCTCACTTCATGTACGACATGGTGAGTCTGGGACGCCGACAGGTGGGTTCTACCATCAAGCCTTTCCTCTACAGTCTGGCGATGGAAAACGGCTTCTCGCCATGCGATCTGGCTCCAAACCGCCAGCATACCTATATGGTAGCCGGAAGGCCTTGGACGCCACGTAACGCCAACCATTCGCGCTATGGACAGATGGTGACGCTGAAGTGGGGATTGCAGCAGAGTAACAACTGGATCAGTGCTTATCTGATGAGTAAGCTGAATCCGCAGCAGTTTGTTCAGATGCTGCGCGATTTCGGTATCAACAGTCCTGATATCCATGCCTCTATGAGCTTGTGTCTGGGTCCTTGTGAGGTGAGTGTGAGCGAGATGGTAAGTGCCTATACGGCCTTTGCCAACCACGGCATCCGTACGGCTCCGATGTTCGTGAGCCGCATTGAGGACAATGAGGGCAATACCCTAGCCACCTTCCAGCCACGCATGAACGAGGTGATTGGTGCGGAGAACGCCATGAAGATGCTCACCATGCTGATGGGAGTAGTGGATGGCGGTACGGCTGGAAGATTGCGCTACCGCTATAACCTGGAAGGACAGATTGGTGCCAAGACGGGTACCACCAACAATAACAGTGACGGATGGTTTATCGGATTCACTCCGCAGCTGGTCAGCGGCTGCTGGGTAGGCGGTGAGGAGCGTGATATCCACTTCGATTCGATGAGTATGGGACAGGGAGCCACCATGGCGCTTCCTATCTGGGCAATATTCATGAAGAAGGTTTATGCCGATCCGACGCTGGGCATCAGACCGGACGTAAAATTTGATTTACCAGACGGTTATGATCCATGCTCTAAGCCGAAATCTGACCAGGATGATTTCGAGCAGGTAGACGGCATCGATGAGGTGTTTGAGTAGGCATTCGCCATTTTTGCATAGTTTTACTTTTAAATTGTGCAAAAATGGCGAATGTTTTTTGCTTATATGCGTTTTTTTTTGTATTTTTGCAAAGTTTTAGGGCTATTATGACTGATAAGGCTATGCCGGCGGTCGGGCTCTTTGCTTGAATCAAGGAAATAAAATAAAAAATCATTATAATGAACGTTTCATATAAATGGCTTAAAGAATACGTCGATTTCGACTTGACACCACAGGAGACAGCTGATGTGCTGACCTCTTGCGGACTCGAAGTGGACGCTTTGGAAGAAGTACAGTCTATCAAGGGTGGACTGAAGGGACTCTATGTAGGTAAAGTTTTGACATGCGAGGCGCATCCTGACAGCGATCACCTCCACGTGACAACCGTTGACCTGGGCAATGGCGAGCCACAGCAGATTGTCTGCGGTGCGCCTAACGTGGCTGCCGGTCAGAAGGTAATCGTTGCCGACCTGGGCTGCGTGCTCTACGACGGCGACCAGAGTTTTACCATCAAGAAGAGCAAGCTGCGCGGTGTAGAGAGCTTGGGTATGATCTGCGCTGAGGATGAAATCGGTGTGGGTACTTCTCACGACGGTATCATCGTGCTCCCAGAGGATGCACCTGTTGGTCAGCCTGCTGCCGAGTACTATCATTTGGAGAGCGACTGGCTCATCGAGATTGACATCACTGCCAACCGTGCCGATGCACTCGGTCATTGGGGTGTAGCCCGCGACCTCTATGCCTGGTTGAAGCAGAACGGTTATGAAACCAGTCTGCATCGCCCATCTTGCGATGAGTTCGTAGTAGACAACGAGGATCTTCCTATCGATGTAGAGATTGAAAATACCGAGGCTTGCAAGCGTTATGCCTGCGTAAGCATCACCGACTGCGAGGTGAAGGAAAGCCCTAAGTGGTTGCAGGATAAGCTGAACATTATCGGCCTCAGACCAATCAACAATATCGTGGATATCACCAACTACATCATGATGGCATACGGCCAGCCATTGCACTGCTTCGATGCCGACATGGTTACCGGTCATAAGATTGTAGTCCGCACCCAGCCAGAGGGTACCAAGTTCGTGACCCTTGATGGCGAGGAGCACACCCTGGGTGAGCACGACCTGAGCATCTGCAATGCTGAGGAGCCAATGTGTATCGCCGGTATCTTCGGCGGTAAGGGTTCCGGTACTTACGAGACCACCAAGAGCGTGGTTCTGGAGAGTGCTTACTTCCACCCGACATGGATCCGCAAGAGCGCTCGCCGTCATGGTTTGAGCACAGATGCCAGCTACCGTTTTGAGCGTGGCGTAGATCCAAACGGACAGATTTATGCTTTGAAGCAGGCTGCCATCCTCTGCAAGCAGTTGGCTGGCGGCAAGATTTCCATGCAGATCAAGGATGTATATCCAGAGCCAATGCAGGATTTCCCAGTTCGCCTGAACTATGAGTATGCTCACCGCCTTATCGGTAAGGAGATTGGTGCTGAGACTATCAAGAATATCGCCACATCTCTCGAGATGAAGATCGTGAAGGAGGATGCTGAGGGTATCGACCTTCTGGTTCCTGCTTATCGCGTGGATGTCCAGCGTCCTTGCGACGTGGTAGAGGATATCCTCCGTATCTACGGATATAATAATGTGGAGATTCCAACCCAGCTGAAGAGTTCTTTGACTGTTCAGGGTGATGAGGACAAGGCTTATCACAGCCAGAACCTCGTGGCAGAGCAGTTGGTAGGCGAGGGCTTCATGGAGATTCTCAACAACTCCCTGACCAAGACCAGCTACTACACAGACCTGGAGCTGAACAAGTATCCTTTGGAGAACGTAGTGAAGGTGATGAACCCATTGAGTGCTGATCTCGGCGTGATGCGTCAGACCATGCTCTTCGGCGGTTTGGAGAGCGTAGCCCGCAACATCAACCACAAGAGCCAGAACCTGAAGTTCTTCGAGGTGGGTAATACCTATTTATATAATAAGGAGAAGTGGAGCGAGGAGAGTCCTATCAAGGCTTACTCTCAGGAGGCTCACATGTCACTCTTGATCACCGGTAAGCGCGTAGAGGGCAGTTGGGCTCATGCAGATGAGCAGAGCAACATCTACGAGCTGAAGGCTGTTGTAGAGAATATCCTCCGCCGTGTAGGTATGCCACAGAACAACCTGGTTATCAAGCACAGCGACAACAACATCTTCTCAAAGGGCGTAAGCTATGAGACCCGTGCCGGCAAGGTATTGGTAGAGATGGGTATTCTGAGCCACAAGCTGAAGAAGGCATTCGACATAGAGCAGGATGTATTCTATGCTGATGTTCACTGGGATAACCTGGTGAAGACCGTGAAGAAGGTGAACCTTACTTACACAGATATCAGCAAGTATCCATCTGTGAGCCGCGACCTTGCACTGCTCGTTGACAAGAACGTGGAGTTTGCACAGATTGAGCAGATTGCCCGTCAGACTGAGAAGAAGCTCCTGAAGAGTGTGGTACTCTTCGACGTATATGAGGGTAAGAACCTGCCAGAGGGCAAGAAGAGCTATGCCGTGAACTTCATCCTTCAGGATGAGGAGAAGACATTGAACGACAAGCAGATTGATGCTATCATGAAGAAGCTCATCGCCAACCTCACTGGCAAGCTCAATGCAGAACTGAGATAATGCAGAATGCGATTGACGCAGAACTGAGATAATATTATAAACAAAAAACGATAAACATTTAAAATTTTATTCCAATGGGAAGAGCATTTGAATATCGTAAAGCTACAAAGCTGAAAAGATGGGGCCACATGGCCAAGACATTTACTAAGTTGGGTAAGCAGATTGCTATTGCAGTAAAGGCAGGCGGTCCAGAGCCAGAGAACAACCCAACATTGCGTGCTATCATCGCTAACTGTAAGCGTGAGAACATGCCTAAGGATAACATCGCTCGTGCCATCAAGAACGCTTGTGGCAAGGATACCAGCGATTACAAGGAGGTAACATACGAGGGATATGGCCCTCACGGAGTTGCTGTGTTCGTTGATACATTGACAGATAACACAACCCGTACAGTGGCTGACGTTCGTTCTATCTTCAACAAGTTCAGCGGTAACCTGGGTACAACAGGTTCTTTGTCTTTCCTCTTCGACCACAAGGCTGTGTTCACATTCAAGAAGAAGGATGGTCTGGATATGGACGAGATGATTCTCGACCTGATTGACTACGGCGTAGAGGACGAGTTCGATGAGGATGAGGAGAACAACGAAATCACTATCTACGGTGCTCCTACAAGCTTCGGCGAGATTCAGAAGCATCTGGAGGCTGAGGGCTTCGAGGTAACTGGTGCCGAGTTCACTTACATCCCTAACGATTTGAAAGATGTTACTCCTGAGGAGCGCGAGACTATCGACAAGATGGTTGAGAAGTTGGAAGAGTTTGACGATGTTCAGACTGTTTATACCAACATGAAGCCTGAAATTCCTGCTGACGCAGAATAGGCATTATGTTGCAGCAAGAAAAGAAAGATAAGTTGACGAAAGTTACTTATCAGACTCATGGCACCTGCTCAAAATACATTTGCATCAGTGTTGATGAAGATGGAACTGTGCAGGATGCCCAGTTCATCGGTGGCTGCGATGGCAATACCAAGGGCGTTTGTGCTTTGATTAAGGGCATGAAGGCTAAGGAGGTCATCGCCCGACTGAAGGGTATTACTTGTGGTAACAAGCCTACTAGCTGTCCAGACCAGCTGGCTACAGCCTTGCAGGAAATGGGATATTAAGAGTGTTTTAGGCACGGATATATTATATTAGGCACGGATTACACGGATTACACGGAATTATAAATGAGCTCTATTGATTAGCGCCATAAATCCGTGTAATCCGTGTAATCCGTGCCTTATCTGTAATCTGTGCCTTATCTAAAGCTAGTAATCTGTGCCTTATCTAATACTTGAACAAGTCATCCAGCAATACTTCCTGCGGATTCTTGGCAGAATGATAAACGAAACGGAAGCTGAAATGGTTCTCCTTGTATTTCTGCAAGCCGGGATTGTTGTCAAGGGCATCTTTCTGGAGCTTATGCAGTTTGTCCTTGTTGGCATCTATGACCTGCTTGTTGTCTGCCTTGTTGCGCAAGGTGACATAATAAGTGTAAACCCTGGTGTTCTTATCAAAGGTTGCACTATCTGTTCTGCTGTCATTCACGAAAGGTGTAGGACAGTTTTTCTCCGTATACTCCTTAGCTTCTCTTTCAGCCTTTTCTTCCAGACTTTCGGTGCAAGATGCTAATAAAGAGACCAAAACAGCGATGTAAATCAACTTTTTCTTCATGATTTTTCTATATTTTACCTAAAAATCTCTATAATTTCTGATATTTTGTGCAAAGATACGAAAAAAATAACTATCTTTGCACTCTAAAGAGAGAAAAATTATATGGAGAATATAAATAAGATAAGAAATTTCTGCATTATTGCACATATAGACCATGGTAAAAGTACCTTGGCAGACCGATTGTTAGAGAAGACTCAGACCATCAAGATTACTGAAGGACAGATGCTTGATGACATGGACTTGGAGAGAGAGCGTGGTATTACTATTAAGAGCCATGCCATACAGATGGAGTATAAGGCAAAGGATGGTGATACATACATTCTCAATCTGATTGATACTCCGGGACACGTAGACTTCTCTTATGAGGTTTCACGTTCCATCGCTGCCTGCGAGGGAGCGCTCTTGGTCGTTGATGCCACACAGGGCGTGCAGGCTCAGACCATCTCTAACCTCTATATGGCTATTGAGCATGACTTGGAAATCATTCCGGTCATCAACAAGATAGATATGCCTTCGGCTATGCCGGAGGAGGTGGAAGACGAAATTGTAGACCTGATTGGTTGCAAGCATGAGGATATCCTCCGCGCTTCCGGTAAGACCGGTGAGGGCGTTGAAGAGGTGTTGGAGGCGGTAGTAAACCGTGTGCCTGCTCCTACAGGCGATGACAAGGCTCCATTGCAGGCGCTCATCTTCGACTCTGTGTTCAACTCCTTCCGTGGCATCATCGCTTATTTCAAGATAGAAAACGGCGTGATCCGCAAGGGTGACAAGGTGAAGTTCTTCAATACCGGCATGGAATATGATGCTGATGAGATTGGTGTGCTGAAGATGGACATGATTCCTCGCAAGGAATTGGGTACCGGTGAGGTAGGTTATATCATCTCCGGTATCAAGAATGCCACTGAGGTGAAGGTGGGTGATACCATCACGCACATCGCCCGTCCTTGTGACAAGGCGATTGCCGGTTTCCAGGAAGTGAAGCCGATGGTCTTTGCCGGCGTTTATCCTATCGATCCTAGCGATTACGAGAATCTGCGTGCCTCATTGGAGAAACTGCAGCTCAATGATGCTTCGCTTACCTTCTCGCCTGAGAGCTCTGTAGCCCTGGGCTTCGGTTTCCGTTGTGGATTCCTCGGATTGCTCCACATGGAGATTGTGCAGGAACGTCTGGACCGTGAGTTCAACATGGATGTCATCACCACCGTGCCTAACGTATCCTATATGGTATACGACAAGCAGGGAGGCGAGAAAGAGGTCCACAATCCTTCCGGATTGCCTGACCCAACCATGATTGACCATATCGAGGAACCATACATCCGAGCTACCATCATCACTGCTGCCGATTACATCGGTCCGATCATGAAGCTCTGTCTCGATAAGCGTGGCGAATTGATTAACCAGGAATACGTGAGCGGCAATCGTGTGGAGTTGCACTTCATGTTGCCATTGGGCGAGATTGTCATCGATTTCTACGATAAGCTGAAGAGTATTTCCAAGGGTTATGCTTCGTTCGACTATCATATCGATTCATTCCGCCACTCTGACCTGGTGAAGCTCGATATCCTCCTGAATGGAGAACCGGTGGATGCGCTGAGCACCTTGACCCATCGTGACAATGCCGTGAGCTTCGGACGCAGAATGTGCGAGAAGTTGAAGGACCTGATTCCACGTCAGCAGTTTGATATTGCCATCCAGGCAGCTATCGGTGCAAAGATTGTGGCACGTGAGACCGTGAAGCAGGTGCGCAAGGATGTTACTGCCAAGTGTTATGGTGGTGACGTGAGCCGTAAGCGTAAGCTGCTGGAGAAGCAGAAGAAGGGTAAGAAGCGCATGAAGCAGATTGGTAATGTGGAGGTTCCACAGAAGGCCTTCCTTGCTGTGCTGAAACTCGATTAATATTGAAATAACATTAACTTAAATATAGGAGGTTTTTTTATTATGGCTGACTTGATGAAGGTAATAGTACCTAAGCGCGACATAGCCAGAGAGCTTGCACGTAAGTATAGTACGATGACTCACGACGAGCTGGATGTCCTGGAAGATTTGCTTGTGCCGGTGAAGTATGGCAAGGGCGAGAGAATCTTATCCGAGGGAGAAGTATGTACGGGTATTTCGTATATAGAGAAGGGCTTGGTGCGACAGTATTACATCAAGAATGGCAAGGAGGTGACCGAGCACCTGGGTGTGGATCACTCTATCTTCATGTGTATTGAAAGTCTCTTTAAAGAGGAACCTTCTCATCTACAAGTGGAAGCATTGGAACCTACATTGGTTTACATCTTGCCAAAGGCGAAGCTCGAGGCGGCTGCGATGCGTAATGTCAATATTCAGATGCTGTATCGTAAGATTCTGGAAGAGAGTTTGATACAGTCGCAGGTGCATGCCGACCTGATGCGCTTTGAGACAGCGCCAAACAAGTATAAGCGCCTTTGCGAGATGAATCCACAGGTAGTATTAAGAGCTCCGCTCACCTATATTGCTAATTATCTGCAGATGACGCCGGAAACGTTGTCTCGTATCCGTTCTAATGTACTCATGTAATAAGCATTGGAATATAAACACAAAAAACGCCCTGTAAAGGTAAAGCTTCCATGTCGGAATGCTTTTGCCTTTACAGGGCGTCTCTTTTTTATTATTGATCTTCTTCGTCCCAATCCTCATCTTCGAATCCGAACAGGGCTGGATCAACGAAGGCATCGAGCGCACGGCGCTCTTTTTTGGTAGGGCGTCCGGTACCTCTTGCACGGTCTACGAATCCGCTGATGCGGCTCATTTCCAGAAGTTCGTACTGCTTAGGATCGGTAACGTTCTTGTAAACGCCAAACAGCATCTTGGCACCTACGCGCTGCTCAATGCAGTCGAGTACCTCGAAAGAATAGGTGATAGGAGCCTTCTTCACGCTCACCACATCGCCACGCTTGATGATAAAGGATGGCTTTCTGTTTACGCCTCCCACCGTCACACGACCATTCTTGCAGGCATCTGCTGCAATGCTGCGCGTCTTGTAAATGCGGGCTGCCCAGAGCCACTTGTCTATTCTTGCTGATTCTTTCATGATTACTTCTTTCCAAGCTTGTTGTACTGGTTCATCGTATTGTCGATACCAGCCAATACAAAACTCTTGATAATCTCTACGCCCAGGTCGATAGCAGGCTGAAGTTCCTTCATGTCTTCCTCGGTGTATTTACCAAGTACCCAGTCTATCTGTCCACCGCGCGGATAATCGTTGCCGATACCCATGCGCAGGCGAGCATAGTTTTGTCCGATAAGTTGCTGGATATGTCCCAAACCGTTGTGCCCGCCATTGCTGCCACTGGCTTTCAGACGGAAAGCACCGAGGGGTAGGGCAAGCTCATCACTGATTACCAGAAGTCTGCTCTGATCAATCTTTTCCTGATTCAGCCAATATCTCACCGCATTACCGCTGAGGTTCATGAAGGTGGTAGGTTTCAGGAGAATGATCTTTCTGCCCTTGAGTGTGGTTTCAGCGACGAATCCATATCGCTTATCCTCAAAATGAATATTGGACGCTTTAGCAAAAGCGTCCAATACCATAAATCCTGTGTTGTGCCTGGTTCCTGCGTATTCATCGCCAGGGTTACCAAGCCCACAAATCAAATATTTATCCAATGTTTGATAATGCTTTACTCAGGTTCGTAAAATCTCGATGACTTATCAATTAAGCCTCCTCTTCAGTTGCAGCCTGTGCAGCGAGCTGAGCGTTACGTGTCATCTTGATAGAGCAAACTACGACTGCCTTGCTTGTAGCCAACTCGAGACCCTCGAATGAAAGGTCGCCAACCTTGATGCTCTTACCGATCTTCAACTCAGTAACGTCTACATCGAGGTGCTCAGGAATCTGCTGGTATGGAGCAGTAACGTCGATCTTACGGATAGAGAGGTTCATACGACCACCATCACGTACACCCTGTGCAAGACCTACCAACTTAACTGGGATACCGATAGTGATAGGCTTCTGATCGTTCACCTCGTAGAAGTCAACGTGCAAAGGAGCGTCTGTTGTTGGGTGGAACTGAATCTCCTTCATGATAGCTGTGTGGCTCTCACCGTCGATGATGAGGTTGATTACATATACATGAGGAGTGTAGATAATCTTACGCAACTCTGTGAATGGAACTGCGAATGACATAGCCTCAGGAGCACCGTTAGCATCCTTCTTCTCACCATAAAGGTTACATGGGATGAAACCTTCCTTACGCAATGACTTAGAAGCTTTCTTACCAAGGTCTGTACGCTTCTGACCTGTTACATTAATCTCTTTCATTTGTGTTACTCTAAATTAAGTTGTTAAAAATTTAATAATGTGCCTTAACTCGCCATCACACGGATTAGCTTTGAAAAAGCGTGTCTGCGAATCTTTTCCGCAAAGCGGCTGCAAAATTACTCATTTTATTTGGAATATGCAAATATTTTGGAAGAAAATATCAAAAATAATGCCTTTATCCTTAAAAAAGTAGAAAATATTCCTCGTTTTCTTGCTCATATTATATAAAATATGTATATTTGCACTCGTAATTGGTAAACATATAAATAAATCTTTTAAAAACATTAGAGAATGATTAATAGGGATTTGATAAGACGTAAGATTGTGCAGTTAACCTACGCATACTATCAAAACAGCAATCACAACATGGATAATGCTGAGAAGGAGTTGATGTTCAGTCTCTCCAAGTCGTACGATCTGTACAACTACATGTTGCAGCTCATCGTTGCTATTACAGGGGAAGCCCGTAAGCGTTACGATGTTGAGGTGGTTCGTGCGCAGCGTGAGGGCTTTCAGGAGCCTTCTGCTCGTTTGGCGTTCAATAAATTTGCTGTACAGTTGGAGGAGAATAAGATGTTGCTCGACTGGATTGATGTGAAGCATTCTAATTGGGATGAGAACATTGAGGTGGTTCGTAGCTTGTACAATACTATTACTTCTAGTGATCTCTATGCCGATTATGTCAGTGGTGCTTTCGATGCAGAACTCCCTGATATGGATGATTACGACCGTGACCGTGAGTGGTGGCGTCGTGCATATAAGAAGTTTATCCAGAACAATGATGAGATGGATGCTTTCCTCGAGGAGAAGAGCCTGTACTGGAATGATGACAAGGATATCGTAGATACCTTCGTGCTGAAGACCATCAAGCGCTTTGACAAGGCTAACAAGAGCAAGCAGGAACTCCTTCCTGAGTACAAGGACATGGAGGATAGAGAATTTGCCAGAAAGCTCTTCCGTGCTACCATCCTCAATGCTGATTCTTATCAGCGCTATATGAGTACTGCTTCACGCAACTGGGACTTCTCACGTCTGGCTTACATGGATGTGGTTATCATGCAGATTGCCATCGCTGAGTTGACTACCTTCCCTGGTATTCCTGCTACAGTAACCATCAATGAGTATGTGGAAATGGCTAAGGTTTACAGTACTCCTCGCAGTGGTGGCTATGTGAACGGTATGCTTGACAATATCGCCCGTTACCTGAATGAGCAGGGTATCATTGCCAAGGATTTGCCAGAGCGCAAGTCTAAGCATAGAGATCATCACGAGAACTAATTCGCGTGATATATAAAAATGAATCAATAATTATAAAGAAATACATAATAAGACTATGACAAATTTAGTATTACAGGCACAGCAGGGGGGAAGCAGCATGACCTTCCTCATTATGATGGTAGCTATCTTCGTTATCATGTGGTTTTTCATGATTCGCCCTCAGCAGAAGAAGCAGAAGGAAATCCGTAAGTTCCAGAATTCTCTTCAGGAGGGTTCTAAGGTGGTTACTGGTGGTGGCGTCTATGGTACCGTAAAGCGCGTGAATGTAGAGGCTAACACTATCGATGTTGAGATAGCTCGTGGCGTGGTAATCACTGTGGCTAAGGGCTACGTGTTTGCTGATGCTACAAGTCAGACTCCTAATGCATAGTATCAAGAACATATTGCATGCTGTCAGAAACTTCCTGTTCAGTGGTATGAATAAGGAGTTTCTGATTTTTTTGTTCTTTCTGGCGCTCAGTGGCGGCTTCTGGTTGATGATGTCGCTCAACGAAACGCTGGAGAGGGAATTTGCTATTCCCGTACAGCTGGTTGGCATGCCACGTAATGCGATCATTACTGGTGAATTGCCTGATACGGTTAAGATTACGGTGAGAGACAAGGGATTTACGCTGGCTACTTATGCCTATGGAAGGAAATTCCGCCCTATCTCTTTCAAATTCTCAACTTATGCTGATGATGATGCTGGCGCAGGAGTAATACCACTGGCTGATGTGCAGAAACAGGTGCAGGCGCAGTTGTATGGCTCCAGCAAGTTGCTCTCTGTCAAACCAGGAAAGTTTGATTTCTACTTCACCTATGGCTCTTCCAAGAAGGTGCCGGTGGTCTTCAAGGGTAGGATTACTACCAGCAGGCGTTATTATCTGGCTCATACTGAGTTTTTCCCGACTATGGTTACGGTCTATGCCAACAAGCGACAGCTCGATCAGCTGGAATCGGTAGAAATCGTTCCGTTCAATCAGCGCAACCTGCAGGATACGATTCAGCAGGACGTGAAGATCAAGCAGATTCGGGGTGTGAAAATCGTGCCTAAGCAGGTGAGACTTTCCGTTTACCCGGATATCTTGACAGAGGAATCTGTTGAAGTTCCGGTAAAGGCAATCAATATGCCTGATAATATGGTGCTTCGTACATTCCCGGCAAGGGTTGCGGTGAAATTCACCGTGGGAGCCAGTCTCTTCCGTACCATTACTCCTGAACAGTTCAAGGTGGTAGTGGATTACAATGAGTTGGCTAACAATCCGTCTGACAAGTGTACTTTGCAGCTGAGGAGTGTGCCTCGTTCTGTCAGCAAGGCGCATCTGGAAAACGAAACTGTAGATTATCTGTTGGAACAGCAATGATAATTAATAATTTTTAATTTACAATTAATAATTTATAATTCATTGTGATGAAGATAGCTATAACGGGGGGCATCGGTAGCGGAAAAAGCTATGTATGCCGAATTTTGGAAAAACAGGGCATCAAGGTATATGACTGTGATGCTGAAGCCAAACGGTTGATGCGCTATGATGCCGACTTGCAGGAAAGCTTGAAGCAGCTGGTGGGCGAGGAGGTATATAGTGCAGAGGGAATCTTGCAGAAACCAGTGCTTGCCCAGTTTCTCCTGGCTAGTGAGGCAAACAAGCAAGCTGTCAATGATGTTGTGCATCCTGCTGTGGCAAGAGATTTTGAGCAGAGCGATTACCAATGGTTGGAGAGTGCTATTCTCTTTGACAGTGGTTTCGACCGCCGTACTCATTTCGACTTCGTGGTCTGTGTTACAGCTCCTGTTCCAGTACGCCTGAAGCGTATCATGCTGCGGGATCATATTTCGGAGCAGAAAGCGCAGGAATGGATAGATGCCGTGATGCCGCAGGAAGAACTTGCTGCCCGTGCCGATTTCGAAATCGTGAATGATGGAATCAGGGATGTGGAAGAGCAGGTCATGCAGTTGCTCAAGCGGTTGGCTTAGAGATATAGAGAAATAAATATAAAGGATAAACTATAATAGATTTTTTTAAAAACAATGGAAACAATTCTTTCAATTGCAGGTAAGCCAGGCCTTTACAAACTGGTATCTAGAGGTAATAGAAACTTAATCGTTGAAATGCTCGACGAGTCACATAAGCGTATGCCTGCTTTCGCTACTGATCGCGTAACAAGCCTTGGCGACATCGCTATGTATACAGATGCTGATGAGGTGCCATTGTGGGAAGTTCTCGACAGCGTAAGCAAGAAGGAAGAGGGTAAGGTTAGCTCTTTCAACTACAAGAAGGCTTCTGCAGAGGAGTTGCACAGCTATTTCGCTGAGGTTCTTCCTAGCTACGACCGTGACCGTGTACGTGACAGCGACATCAAAAAGTTGCTCCAGTGGTACAACATCATGGCTAAGTACGGTATTACCGACTTCAAGGCTACCCTTTCTCCTACAGAGGGTGACAATGTAGATGATCGTGCTGAGCAGGAGTAAATCTCTCAGGCGTTGATTGGATATCATCAACATTTACATAAAACAAAAAAGTGAGCTTCTTCTTCCGAAGATAGCTCACTTTTTTTATATCTTGACGAGATTCGTTTAATCATTGATGGTATACAGGAATCGCTTGATACTCTTCTTAGGAGTCTTTTCAAATTCCTCTTCGTGGATTCTGATTTCTGATACTTTGCTGTATGCTGGTATCATGGAATTGAGTTCCTGACGGTTCTGCTCCATGATGTCGGCAAGTTCTTTGTTGCCGAGGTTGAGAGTCTGAGCCTCGTCATAATCCGGGTGAACCAGTGCGATGAGCTTATCACCCTTCTGTACCACTACGCTTTCAGCCACAAGAGCCAGGGAATTGAGCTTGTCTTCAATTTCCTCCGGATAGATATTCTGACCGCTTGCTCCGAGAAGCATGTTCTTGCTGCGTCCCTTGATGAATACGTTGCCGTCACCATCCATGGTGCCGAGGTCGCCAGTATGATACCATCCGTTCTCATCGATGGTCTGCTTGGTTGCTTCCTCGTTCTTGTAATAGCCCAACATCACGTTAGGACCCTTAGCCAGAATCTCTCCTGGTACATTCTCTGGGTCTGGACTGTCGATGCGAACCATCATGTGGAGAGCTGCCTTGCCGCAGGAACCCGGTACGAAATGCTTGTAATCCTCGTAGCAGATGATAGGCGCACACTCGGTAGCTCCATATCCTACAGTATATCTGAAGCCTACGCTATGGAGGAAGCTTTCTACTTCCTGATTGAAGGCTGCACCACCGATAATCACCTCATAGAAGTTTCCACCGAAGGCATTGCTTACCTGGTCGCAGATCTTCTCCTTCACCTTCTTGCTGATGACAGGCATGTGGAGGAGCATGCGCATGCGGTTGTTCTGTATCTTAGGGAATACTTTCTTGCGGATAATCTTCTCGATAACCAATGGTACTGCAATGATGACGGCTGGCTTGATGCGTCCGAAAGCCTCAGCGATGATGGCTGGGCTAGGGATGCGGGTGAGATAGAAGATGTGGCAACCCTTGATGAATTCGAAGATGAATTCGAATGCCATGCCATACATGTGGGCCATCGGCAGGATACTGATGATAGAATCTCCCGGCTTGATTTTCTTGCCCAATACATTCTCGGCAAAGTCGGCATTGCCCCAAAGTGCACGGTATGGTATCATCACACCCTTGGAGAAACCTGTGGTTCCACTGGTATAGTTAATCATAGCCAGCTCTTCAGGATTCTCTTCCTTGTAATAGCTGATGTGATTTTTGCGGAAGTACTTAGGATACTTGATACCAAACATCTCATTGAGGTGCTCACGAGCGTAAGTCAGCTTATCTGTACGAGATACAACAAGTGAGTAATCCGGTATGTAGATGATGCCTTCGAGTCCCGGCATCTTAGTAGCATCTACCTGGGTAGCTACTACATCGCCAACGAAGAGCAACTTGGCATCGCTGTGATTCACGATGTTATGTATCTGATCTGCCATAAACTCATGCAGAATAGGCACAGCGATGGCGCCATAGGTGAGGGTAGCAAGGAAAGCTACAGCCCAGTTGGCGCTATTGCGACCGCAAAGAGCAATCTTGTCACCCTTTACCACGCCTGAATTCTCGAACATGATGTGTAGTTTCTCTATTTTACGTGCTACATCATGGTACTGCAAGGTGGCTCCCTTGTAGTCGGTAAGAGCATCCATATCCCAATGGTCTATGATACTCTTCTCTATTAGTGCGTTAAAGCTTGGTATCTCCATATTTATTGTGTTTTGATACAATTGTCTGTTATATTACGTCTTGATACAAATATCTTTTAATAGACTTCTTGGCAGTCTTCTCGAATTCAGTATCGTGCAACTGGATGCGTGAGATATGAGCGAAGCTTGGCATCTGCTGGTTCAGTTCCTTTCGGTTCTCTTCCATGATGTTGGCAAGGTCTTCGTCTGTGAATCCGAGATTGCTTACTTCCTCCATGTCCGGGTGAACCAGCGCTACGAGCTTGTCATTGCTTTGCAGTACGATGCTCTCGTTTACCATTGCCAGGGAATTGAGTTTGTCCTCTATTTCTTCCGGATAGATATTCTGACCGTTAGGACCGAGAAGCATGTTCTTGCTGCGTCCTCTTACGAAGAAATGTCCGTCGGCACTCATGGTAGCCAAATCGCCAGTATGAAACCATCCGTCTTCGTCGAGTACAGCATCTGTAGCCTCCTGATTCTTGTAATACCCCTTCATCACGTTGATGCCGCGGCAAACCAGTTCTCCTGCTACATTCTCAGGGTCATCGCTCAATACCTTTACCTCCATGTGCTTCACGGCAACACCGCAGCTTCCTGCCGCGTAGTTGTCCTGATGGGCGAAGGTGATGAGCGGTGCAGTCTCTGTGGTACCGTATCCCATAGCTATAGGGAATCCGATGCTGACAAAGAAGTTCTCTATCTCCTTATTGAGTGGTGCTCCACCGACAACTACCTCGTATGGGCGCTCACCAAATTTACGCAGCACGAACTCGCGAACCTTCTCCTTGATGCGCTTGTTGATGACAGGCATGTTCATCAGAAGCTTTGCGCGGTTGGTCTGGATATGTGGGAACACTTCCTTTCTAACGATCTTATCCACCACGAGCGGTACAGCGAAGAGAATGTCGGGCTTGATTTCTGCCAGCGCCTCTGAGATGAGCGTAGGACTCGGGAGACGGGTGAGGAAGAAGATGTGGTTACCTTCTACGATATTGTAGAGGAACTCTGTCATCAGTCCGTACATGTGCGCCATCGGCAGGGTAGAGAGAATGTTGCAATTCTTTCCCATCTTAGGACTTACCGAGTCGATGAGATAATCAAGATTACCCCAAAGCGCTCTATATGGCAGCATCACGCCCTTAGAGAAACCTGTTGTTCCACTGGTGTAATTAATCATCGCCAACTCCTCCGGGGCGTCTACGTGATATTTTACATGTTCTGCTCTGAAGTATTTCGGATACTTGTGACCAAACATCTCGTTGAGGTGTTCACGGGCATAGGTTAGTTTTTCAGAGCGAGATATGACGAGTGAATTGTCAGGTAGGTGGATAATTCCTTCCAGAGAGGGCATCTCTTCAGGAGTTATCTCTGTAGCTACCACATCGCCTACGAACAGAAGTTTGCTCTCGCTGTGATTCACGATATTGTGAATCTGCTCAGGCTTGAATTCGTTCTGTATAGGTACGACGATGGCTCCGTATGTGATAATGGCCAGAAAGGCTACTGCCCACTGACTACTATTTCTTCCGCACACGGCTATCTTGTCACCCTTCTTGACATCGCTGTTCTCGAACAGGATGTGAAGTTTTTCTATCTTTCTTGCAACATCATGATACTGGAGTGTGGCTCCCTTATAATCGGTGAGCGCATCCAGGTTCCAGTTCTTGATGATGCTTCTCTCAATATACGAGTTAAAACTTGGTATTGAATCCATTGCACAATTTACAAAATTTTGTGCAAAGATACAGAAAATACTGCACATTGCAAAAAAAAAATGTGCATTATTTTCGTGCTAGGGGCAAAATAATGCAAAAACTAGGTAAAATAGTAAAGTTTTTATCCCATTATTGCTATAAATGGACAGCAATAATGGGATAAAGAGATTTATTCATATCTCATCGACTTAGCTGGATGGATGTGAGAGATGAGATAACTTGGTGCTACAAGCATGAATACGCTGATGAGCAGGGTGGCTACATTCAATGCCAGAATGAAGAGCCAGTTAAACTCTATTGGGACGTTACTTACGTAGTAAGTCTGCGCATCAAGCTTCACGATGCCTGTCAGATTCTGAATGGCTAACAGTCCCAGACCGATGATGTTTCCCAATATCATTCCCTTGCCGATGATGAATACGGCAAACCAGAGGAAGGTGTGGCGAATGATATTGTTGCGGGCTCCCAATGCCTTCATCACTCCAATCATTGAAGTGCGCTCCAGGATGATGATGAGCAGACCGCTTATCATCGTTACGCCGGCTACTATTATCATCAAGCCGAGAATAATCCATACATTCATGTCCATCAGGCTGAGCCACTGGAAGATGTTCGGGTTCAAATCCTTGATGGTTGCACTGCTGTAGGTCTCTCCATAATGGTCTACGGTACGGTTCACCTTATTTATAATATAGTCTTCCGTTTCGTTGAGCTTCCCGAAGTCATTGACGGTGAGCTCCGCTCCGCTGGCTTGGTCATCTTCCCAGCCATTCAGCTTCACGGCTGTATAGAGATCTGTATAAGCTATAATCTCGTCGTACTTCTTCAGATTGGTCTCGTAGATTCCCTTGATGGTGAATCTACGCATTCTTACTCCGTTGTCATCGATGAAATAGGCGAAGATTCGCTCTCCGTTCTTCAATTTCAGCTTGTCTGCCATCAACTTGGATATGAGAATCTGGTTATGGCTAGCTTTGTCGTCAAACTTGGGAATGCTTCCTTCAACCATGTTCTGATGGATAAAGGTTGAATCAAAATCTGGTCCTACACCTTTGAGAACAACTCCCAGGAAGTCATTGTCAGTCTTGAGAATGCCTTCCTTCATGGCGAATCGCTGCACATGCTTGACGCCTGGTATCTTCTTCAGGACGTTTACCATCGAGTCGTTCATCACCACCGGGTATTGGTTCTGCTGTTGCAGGGTCAGGAAGTCGGCTACCTGTATATGGCTTCCGAATCCTATCACCTTGTCGCGGATGGTATGTTTGAATCCCAGTACTACGCATACTGACATAATCATGATAGCGAGACCGATGGCAACACCCGCAGTGGCTATATGAATAGCAGGGCGAGAAACTTTACGTTTGTCGCCCTGATCGCTATATAATCTCTTTGCTATAAATAGAGGAAAATTCATATTTACATTGAAGTTTGAACATTGAACTTTGAACTTTGAAGTTTGAACATTGAACTTTATGATTAGCTTAGACTATTGAATTCTTCACTCTTCACTCTTCGTTCTTCACTTCCTTACAGTCCTTCATCCTCCACTCTTCCCGGATAGGCTTCCAGTGCCTTGCCAAGAACTGTCAATGCACGGTTCAGGTCATCCTTCTTCAAAACGTAAGCCATACGTACCTGATTACGACCTGCCCCTGGAGTGGTATAGAAACCAGAAGCTGGAGCCATCATCACGGTTTCGCCCTCATATTCGAATTCTTCCAGGCACCAGCGGCAGAACTTATCCGAATCATCGATAGGCAATTTGGCTACGGTATAGAAGGCACCCATAGGAATAGGAGAGTATACGCCAGGAATACGGTTGAGTCCGTCAATCAGGCATTTACGGCGCTCTACGTACTCATCATATACGTCACGGTAGTACTCTTCAGGTGCATCGAGAGAAGCCTCGGCTACTATCTGACCAATCAGTGGAGGAGAAAGACGAGCCTGACAGAACTTCATCACAGCCTTGCGGATTTCTGCATTCTTGGTAATCAGGGCACCCACACGGATACCACACTCGCTGTATCGCTTGGATACAGAGTCGATAAGCACTGTGTTCTGTTCAATACCTTCCAGGTGCATCGCACTGATATAAGGGCTACCCGTATAGATATACTCACGGTAAACCTCATCAGAGAAGAGATAGAGATCGTACTTCTTCACCAAGTCACGAATCTGGTTCATCTCACGGCGAGTATAGAGATAACCTGTTGGGTTGTTAGGGTTGCAGATCAGGATGGCACGTGTGCGCTCATTGATCAGCTCCTCAAACTTCTCTACCTTAGGCAATGAGAAACCTTCCTCGATGGTGGTAGCGATGGTACGGATCTTGGCACCTGCAGAAATGGCGAAAGCCATATAGTTGGCGTAAGCAGGTTCTGGTACAATAATCTCATCTCCTGGGTTCAAGCAACTCATAAAAGAGAAGAGTACAGCCTCGGAACCTCCCGATGTGATAATGATATCATCGGCAGTTACGTTGATATTGAATTTCTTGTAATAGTCTACTAGCTTCTCACGATAACTGAGATAGCCCTGGCTTGGAGAATACTCCAGGATGGTGCGGTCAATATGCTTCAAGGCATCGAGACCACACTGAGGAGTAGGCAGGTCTGGCTGACCGATGTTGAGGTGATATACCTTTACTCCACGTTTCTTTGCTGCGGCAGCCAAAGGAGCCAACTTTCTGATTGGTGACTCTGGCATCTCAAGACCGCGTACAGATATTTCTGGCATCTTTTTCTTTCTTTCTATTAATTATCCAAGTCGAGAAGATAATTTACGGCCATTAAAAAGAGCCCACTTCTCGCTAATCGCGTGCAAAGTTAAGAAAATTAGCTGAAAATACGGAAAAGATTTTAATTTAATTTTATATTTTAATAAAAATCTTGTGTTTCTGTTGCTTTTCTGCATTCTTTTTTATAACTTTGCATCTCCAAACAGTGATTTAGAATTACAAAACTGGGTAGAGCGGCTTGTTCGTCCTATCCTCAAATAAATGATTATAAAACTAAATATTTAAAATAAAAAAGGTAAAAAATGAGAAGTAGATCAAATGTTACTTGGTTTTCAACCAAAGTGAGATATCAGAAAACAATGGAGGATGGTTCTGAGAAGGTGGTTACAGAGAATTATCTCGTAGATGCCTTGAGCTTTACAGAGGCTGAGAGCGCTATCACCGATGAAATGTCTGTTTATGTCAGCGGAGAATTTCAGGTTAGCGGTATTGCAAAGGCTGCCTACCATGAGGTTTTCTTCAGCGATGTAGATGATGATGACAAGTGGTATAAGGCTAAATTGCAGTTTATCACCATTGACGAGAAGACTGAGAAGGAGAAGCGTTCTACTGTAAACTATCTCGTTCAGGCTAAGTCTCTGGCCCGTGCACTCCGTTATGTTGACGAGGAAATGGGTAAGACCATGATCGACTATGACACAATTGGCCTTAACGAGACCAACCTGATGGATGTATTCGAGCATCAGGCTCCTAATAAGGAGGAGAAGAACGATGTGCCTGAGTACGAGCAAGGCAATGCAGAACACCAGCTGAGTAATTAGGTATACCTTATGTCATACTTCCAGCAAAAGCAAATGGCTAAGGAATCATTATTAATTATAAATTCTTAATTATTAATTGAACTATGTATGATGTAAAAGGAAATCTTCGGGAAGTGTTGGGCAACTTGCCTGCGGGAGTCAATCTTGTAGCCATCAGTAAGTTTCATCCCAACGAATATATTGAAGCTGCATACGCTGAGGGGCAACGTATCTTTGGTGAAAGCCATGAACAGGAACTTGCCAGGAAGGTAGAGTCCTTGCCTAAGGATATCGAGTGGCATTTCATCGGTCATCTTCAGACCAATAAGGTGAAGTATATCGCTCCGTATATCTCTATGATAGAATCGGTGGATAGCCTGAAACTCCTGAAGGAAATCAACAAGCAGGCTGCCAAGCACGACCGTGTGGTGAAGGTTCTTCTGGAATTGCATATTGCAGAGGAAGAAACCAAGTCGGGCTTCTCGTTTGATGATTGCCGTGAACTCCTGGAGGCGGGCGAATGGAGAACGATGGAGCATGTGCAGATTTGCGGTATCATGATGATGGCATCCAATACGGATGATGAGCAGCAGATAGCTCAGGAGTTTGATGCTGCCTATGCTTTCTTCAAGGAAGTGAAGGAGAAGTATTTTGCCGATGATGATGCTTTCTGTGAAAGAAGTTGGGGTATGAGTCACGATTACCGGATTGCCGTAAAGCACGGTAGTAATATGGTGCGTGTGGGTACTACCATCTTTGGCCCTAGAATCTATTGATTATAGTGTCTTTGAGTTTATCAGACTTAAGAATATCTCTAATATGAAAAAAGGAGGATGTGATGATGAAAAGTCACATCCTCCTTATTTTATATGTATATTTCTGTTTTCTCTAGAATATCATCTTATATCCCTTGTTGGTGATATAGAGATGTCCCTTGATAGGATTCTTCACCTTACGGCCTTCCATATCGTAGTATTCTGTAGGTCGCTTGTCGGTAATGTTGATGATTGTCTTGCTGATGCCTGTAGAAGCGAAGTCCTTGAGGTAATCAAAGGTAACCATACCCGTAGCTTCATCCTTCTTGATGTTGTAGAGAGGACGGGAGGTAAGGGTACTCCAGTTGAATTTCACCTCGGTCAGACTGTTCACATCGCTGCCATCCTTACCGATTCCATAAGCTGGGAATGGGTCGTTTTGGTTGCTGGTGTCATAATCGCTCCAGGTATATGTGTTGTTGTCTCCACAGTTCATCTGGTTGATGACGAGACCGTCTGCCGGTACTACCATCACTCTGGATATTCCCTTGATATCGTTGGGATAATCGTAGAGTGATACGTAATCCTTGTCAGCATAATCTATGCGCCAAACCAGCAATCCATATCCCGGCAGGCTCTTATACCAGCCTTCGTTTCTGATATTCTGCAGCAGCAGGAATTCTCCCTGTGCTCTCTTCTTGAGGTTCTGTCTGGTTGCCTCGCTGATGGTGCCGGCAGAGTAGTTCTCGTTGATGAAAAAGTTGCTGTCGTCAACATCTGCCATAATCTTATAGGCTTTCGATGCCATATCGTATGGTTCCAGCGTCAGCTGTTCTGCCTGGGTTGAAGATAGAGTGATAGGATCTATCCAACCCATCATCATCTTTTCCCATGGAGTATATGGAGTAGGGCGATAGCCGTCTTGGGTATATTCTCCTGCATCCATCAGGTCCCAGTATTCCGGACTCTGATTGTCTGCATAGGTTGATGAGCCGGATACCGGATAATGATCCGGCAGGCCCATGGTATGTGAGAATTCATGACAGAAGAGGCCGATGCCATTCAGCAGATACTTGCCGTCTTGGGTATCCTTCGGGGTACCGTTCAGTTCGTTGTTGATGCCATAGCGGGAGAAACTCATTCCGTCACACTCCAGGTTGCCTGCCAGATTTCCATTCTGGTCGTATCGGTAGAATAGGGTAGCTCCTGATTTTGGCCAGAGGCAGTCATCTGAATTGCCGCTGATACTTTCCGAATAACCGGCATAGATGACGTAAACCAGGTCTACACAGCCATCGCCATCTGCATCGTATTGGGAGAAATCCACCTGATCGTCAACCAAGCTGCAGGCTTCACCCAGCATCTGGTCGCAATGAATGTCAATGTCGTCTTCGCTTCTGTTCTTTCCATAATAGGCAGAGTTCTGACTGAGTGTAACCGGTCCCACCACATCAAATTGTGGAACAAACTTGCCCAGGCTGCAGTGCTTGAAGTATTCTCTTACCGAACCGTAGTTGGTTGTTTCTTCCTTTGTCGAGAAAACCTTGGCATCGGCAACTGGTGCTGCTTCTCCCACTTCTGCGTTGAGATAATGGTTGAAGGTGGCTGCCGGCGAGGTGCTCTTGAATTTAACGTCTTGAAATTCTACCAGGATAACCAGTGCTTTTGGAGTTCCGAGATGTGGAAAATACTGCTGGTTTCCGATACTGCAGGCTCTCGTTTTGCGTGCCATGCTAGCCTGTAATCTAGCTTGCAATGCCTGGGTTGATGATATCTCGTATGTCCCGTTGGTCATCTTCTGTAAGGGAGTACCGTCCAGGAGGGTATAGTAATGGAAGTTTTCATCTCCCTTGAGGGTAGCAGAAACGTAGCTTCCGTCAGTCATCATCAGTCGACATACGCCAGGCTTTGCTTTGGCAGCAAACAAAGAACTTGCTGCCATCCATGAAAATGCCAGGCTTAGTAAGATTTTCTTCATATAGTTAAGCTGTTTAGGATGGGTTATTATTAAATGAAATACTCTCCGTTCTATCATGGAATACAGTTCTCTACTTAAAGAAATACTGTCCCTTCTTCCTGGTTTGTTTTCCAAACTCAATGGCATGATGCGGACAATGGTGGTAGCATGTGAAGCAGGTGAGGCAATCCTTGTGATGCAGCCATTCCGGGTAAGCGCCATGACCGCCCTTGATATCACCTACCGGACAGACGTTGGCACAGATGCCACACTTCACGCAGCGGTCTTTCTCAACATGAAACCGCTTGTCGGTGATGAGCATTTTCTCAAAGAATCCTCCTACTACCTTTGTGAAGAACCAGGGAATAGAACCTTTTACGAGCCTGTTTACGCCCTGCTTGCGATTGAATATTTCCTCGCATACCACCGCCAGTTCCTGTGCAGCCTCTTCCTTCTTCCGGATTTCACGCTCCTTTGGATCTACATCCATAAAAGGAAGTCCCACGTATGATTCCGGCATAATCAGGGAGTAGGACGAATCTACGGCTGTAATGCCCAGAGCTGCAAGAGAAGGATTGGATGAGATGACCTCATTGAGGTTCTCGATGGTGAGTCCGATGCTGTCACCAGCAGTGCATACGCAGTAGACGAAAGGACGTCTTGTCTCTTCTTTCTTTCCATCTTCTGTGTTTTCAGCTCTCTGAATCTTGAGGTTTGCGATAAACTCTCTCACCAGTCTCGGTACTCTCCAGCCATGTACCGGAAAAACGAAACCAAGCCGTTCATCCTCCTGGAGGGTAAACGGCTCGGCCATATCATGCTTGGTATCATCGGCTCTCATATAAGGAGCGATGGATATCAAGCTGTCATGTGTGGCAGCCGCCAGTTTGGAAGCCGCCCACTTTGTATTTCCTGTTCCTGAAAAATAGAATATCATGATTATTTCTTTTCAGACATCACGCCTTCGATATAGATGCGTGACATTTCTACATTGCCATTGGTACGAACAGTGATGCTCTTTTTGAAATGTCCAGGGAACATGCCCTTGCCATTATAAGTCACACTGATCTGTCCCTTCTGACCTGGAGCAATAGGCTTCTTGGTATATGAAGGTACTGTACATCCACAACTAGCAATAGCCTGGTTGATGATAAGAGGCTTGTCGCCCACGTTGGTGAAAGTAAATGTTGCTTTCTGCACAGGGTTGCTCTCTTCGAAGGTTCCGAAGTTATGAACGAGCTTTTCAAACTTTATCTCTGCTTGGGCAGAGGCTGTGGCTGTGATAGCTACAAGCATAGTCAATGCCAATATGATTCTTTTCATTTTCATTTCCTTTCTTATTTTATTATTATTTCTTTTCTTTTTTATATAATTCGATGCAAAAGTACACATAAAGTTTAGTATAACGTTAATTTTTTACATTATTTATATTAATAGTTACTTCGCTTGCCTGTCTTTTGCTTCATTACCTATAGATATTTCTGCAGGAATTTGCCAGTCAGACTCTCTGGGCAGGCCACCACTTCTTCCGGTGTTCCTGCCACAACCAGACTGCCGCCCTTATCTCCGCCTTCCGGTCCCAGGTCGATGATGTAGTCGGCACACTTGATGACATCGAGGTTGTGCTCGATGACTACCAGCGAATGTCCTCTTTCTATCAGGGCATCAAAGGCATGGAGCAGTCGCTTGATGTCGTGGAAGTGAAGTCCCGTGGTTGGCTCATCGAAGATGAAAAGCGTTGGCGACTGTTCTTCCTTGCCGATGAAATATGCCAGCTTTACACGCTGGTTTTCACCACCGGAGAGGGTACTGGAGTTCTGTCCCAACTTGATATAGCCGAGTCCTACTTCCTGTAATGGCTTCAGGCGGCTCACGATGATGCGGCAGGTTGCAAAGTCTTCTTCATTGTGCTGCAGCTTCTCGTTGCTGAAGAACTCGATAGCCTCGTTTACGGTCATGTTGAGTACGTCGTTCACGTCCTTTCCTCCGTATCTCACTTCCAGGATGTCGTGCTTGAACCGTTTGCCCTTGCAGGCTTCGCAGGTCAGGGTAAGGTCAGCCATAAACTGCATTTCGATGGTTACATAGCCCGCTCCCTTACATTCCTCGCATCGTCCTCCCTCAGTATTGAAGGAGAAGTATTGTGCGGTGAAACCCATCTGCTTGGCAAGTGGCTGGTTGGCAAAGAGCGTACGGATGGCATCGTATGCCTTCAGGTAGGTGGCAGGATTGCTTCGCGTACTCTTGCCGATAGGGTTCTGGTCTACGAATTCTACGTGGTTGATGGCATTCAGGTCGCCTTCTATCGAGGTATATTCGCCTGGTGCATCGGCTACCAGATCCAGCTTGCGGCGCATGGCAGGGTAGAGGATGCCCTTGATGAGTGAACTCTTTCCTGAACCGGATACTCCGGTTACTACGGTGAACACGTTGAGCGGAATCTTTACGTCGATGCCACGCAGGTTGTTCATGCGTGCTCCCTTGATTTCCAACGCCATGTTCCAGGCACGATGACTGGTTGGACGTTCTATCTTCTCGGCATGGGTGAGATATTTGATGGTATAACTCTCCGGATATTTCGCCAGAAGCTTTTCCTGTTCTTTCTGGTCGGTTACGGAATATTCTGATGCAGGTCCGGAATAGACCATTCTTCCGCCAAGGCGTCCTGCATCCGGACCGATATCTATCAAATAGTCGGCAGCTCGCATGATTTCTTCATCGTGCTCTACTACCACTACCGTATTGCCCAGTTCCTGCAGTTCTCTCAAAACCTTGATGAGGCGGTCGGTATCACGGCTGTGCAGACCGATACTTGGCTCATCGAGGATGTAGACACTGCCTACAAGCGATGAACCGAGATTGGTGGTCAGGTTGATGCGCTGGCTCTCACCGCCAGAAAGACTGTTGGAGAGACGGTTGAGTGTAAGATACCCAAGTCCCACATCCAGAAGGAATTGCAGACGATGGGTTATCTCTGTGAGTAGTCGCTTGCTGATCTCTTTCTCGTGATCGGTCAACTCCAGCTTCTTGAACCATGCACTCAGATTGGTAACCGACATGTCTACCAGTTCCGTAATGCTCTTGCCACCTATTTTTACATAGTTGGCTTCCTTCTTGAGTCGGGTTCCGTGGCAGTCCGGACAGATGGTCTTTCCGCGGAATCGGCTCAGCATCACACGGTATTGTATCTTGTACTGGTTCTCCTTCACCATTCTGAAGAATTCATCGATGCTCACACGGTCGTGCGGATCCCGGTCTTTCTCTGTAGGCAGACCATGCCAGAGCCAGTCTTTCTCCTTCTGGGTCAACTCATAGTATGGCTTGAAGATAGGGAAGTGGAATGGTTCTGCACGGCGGATAAACTCTTTGAGCCACATGCCCATCTTCTCTCCACGCCAGCAAACCACGCAGCCATCGTAAAGACTGAGCGAGGTGTTGGGAATCACGAGTTTCTCATCGATGCCTATCACGCTTCCGAATCCCTCGCAGGTAGGGCAGGCGCCCAGTGGAGAGTTGAAGGCAAACATGTTGTCTGTCGGTTCTTCAAAGGTGATGCCGTCTGCCTCGAAACGGGTAGAGAAATCGTAGCTGATATTGCTAGGCAGGAAGACAATTCGGCAGGCACCGTCTCCTTCATAGAAGGCTGTCTCGGCAGAATCGAAGAGACGGCTGATGTCGTCCTTCTCATCACTTACCGACGCACGGTCGATGACGAGATAAATCTCTTTCCCCTGTTGTTCTATGATTTTCTTGAGGTCATCTCCGCTGGCTTCCAGCAGTTCCTTGTCTGCAGATTCCAGGAAGTCTTCGATGCGTATAAACTCATTCTTCTCCATGATGCGGGCATAGCCTTCCTGCATGTACATCTCCAGCTGCTTGCTGAGGCTTCTGCCTTCGATGACATGGATAGGTGCAAGGATGACATACTTGGTACCCTTCGAATACTGACGGGTACAGGCTAAGACATCCTCTGTGGTATGGCGCTTCACTTCCTGTCCGCTGATAGGCGAATAGGTCTTGCCGATGCGGGCATAGAGCAGTCGGAGATATTCGTAAATCTCCGTATTCGTTCCCACGGTAGAACGGGGATTGCGTGAAATCACCTTCTGTTCGATGGCGATGGCAGGTGGCAATCCCTTGATGAAATCGCATTCCGGTTTACTCATTCTGCCCAGAAACTGGCGGGCATACGAAGACAGCGACTCCACATAGCGTCGCTGACCTTCTGCATATAAGGTATCAAAAGCCAAAGAAGACTTTCCCGACCCGGAGACCCCCGTAATGGCAACAAACTTGCCCTGCGGTATCTTCACGTCGATATTCTTCAGGTTGTTGGCTCTCGCCCCTTTAATCTCTATATATTTCTCTTTTGACATTGAACTTTGAACTTTGAGCTTTGAACTTTATGATTAGTAATCCTCTTTTACTCGTGATGATAAGGCTCACCTTTTATAATAGTACATGCGCGATAGAGTGCCTCGGTAAAGATAAGGCGTACCATCTGATGCGAGAAGGTCATCTTGGAAAGCGAGATCTTCTCGTTGGCGCGGTCATATACTGCTTGCGAGAATCCGTAAGGACCTCCGATGATAAACACAAGCCTTCTAGCCGTAGCCTGCTTGCGCTCTATCCATTTGGCAAACTCGATGCTTCGGAATTCCTGTCCATGTTCATCCATCAGAACCACGGTATCTGAAGGCTGGAGGAGTTTCAGAATCAGTTCTCCCCCCCGTTCCTTCTGCTGCTGTTCGCTGAGGCTCTTGGTATTCTTGAGCTCAGGAATCGTGGTTATATTGAACGGCATGTAGTGGGTGATGCGCTCGGCATAATCCTTGATGCCCGCAATGAAATGCTTGTTTACGGTCTTTCCGACCAGAATGAGTTCTGTCTTCATTTCGTTGAATTTTTCTTCCTATACACTTGAATTCTTCACTCTTCACACTTCACTTCGTCCCTATAGTATCCTTTCTTTTCCAGTTTCGGGTTCTTCGGGAACCATCCCTTCTCGCATCTTTCCTTTTGTTCAAAGAGTTCACCGATGCTCCAGAGACACGAAGCTCCTACTACGCCCAGAAGAGCAGAGCCGAGGACATTGGCAACCAGAAAGGCTGCTCCTACGCAGATGATACCCGTCACGAGAAACACCCACCAGAATCGGGTGCCGGTATGATATTCTGTCTTGATAACAATAGGGTGAAAGATACCTATTATTAAAAAGGTGGAAATGGCGATGATGACGCCCGTATAATATAATTCCATATACCTAACTTTTTATTTCATTTCTTTTTCAATGTGCAAAAATACAAAAAAAACTTCAATCTTGCTTGGTTTATCAAAATTTTTATATAACTTTGTACGCAAAAAGAGATATATTGTGCCGTTTTCGGGCACAACCCTCTATATGAACATTATTAATAACAAAATAGAATCAAACTATGGCTAATAACGCAGAATTAATCAAGCAGTGTGAAGAAAGAGCACAGCAGTGGCTCACACCTGCTTTTGACGAAGAAACTCGTAAAGAAGTAAAGGCAATGCTCGACGCAGAGGATAAGTCTGCTCTCGTTGATGCATTCTATCAGAACTTGGAGTTCGGTACTGGTGGTTTGCGCGGTATCATGGGCGCAGGTACCAACCGTATGAACAAGTATATCGTTGGTATGGCTACCCAGGGCTTTGCTAACTACATCCTCAAGGCTTTCCCAGGTGAGGAGAACCTTTCTGTAGTGGTAGGTCACGACTGCCGTAACAACTCCCGTCTCTTCGCTGAAACCGTAGCTGCCATCTTCTCTGCCAATGGCATCAAGGCTTATCTCTTCGAGAGCCTCCGTCCTACACCAGAGATTTCCTTCGCTATCCGCGAGCTCGGTGCCAAGGCTGGTGTCAACGTTACTGCTTCTCACAACCCTAAGGAGTACAACGGTTACAAGGCTTACTGGAGCGATGGCGCTCAGGTTCTGGCTCCACACGATACTGGTATCATCGAGGAGGTGAACAAGGTTACTATCGACCAGGTGAAGTTCGAGGCTAACTGGGATAAGATCAAGATTATCGGTGGTGAGATGGATTACGACTACATGACAGCCGTTCATTCTGCTATGATTGACCAGGATGTCATCAACCGTCAGAAAGACCTCAACATCGTTTATTCAGCTATGCACGGTACAGGTCGTGTCATCGTTCCTCTCTGTCTGCGTTCTTGGGGCTTCCAGAACATCAATGTAGTTCCTGAGCAGATGGTAGTAGATGGTAACTTCCCAACAGTGGTTTCTCCTAACCCAGAGAATGCAGAGGCTATGACCCTCGGTATGAAGCTCGGTACTAAGTTGAACGCTGACCTCGTGGTAGCTACTGACCCAGATGCTGACCGCCTGGCTATCGTTTGCCGTGATGACAAGGGTGAGTGGATGATCATCAATGGTAACCAGACAGCCATGATGTTCTGCTACTACATCATCGAGAACAAGAAGAAGTTGGGTAAGTTGAAGCCAACAGACTTCCTCGTAAAGACCATCGTAACAACAGAAGTTATCGCTGAGATTGCCAAGAAGAACAACGTAGAGTTGCGCGACTGCTACACTGGTTTCAAGTGGATTGCACGCGAGATTGCTATCTCTGAGGGCAAGCAGCAGTACATCGGTGGTGGTGAGGAGAGCTTCGGCTTCTTGCCATACGATAAGGTACGCGATAAGGATGCTCCTGCTTCTATCTGCCTCATCTGCGAGATTGCAGCATGGGCTAAGGATCAGGGCAAGACTCTCTACGACCTCCTGATGCAGATTTATGCAGAGTATGGCTTCAGCAAGGAGTTCACTGTAAATGTGGTTCGCCCAGGTAAGACTGGTGCTGACGAGATTAAGCAGATGATGGCAGACTTCCGTGCCAACCCTCCACAGGAGTTGGGTGGCAGCAAGGTGGTAACCTGGAAGGACTACCAGAGCCTGGAGGTGAAGCATGCCGACGGCAGCGTAGAGAAGCTCGATATGCCTGCTACAAGCAACGTACTCCAGTGGTTCTGCGATGACAACACCAAGGTAAGTGTCCGTCCATCAGGTACAGAGCCTAAGATCAAGTTCTATATTGAGGTAAAGGATCCTTCATTCAAGTGCGCTGGCTGCTACAACCGCTGCACAGCTGCTGCAATGGATAAGATTGAGGCTATCAAGAAGAGCTTGAAGTTGGATTAATGAATGAAAATGATTGGGAGATGCCTTCAGTGTTTTCTCCCGACAACCCTATTTTTTTGAGCATTATCTATGATTCATAAATAATGCATTCTTCGGCGAGAAGTCTTCCTGACTTCTCGCCATTTTGTTTCTTATCCTTTTTATTCTTACCCATCCGGCATACACTAACCCTATGACGGCATAGATGCAGAATAGGGCAGGGAGGGGAAGGTGGATTCCATCAATGCTGGCACCGGGAGCCAAGGAGATGAGATGGAAGGCGGTATTGGCAAAATGAGTGATGGATACCAATGCCTTGGCAATCCAGCTTGTCAGCCAGGAGGCGGGAGCGACTGTCGGCGACAGAAGCAGGAAGGGACTCAGCAACATCAGCATGCAACAGAGGTAAAGAATGCCCGTGGCGGCAGGAATCGCAATGAATGTGGTAAGAAGGGAATAGCACGAGATGCGCCCGAAGTAATAAGTGATGAGCGGAAGAGTTCCTATCTGGGCAGCTGCCGATACGCAAAGCATACTCCATATCCATTGTGATAGGCGATGAGCAGGATGGTAAAGAGAACTGAGCAACGGCATAAACACGATGATGGAACCAACTGCCGCAAACGACATCTGGAAACTGAGGTCGAAGAGATAAAGTGGATTCCACAATAGCATGAAGGTTAAAGCGGTGGAGAGCAAATGGAGCGACTCTCCTTTTCGCCGGGTCATCATTACAAATCCATAAACACTCAGCATGGTGGCAGAGCGGACGGCACTCGCAGGCATGCCAATGAACAGAACATACATCCAGATGGCTAGAAGGGCAGAAAAAATGATGAAGATATGGCGGCGATTGCCACCTAACAGCATGATGAGCAGCTGGAAGATGATGCTGATATGCAGTCCGCTTACGGCTAATACATGGCTTGCTCCAGCTACGGAATAAACCTCTTTCGTGTCCTTGTCCAGCGCCGTCTTGTCGCCCAGTGCCATTGCAGCAATGACCCCAAAGTCTTCATTCTCAATGCCCAATCCCTTCATCTTCTGTTCTGTTTCCGCTCTCCGTTCTTGCGCTGTTATCTGAAACCGGTCCAGTTCAGAAAGTTCATCTATCGTAAAATAGGTATCAGGCTTTCGTTCCCGATATTCCTGATAGGAAGTGAGAAGACCACCCAAAAGAAACATACAGATATATAAAAGGATGTGCTGGCTTAGTATCCATTTCCGCAGGATGATAGCCATGCCAGTCATGACCAGCAGGAGAATGAGCCAAAGGACCGGAGGCATCTGGTCATAGCCATATCTGGCTATGATAATACCCGCGCTCAGTATGATGTTCATTCTGATATTCATGTGCAAAGTTACCTTATGTTGAGCGCAAAGATACATTAAAATTCTGAAAATCGACTGTTTTTTCTTGCATAATTTACATCTTTTTATTACCTTTGCACCCAATATTACAAACAATAACATAGAATTATACTCTTATGGGAGGTATTTTCGGAACTATTTCCAAGAAAAGTTGTGTCGCAGACCTGTTCTACGGCACCGATTACAACTCACATCTCGGCACACGTCGAGGCGGTTTGGCAACCTACAGTAGTGAGAAAGGCTTCGTGCGCTCAATTCACAACCTCGAAAGTTCTTATTTCAGAACGAAGTTTGAGCCTACACTCAACAAGTTTGAGGGAGCAACATCTGGTATCGGCGTAATCAGCGATACGGATGCGCAGCCATTAATCATGAACTCACATCTTGGCCGTTTCGCCATTTGTACTGTAGCTAAGATTGTAAACAAGGATGAACTAACCCAGTACCTGCTAGACAAGAACATGCACTTTGCAGAGATGTCTTCAGGCAGCACCAACCCAACCGAGTTGGTTGCATTACTCATTATTCAGGGCAAGACATTCCGCGAAGGTATCGAGAATGTATTCCACCACATCAAGGGCTCCTGTACCATGATGATTCTTACCGAGGATGGTATCATCTGCGCTCGCGACAGTTGGGGACGTACACCTTTAATTATAGGTAAGAAGGATGGTGCCTATGCTGCTTCCAGCGAGACCACCTCATTCCCTAACCTCGATTATGAAACAGAATACGAGCTGGGTCCGGGCGAAATCGTCAAGATTACTGCCGACAAGATGGAGCAGCTTCGTCCTGCCAACAAGAAGATGCAGGTTTGTTCTTTCCTCTGGGTTTACTATGGTTTCCCTACATCTACCTATGAGGGCAAGAATGTAGAGGAGGCTCGTTTTACCAACGGTTTCAATCTCGCCAAGAGTGATGATGTTGAGGTAGACTGCTGCAGCGGTATTCCTGATTCTGGTACTGGTATGGCGATGGGATATGCTGCCGGCAAGGGTGTGCCTTATCAGCGTTGTATTGCCAAGTATACTCCTACATGGCCTCGTAGCTTTACTCCAAGCAACCAGAGCATGCGTTCATTGGTAGCCAAGATGAAGCTGATTCCTAACAAGGCGATGCTCAAGGGCAAGCGTGTGTTGTTCTGCGATGACAGTATCGTTCGTGGTACCCAGCTTCGCGACAACGTGAAGGTGCTTTTCGACCAGGCAGGCTTGAAGGAGTGCCATATGCGTATTGCATGTCCTCCATTGGTATATGGTTGTCCGTTCATCAACTTCACTTCTTCAAAGAGTGATATGGAGCTGATTACCCGTCGCATCATCGAGAAGTTTGAGGGCGATGCCAACAAGAATCTTGATAAATACGCTACCACCGGTTCTCCTGAGTATCAGAAGATGGTAGATGAGATTGCCAACCAGTTGGGCTTGACTACATTGAAGTTCAATACCATCGAGCAGCTTGTTGAGGCTATCGGTCTTCCAAAGTGTCAGGTATGTACTCACTGTTTTGATGGCAGTAGTGCATATACTCTGAATGAGTTTGCTGATGAAGACTAAAATAAGAATATAAGTTCTTGATAGATTAGAAGATAGGTCTAGCGACCCCGCAAAGCGCGGTGTAGCTAGACCTATTTTTATATTATTTCTCGGCAAAATCTTCTTTTGCATAAATCTTGTTACAATCGATGTTGGAGATATCCCACTGGAGAGACAATACCTGATTGTGCTCGTAACGTGCTGATAACCAATACTAAATGAGGTAACAAAATGACGAAAGAAACAAATTAGGAACAACAAAATCAAGAAACCCCAAAATGAAAGCATGAGAAAACATAAATTAACACAGAAAACAACGATAAATTTCCGATTTTGTCTTTTGATTGTACAGGTCAATGAAATGATATTTATGTCATCTCTGTATTAGTGGTAATTCAAAAAATATCCAAAATAACCTTTTTCGCTCGTATTTTATGATTATCAATGAAAGGAATCATGTTGCGAAATACTCAATTATTTGCATGTTTCGTAAATGTTTTGTGAATATTTTACCTTTTTCTAAATTTATTTTCGTACTTTTGCAAGCGTATTTACTTATCAGGAACCGAGAGCGTTACATCACCTCCCTTGTTTCAGCAGGATATTTGCAGATGACTAATCCAGATAATCCTACAGCAAGTAATCAAAAATACAAGAAAGTAAACATAAGATAAGAATGGATTCATTATTTCTACTTCAGTTTGCATGTTTTATATTCATGCTCGTCAATGCCTTCTTCGTGGCACTCTCTCATCTGCATGTAAGATGGGAGAACAAGCGGTATGAGTGTTCACGATGGATGATTGTTGTCGCCTTAATAGGATTGGCGATACAATATGTCATTCAGATGGGGTTCGGATTCCGTACTGCTGACGACAGTCTTGGGGCTGTCGTTAACATTCTCGTCTATACGCCCTGTTTTTCGCTTATCTCCATGGGAATCTACAACATAGAGGCCACACGTTCCAACCTCAGAAAGATGATATTGATGTGCAGTGGTATTTATGCTGCCATCATTGTGGTCTTTTGCGTGGGTATCAGTCTTCATCATAGCCTGTATATCAAAGAAGGACTTTATCTGATGCTGACTCTGTTTTGCGTAAGTGTTTTCTATTGCATATACATGATTATTCAGGAGATGATTAGGCGTAAAAATATGTTGGAGACAATGGCGGCAACGGATTTGTTGCCTTACGTAAGATATTCGCGTGCAAGTGTAATCATTCTATGGCTCGCAGTTCTCGCTATGCCAATTGCCATTTTTTCTACTACCTTGTTATATATAGTAGGTCCTGCCGTATTGCTTGCCTTGTTGTTCTTCAATCTTACGTTTATTGCTCTCGGCAGCAGTTATATTCCAACAGAAGAGCTATTGGATAAAGAAGAGGAAAGTCAACGATGTGGGGGGGGCAAAGGAAAAACCTTTACAGCAATTGTCTGAGGAGCGCAGAAACTTTATCCAAAACAGTCTTGACCAATGGTGTATGGATTTGGGCTATAAGGATTGTAATGTAAACATGTTGACGCTTTCTCGTACACTTTGTATATCAAAGAACGAATTGAGCCAGTTTTTCGATCAATGCTTGCACTCTAACTTCCGAATATGGCTCAGCGAGATACGTCTCAACGCTGCAAAAAAGATGATGTTGGAATGTCCAGATTATAGCAACGACATCATTTCAGCCGAGTGCGGATTCTCTTGTCGCACTCATCTTTACCGAATCTTCAAGACAAAAGAAGGCTGTTCTCCTACAGAATGGAGAGACTTCCACTCTACAGATGCAGCACAAAATGATTCAGATGGAGCATAACCATTTTTTTATAAAATACCAAAGAAAAAGACAAATTTTTATCAAAAAAACAGCCAAAAAGGTGTCGCATTCCTACGAATGCGACACCTTTTTGGTATGAATGCGACACATGAACAGGGGAGAGCTGCACCCTCTTTCGGAGAAATTCACTATATTTGCACCATGAAAGAATTATTAGAAACCATACCAAGGATAGAATTAGCCCTGATCATCATCGGGGTGTTTGTACTCATATTAGGTATTATCT
>NZ_VZCB01000094.1 GCF_009494395.1 Segatella copri | reverse complement strand
ATTGGCTATATCCTAGCCTTTTCAGGCCCGATGATTTCTAAACGGGACAGCAGTGATCCAAATTTTAAGTGTAAGTAAAAGTAAATGAGTAAAAGGTGATGAAAAGTCGCCCATAATATTATTAAGTTTTAACTAAGAAATCATGAATAAAAGGATTTTATTTGTGCTGTTGGCTTTCATCGGCTTCATAAGCCCAGCCATGGCACAAAAGGTGGCCGTAAAGACCAATCTGCTGTATGATGCAACAAGCACCATCAATCTTGGAACAGAATTTGGGCTATCACCCAAATGGACCCTTGACGTCTCTGCCAATTACAATCCTTGGACCTATTCTAATAATAAGAAATGGAAACATTGGTTAGTACAACCTGAGGCGAGATATTGGTTCTGTAATAAGATGATGGGACATTTTATAGGATTCCATACCATTGCTGGTTCCTATAATATAGGTAACGTCAATGCAGACTTTAAGTTTCTGGGCACGGACTTTTCCAAGCTGAAAGATTATCGGTATGAAGGATGGTTTGTGGGAGCTGGCGTTGCTTACGGATATTCCTGGGTGCTGTCCAAGCACTGGAACCTCGAAGCAGAACTTGGCGTTGGATATACTTACAGTAAATCTGACAAGTTTGAATGTGCCAGTTGCGGAGAAAAGTTGGAGGATGACAAGACCCATCATTACGTGGGACCAACCAAAGCCGCACTCAACTTAGTGTATGTTTTCTAAATTCAACAATAGAACATTTAAAGGAAAGTACCTATGAAGATTTCATATCAGATAACAGAAAACTTACTCGGAGCCTTCATGCTGATGCTTGCTTTGCCTGCCTCAGCAGACAACAGAAGCGCAAATGAGATTCAGGAAGGCAAGAATATCCAGGTAATCAATAAGGTAATCAAGAAAAAAGGCAACAAGGTTAGTGTACAGATGGACCTCAACCTTGACAAGGTGATGCTTGGCAGCAACAAGGGATTGGTTTATACACCGATGATTGTCAGTGGAGAGGATACGCTGAAGATGCCGGCGGTAGAAGTGATGGGACGCAAAAGATACATCTACTATCTGCGCAACCAGCAAACAGCAACCCCAAACCCACTCGTTGTGGCACAGCGCAACAACAAGAAGCCACAAACCATCCACTACGCTTACACCGTTCCTTACAGCAGCTGGATGAAGAACTCGCAGATGCTCGTGGCTCACGACGCCTGCGGTTGTAACCAGACACTGTTGGACGAAGGCATCCTCAACTCCTTGGGCAATGCACTCTCTACCCCAGATAAACTCTATCATGCCTATATAGAGCCAAAGGCAGAGCCTATCAAGAGAAGACAGGAAAACGGTTCAGCAAAACTGAACTTCCCTATCAACAAATGGGATATCGTTTACGACTTGGGCAACAATGCCTCTGAGCTTGAAACTATCCGCAAGACGATCGATCTCGTCAAGAATGATCCGGATGTTACAATTACATCTATTATTCTCCACGGCTATGCTTCACCAGACGGAAGATACGCCAACAACGAGAAACTGGCGCACAACCGTACACAGGCTCTCAGGAATTATCTGTTGAAGACCTATCCTATTGATCAAAAACTGTTTGCGATAACAAGCACAGCTGAGGATTGGGAAGGAACCAGAATTTTTGTAGAAAACCATGACATGCCAGCCAAAGAGCAAGTGTTGAGCATCATGAACAGCAACCTGACTCCTGACGAAACAGAAAAGGCTATCGCTTCAAAAGCAGGAGAAGGTTTCCGCTATCTTGTGAAGAATGTATGGCCAGGACTGCGCCGTACGGACTACACCATCAAGTATGATGTAAAGGCCTTCAATCTGGAAGAAGCTCGCAAGGTCATCAAGACACGTCCTCAGAAGCTTTCGCTGCAGGAGATGTATATGGTGGCACAGAGTTATCCTAAGGGCAGCGATGAATTCAACAATGTCTTCGATGTTGCCGTAAGAATGTATCCGGAAGATAAGCTTGCCAACCTAAATGCTGCCTATGCTGCCATCGAACGTGGTGACAAGGTCAGCGCAGAGAAATATCTCAAGAAGGCAGGCAACGGTGCTGAAGCAGATAATGCCCGTGGTTGTCTTGCAGTCATGAATGAGGATTATGAGACGGCAAAGACTTTCTTTGAGAAAGCTTCTGCTGCAGGTCTCAAGGGCGCACAAGAAAACTTGGAAAAGATTCTTCCAAACTTGTAAGCATACTATCAGATTTGTTCATAAAAAGATATAAGTTATAGATAATAAGGATTGTTATTGGTTTAAAAACAGAACCCAACCATTTGTATGCGAAACATTTTTAGGAAATAAATAAGAACAAAATATTAATAACGTTTTAACAAATTAACAAGTAAAAGATTATGAAAAAAGTTAATTTGCTCGTAATGAGCTTAGTTTCAGCCGCAGCTTTGTCTTTCACAAGCTGCAGCGACAGTGAGGATTTGGCTAGTAACAGCCAGAACAAGGTAGACAAGTTCTACATGACTTTGACCGTTCAGACTCCTACCAGCAATGGTACAAGAACTGCACAGAAGAATCCTCGTGAAGCTTCAAAAGAGGAATCTTATGTAACAAGTGGTACATTCTATCTGGTTGAAGCAAATGGTAAGATTGCAAAATCGATCCCAATTGACGCGAAGGCATGGGCAGATGCTAAAATCCCTCAACAAGGTAACGATGGTAAGACAACACTTCAGATTCCTGTTGAAGATGTAACTGCAGGTACCAAATACAGCGTATATTTCTTGGCTAACGCGACAAGTGCATCACCACTTAATGGCATCTATACTTCTGAAGTTGAAAATAAATTTGCCAAGGAATACTCTGCAGCTAACAAGTTCGCCATGTTTAATGAGAACGATGCAGAGGTAAAGGCAAACAGCCATACTGTTGTTTTCACATCAGACAACAAGGATGCAAATACTGCAGCAAAGGTTAGCGACATCATCAAGATTGATCGTCTTACCGCACGTATTGACGAGCCAACATCTGAGGCAACAGCCATCAAGGCTTATGCTAAGGATGCAGAAGTTACAGAAGCTGAAAAGAAAGCAAACGAAGATGCTATCAGGGCTGTAAGCAGCGTAGCATTAACTAGTTATGCTATTTCAAATGTTGCCAACAAGACAAATGTTATGCAGCAGTGGGCTGATGCAAAATGCACAAACCTTTCAATTCCAACCGGTATCACTTACTTTCAGCCAACATCTGAGTTCGGTACAAAGACTTTGCTCCAGAACTATGGCTACTTTAATGCAGTAACAACAGATAAGTCACATAAGGACTATGTCTTCGAGAACAACTCTGATGATGCAACTTCTATGTACTTCGAGTACACAGTAACTCTCAATGATGTCTATAAGAACAAGGCTGATTTCCCTGATGGTACATTCTATCGTTACAACAAGGTCATCTATAGCAACATCCAGGACATCATCAACGCTTACCAAGACCAAAAGGCTATCTTTGATGGTAAGGACGCAGCCACAGTTATTGCTGAATTGAAAGCAGCTAAAGAAGACACAACAGATCCAGAGGCTAAGTTGGATGAATTCCGCAAGAAGTATGATATTGAGGTCTTCAACAACGGTAAGACATACTATGTTCAGAAGATCAAGGATCAGTACCTCGGTGTAGAGAATACTATTCAGCGTAACAGCATCTACCTGTTAAAGGTAAAGAACATATTTAATGTTGGTGCCCAGGTTCCTAATGGTGGTCCAGATGACCGTACATTGTACTATCTCGATGTTGAGGTTTCTGTTAACCCTTGGGTTCTCAACAACCAGGATGTTGATTTGCAGTAATCAGCACCAAAGTATCACAAGCTAAAGAACATACATTCTTTACAGGAAGTTATACGCATAAAATAATTCTATCAATCTCTCGGGGATGGAAATCATCTCCGAGAGATTACCAAATAACAATCATCTAGGAAAAATATAGCCGTCGCAGAACTGAAGGAAGAACTCTATGATTGCTTCTATATATATAATAAGGTGAAACGACGGGAGCCCCTATTGTGCTTTTAAGCACCTCTTAAGTAGAAAAATAAGATGCCGGAAGACAAACTGCCGTGAGTCACAAGGCACACAACATATATAAGTAAAAGAATTCATAATATATCAGACGATATGACACATTTCATCAAAAACTGTTGCAAAATGGTTTGTATCTCAGCCATTGTTCTGTCATCGCTTTCATCATGCATGAAGGACGATCTAACGGGCTGTCCTACCCCAAAGTTGTCACTCAAATTTGACTACACTTACAATGTTAAGGAAGCCGATGCATTCTCTGCAGAGGTGAAGAACCTCAACGTTTATGTGTTCGACAAGAACGGCAAATTCGTTGATACCTATACAGAGTCAGCAGACAAGTTTGAGTTAGGTCATCAGATGGAAATCACAGACCTACAGAAGGGCAAGTACACCTTCGTCTGCCTGGCTCGTGACAAGCAGCCTGCACTTGCCGGTACCAGAGCTGACGACGATGAGACTGAGTTTACATTCACACAGCTTACTCCTGGTATTTCTACCATCGACGATCTGCAAGAGGAAATGGGTAAGAAGAACGGTGATGCTTCGGTCAACGACAAGCAGTTTACAGCTCTCTATACAGCCCAGGATACCGTCAGCTTCGATGGCACAAACGATGCACAGGGCAAACTGAGTCTGATGAAGTGTACCAAAACATACCGAGTGGTGATGCTTCCATTCGAACCCGACCAGAAAGGCTTTACCGCAGAAAACTTCGATGTAGAGATAAAAGGTTCTGCTGCCCTCCTCGACTATAAGGGCGACAAGGTAAAACCAAAGTCAATCACATATCTGCCATTCGACAAGAAACTGGTAGAAAACCACAGTGGCAAGACAGAGGTGGAAGGCGAAATCGTAGAAAAAGCTTTGGTTTACGACCTCTCATCATCCCGTATGTTTGAGACCAAAGACGACAACAAGAGCCGTGGGGCTATTGGAACCAATGATTATGACGACAAACGCATCGTCATCACAGACAAGCGAACTGGCAAGGTTATCTTCAACCACTCCCTGCCTTGGTTTCTCTCACTCTGTGCGAGCGACCGCTACGGCAAAGACTGGACCGACCAGCAATATCTGGACCGCCAGGACCACTACACCCTGGTGTTCTACGTACCTGCACCAAGCTCCAACTACAGCATGGATGCAAGAATCAAGGTAAACAACTGGGTTCTGAACCTACAGAATACCGACCTGGGAAAATAAGAAAAGATAAGTATAAGTAAAAGAAAGAAAAGATGACTAGCTATAGAACAACTTTGACCAAGATGACCCGCCAGATTTGTACGGCACTCGCTGCTTTGCTCATGGTAGGCGCAATGGCATCTTGCTCAGAGAACGAAAATACAGAGACAGCTCTAAGCGACAATGCCTATCTGAGCCTCAGCTTCTCCAGCCATTCAGCTACTGGCACCAGAGTTGGAGAAAGCCATACGGAAGGTATGCTCGCAGACAATGAAAGTAAAGCTGACCCAAACTCAGAGAGCGACATTCACAGCATCAAGGTGTGGGTGTTTCAATCTGGCACAAACGAAGATGCCAATCCTATCGCATATAAGGAAGAAGCATTGAAAGATATTAATGGCAGCTACAATTTGCAGCTACGTTTCTTAAGAAAGATAGCAGGTAAAGAGGTGGAAAATATCGACCTCTACATCCTGGCTAATTCAGAAAGTACCAACATACAAGACAAGTTGAGTAGTAAGGAGTTCAGCAGCATCACCCGCAAGGAGTTGCAGAATATCTGCTTTGACACAACTTTTGGTATTCAAGATAATGGTAATCCACAGAACACAGAAGTTCCAGAAACAGGTCTCCCTATCTCTCGTGCCATCACCAACATTTCTGTAGAGAATCATGTTGGAACAACCGAAGCAGAGGCAAAGACCAAAGGAATCAAGATTCCTCTGGTTCGCGCTGTTTCCAAGCTCCATTTTTACTTTGCCCGCAAATCGGGTTCTGATGCCAATACCAGTCAGGTAAAGGTAACAAGAATTGAAGTAGAAGGCAATACCATCCCTACTGCCAGCTATGTTTTCCCCGATGAGGCAGAATATGATGAGAACGGTTACAACCAGGACGTTACTAGTCAGAAATACAACAACGCAGGTACAACTTATGTACCAACCACTCTGAATCTGGCTGGTGTAGAGAACAAAGATATCAGGGAGGTGGCTGATCCTATGGAATTCATCAGGAAGAGCAATCAGACAGCCCAAGAATATCTGGATGCTTTTGATAAGGAAGGAATCATATCTCATGATCTCTGCTATCTCCGTGAGACCAACAAAGCCATCCGAGGCACCATATACTATTCATTAGATGGCGGAGCTACAGAAAAGAGCGAAACCTTCCATATTCCTTCTGACGGAAATGCCATCAGAAACAGGGAGATGGTAGTTTATGGCTATTTCCTCAACGGACAGATGGGTAAACTCACCGTTACACCTAGTATCCAGGAATGGCAGGATGGAGGAACGTATGATTTCATCGATGCATCAACAAATGTAGTTATCCCTGACGGCGACCAGACCGAATGGGGCTACAAGGTATATTACGGTTTCCCTAAACGCGGACCAATGATTACACTCCAGAATATCGACACCAAAGGTCAGCCATGGATTCTCCAGACTGACAATCCGATGTTCGGATTCGTAATCTGTAATGAGTATGGCAACTATCCGGAAGATACGCCTTACTACAATCCCGAAATCACACAGAATAATGATGGCAAGAATCCGGTAGGAAAAACCTACAAGATAGAGGATTTCATCATCAACCAGAATGGTGAGAAGAAAACACTTCACTTCTATGTGGTTCCGAAAAACAGACTGGATCTGGCTAAGCCACACAATGTAAAGGCGCAGGTGTTCCTGACCAAATATCCAAACGATAAGTTCGTCCTGAATCCAGGTTTCCAATATAAAGGATGTACTGAGGGAAAATTCGCCGGTAAGGATATTCACTTTGAGCAAGTATTATAAAGACAACAGAAAACAATATTCATCATGAAGAAGTTATATAAAGACATAAAATTCGCAAAATGCATCTTGGCTCTTACGGCAGGATGGCTCATGGCAGGATGCTCGGCTGAAGACGAACTGGGAAACGGTTCGGCTGCACAACAGCTGAGCATCACTCCTATGGTCAACGACCTGCAGACCACAAGAGTGAAGGAAGAAGAGAATCTTCATGAAAAAACTCTGTCTTCTCTTGACTTTAAAATGTTCGAACCGGCAAATGGGGATTGTAGAATCGACCGGCAGTTTACAAGTCCGGCAGAAAACCAGGCAGAGGTACTGGCTTCCGGCAACTGGAAGGAGAGTCAGAACCTCCAGCCAGGTCAAAGTTATGCATTCTATGCAGCTGCCAACATCAGGCAGAGCCTGCAAGGCAAAAGCCAGAATGAACTTCAGAATGCTACCCAGCTGGACGAGGATATCTGGAAGCCTTACTCGACAGACAACAGCGAGAAGCTGTTTCTGATGAGCAGTCATGGTTCATACCAGATTACAGAAGAGGCAGAACAGAATATCCTGGTAGAACTGGTAAGAGCTGCAGCCAAGATCAAGCTCAACATCTCTTCTACGGTGAAGGATTACCATATTTCTGACGTTCAGTGGAAACTCATCAACTACAATACTAATACTACCATCTTTGCTGGTCAAACCGCAACTCCATCTATCATATCAGACAACAATACCTGGAGCACGGCAGCATCTGCAAAAGATGAGAAGGGGAATGATGTCTTCACGGTAACCACCTACAGTTATTCCACCCAATGGGAAACTCAGGAAACAATGCCACAGATTGTAGCAAAGGTCAACTTTAAATATAAGGACAAATCTAAACCTGATATTCAGAAGGAATTGAAGATACCGGTTCGTGACCCTCAGGGTGACAAGGAGTTAGACCGCAACTATATCTATACCGTCAATGCCGTCATCAAGTATCTGGATACCAATACGGATATCGATTACGACGGAGATACTGATTATCTGAAATGGGCGATTGCCAAATGGACCCAGGGTGAAGATACTTTTGTGAAGGGAGATAAAGCCAGCTTCCTGGTGGTATATCCTACGAAGCTGGATATGAAAGACAAATCGTTGGATGAAAGCATTCAATGGTTTGCAGCGGAAGAATGTAGTACCTCTGATAAAAACGGGTATGAAATCAACAGGTTCGGAGAAATCAGCACTCAAGAGGTTCAATTTGGTGGAGCTGACGCAAAATTTTCTACTAATACAGGTGACAATAAAAGAGGATGGATAAGAATAGAAACAGGAGGCCAGCCATCGCACAACACCGTCGTTTACTGTAAGTTCAAGATTGGCTTTAACTATAATGGTCACAGCAAATACCAGGATGTTCTCGTAAGGAAATATCCAGCTGTATATTCACTGAATGTAGAAAGTGTTAAATCTGACCATACAAAGGATATCAAAAACCGACTGTACACAGTTCAGGTAGCTAATACCAGGAACAATAATTACAGCCAATATACCTTTGCCAAGCCAAAATTGGACAACAACAACATGTCACAAGACAATACGGTTTCACCTGCCTTCATCATAGCCTCAACAGTGGGCGAAGACGATCATGCAAAAGGCAATTTCTACGAAAGCAACCAAGCAGCCAGAGATTATTGCAAAAAGTATACAGAAACCGCAAAGACCCGAAAGGGTGAGGCCGTAGAAATGAACGGCTGGCGCCTTCCAACTCAAGACGAAGTAAAAGTCATCTTGGGTTTGCAGAAAATTGACGAGGCAAAGAATGCTTTCGGAAAAGTGATGACAGGTGAATGCTACTGGACTCTTGACGGCAACACATCAGGCTACAAGAAGGAAGATACCAAGTTCGTTCGCTGTGTCCGTGACCTGAAATTGGATGAAATTGAAAAAATCGAGAATCAAGACATCGAATAAAAGAAGCAGAATGACATGAAAGAAATAAAATTATATATCGGAATCATAGCAGTGCTGTTAACAACCATGTTGACAGCCTGTTCCGATTCTATGGTTGACAACGACACTTCTACGACCAGTGAAACAGAAGAAGGTTACTATAAAGCCAGCTTCAGAATAGCCATTCCCAGTTTCGAAGAGAACGCTACCCGAAGCACCCTGTTTACGAATGAAGGCATCGGGAAAGACTGCGTCAAGCTGTTCTGCTTCGATGAGGAAGGTCAGTTCGTGGGTTTTGGAAAAGTCGGGGAATTCGGCGAAATCAAAGGTTTCAGAAGAGACGCAAACGGAACCATCATACAAAACGGCGACAAAGATATCGACGACAATGGACAAACCACCCCTCGAAATTTTTCTGCCCAGATTCCCAACAAGACGGCTCGTATCCATCTGGTAGCAAATACAGAAAGCCAGTACAAGACCATCGACTGGGATAACCAGTCAAAATGGGTGGGTATGCACGAGAATATACTGATGACCACCTTCGAGACAGAGTATGGTGAGGATCAGGCTGCGCTGACCCGATACTGGGGCTACATCAAGGAAGATTCGCCAGAGAAGCTCAAGGAATATCTCCGCCAGGATAATACCAAGCAGGATTACATCATCCATCTCATCAGAGACAGAGCCAAGATTTCGGCAAGATGGAGTGATCAAGCCAAAGCAGCCAATTCAAACCTCAAAGACGAGGACTTGACGATGACTGTGGTGAATGGTATGGCATACGGAACCCTCGCTCCCTTCGATCGTAACAACCTGCGCTTCGATAAGACTACAGGTGGAAGCAACTGGGAATGGACCGTGGATTATGTAACTCCTGCCATCAGTAACAAAAGGATGAAAGGTGATAGAGGACAGATGTATAATCCTACCGCAGCATTCGAAGAAAGAAACCTGCCTACTGATCCGGCAAAAGTATTGCTGAAATACAACGAAAGATGTTACCTGATATACTTGCAGGATCAGGACAACGTTCCTTATGCCATCAAGCGAAATTACGAATATAAAATCATCATCGACAAACTGGACGAAAGCTATGGTAAGGAAAGTTTGGAGGAAGCGCTGAAAAGCGCACCTGTCAATAATCCTTGGATTAGAGTGGAACAATACATTCCGGGAGTGAAGGATGGTAATTTTGAACTCTCCATCAACGAGGGCACCTATCAGACCACCAATGCAGCTTCCGGTTCTGAACAAACCATCCAATTCACCTATAAGGGCGATGATGCAGCCAACAAGCAGCCTACGGATTTCAAGGCTTTATGGACTGAGAATCTGTCATACGGGACGGTGGATGCTCCTCAGATTTCTGACTATACCTACAATGCCTCTTCCAACACCGGAACGGGTAACATCACCTACCAGCTGGGGACGGTAGATGAAATCTGGCGACAGGGTATCATCCACCTCATCGACACGAAACATGGACTGAACAGAAACATCCATCTCTACAGCATCAGCGAGGTAGACTATCAGGTAAAGGCAAGCGAAAACAGCTTTAAGTTTACCGTTCCTGCCAACTACCCGAAGGAGCTGCTGCCAGTAACCGTGAAGTTTGCATCGGGCGATGTAATTCCTGAGGGCTGTGACATAGAGTACAGTTCTACAAGTGAGCTTAACAAGACCTGGGACTGCTGGTATGTATTCAAGGCTGGTGAAGCCGGCAAGACATATACTTTGAACTTGAAAAACGTTCATCAAAACGCTACTGGCAATGCTACCTACTACGTGAAGATGGACAATGCCAATCAAGGACAAGCAAAGGAGTATACTTTTACTTATTAAAATAGACATATCGTTTAGGTTTATATAACCCCAAGAATATTAATAAAATAAATTATCATTTACTATAACAAATATTTTGCGGAGACATAAACTAGACTGGTCGTTGGAACTGTAGTTGCCGAGGTGATCTCACCCTCTATGGTTCCGCGACTTTTTTTATTACTTTTTCCTTGCCACATTCATTTATTTTTTGTAATTTTGCAACCGATTGAAAGCAATAAAAGCAAAAGAAAAGATGATCAAAAGATTTATCCTCCTGAGCTATCTAGTAATAGCCTGCGCCTTGACTCCTGCCAAGGCACAAAACAGTTTTCCTTATCCTACACTGCCAGACACCTTGCGCAGCGTAGAACTGCGTGCTGCTTATCTCAGCGAGCATTATTGGGATAACTTTAACTTTGCAGATACACTGGAACTCAGCAATAAGGAAATGGCAGAGCAGGGCTTTGTCAACTTCATTGATATTCTTTCACGCTTTAACCAGCAGATTGCCCAGAAGGGCATCGCTGCCTTTACGGCTAAAGCTTTCATACAGAAACCATCCAAGGAAAAATTCGAGACTCTCATTGAGCATTATTATGAAAATCCGGAATCACCCATGCGCAATGACAGAATCTACAGTCTCTTCCTGGAAGATATGGCGGAATCACCATACTTTGACGAAACAGAAAAGGAAAGACTCAACTTCAAGCTGAAGCAAGCCAGAAAGAATCTGCCTGGCACTACTGCCATAGACTTCAGTTTTACACAAGAAGACGGTAAAACCTGTAAACTGAGTGAGTATAAAGAGAAGAAGATTATCCTATATTTCCATGACCCGGAATGCGAGAACTGCCACAAGGTGTCTGCATGGCTCAAGAAGCAGGAAATCCCTGCAGACATACAGGTAATAAGAATTGTTGCAGATAATCGCATCAGCGCCATTTACGGGCTCAAGGCTATGCCAACTATCTACCTGCTGGATAAAGGGAATAAGGTGATATTAAAAGACTGCACTCCAGAACAACTCATCGAAACGGTGCAGCAAAAATAAAAAGCAAACTAGACTGGTCGTTAGAAGCGACACTTATTTGTATTATAAACTAGTGTTATCATTTACTACTATATTTCTGTGTTATCAAATACTCAATATGTAATTGCATTAATTATCTTAATTTGCGCGAGAAGAGTCATACTTCAAAGAGAACTCCTCACGTACGTGATCATTTCGCTTTACTACAATCACGTAGTCACCATCCTTAACTATTCCAACCTTGGCAACGAGTGTATAATAACCATACTGACCAGACTTTCCATAATCACCTGTTTCGGTAATGATTAACTTATTGCCAACCAACTGAGTTGCAAACTTTACATTTGTGCCTTCGTCGAAGATTACATTCTTGTGTGTCAGCATTAACTGTCCAGCAGGAAGAATCTTGCAAACCAACTTCTCGTTGTTCTCAGCATTGCTGTTGGAAGCCTCGCTTACCGCAGAGCCCGCAGTCATTGTGTAGCTGAGCAAAGAGAAATCTGACTTATCTTTAGAAATAGTAGCCTGACTAACAGCTTCTCCTAATTCATCGTCAGATGCACTGCAACTTACAAATCCTATTGTCATCATTGTCATAGCGATGACCGTCATTAAAATCTTCTTCATAGTTATACCATTTACTAATTGTCATAATTATCATTTAAACCCGGCATCTTCCAAATCCATCCTTGCGGCAAGAAACTTCTGATGCCTTAAACAAACACCATCCGGTTTAAATCACCTTCTACAATTATACAAATGATATGTTTGGAGTATCATCACAAACTGTCCCCCCAAAAAGTCTCTTATATTTCAAGTCGTATTCTTCTGGTATTTTAATTCAGGCCTGAACCATAAGTGTATTTCAATATATCAATTATCATTTACCACAGGTTATTTCACCTTTATATATATTATCTTTCTTATCATTTACTATTGGTCGTTAAACCTTTAAGATGAGACCATTTTCCTTTTTGGACAATGCAAATATAGGAAAAAACCAAATAGATTCCAAGTTTTTTTAGTTAAAAAGTTTAAAAGAAACAATGTTGTCGCACACAATGCGCTACTATTACTTACCAATTGCACAAAAACCGTCCAATAGTCTAACAGATAGTAAGAACAAAAAAGCGGGAACCCTTTCGGATTCCCGCTCATATCTTTTGTTGTAAAATCTCGAAGATTAGTCGAGGTTAGCCAACTTGTTGTCAGAATGAAGAACATCCTTGATCTTGTGGCTATAGAGGTCAACCATGTACTCACGAGCCTTACCGCAGTACTGACGTGGGTCGAAGTACTCTGGGTGAAGAGCCAATGTCTCACGAACACCTGCTGTGAAAGCAAGACGAGAGTCAGAGTCGATGTTGATCTTGCAAACAGCGCTCTCAGAAGCCTTAGTCAACTGCTCCTCTGGGATACCAACTGCATCTGGCAACTTGCCACCGAACTTGTTGATGATATCAACATACTCCTGAGGAACTGAAGAAGAACCGTGGAGAACGATAGGGAAACCAGGAAGCTGCTCCTCAACTGCTGCCAATACGTCGAATGCCAATGGAGGAGGAACGAGGTGACCAGTCTTAGGGTCACGTGTGCACTGCTCTGGCTTGAACTTGTAAGCACCGTGAGAAGTACCGATAGAGATAGCCAATGAATCAACACCTGTACGTGTAGCGAAATCAACAACCTCCTCAGGCTTTGTATAGTGAGACTCCTCAGCTACTACGTCATCCTCAACACCAGCGAGGACACCGAGCTCACCCTCTACAGTTACACCGAACTGATGAGCGTAGTCAACAACCTTCTTTGTCAATGCAATGTTCTCCTCGTATGGAAGTGCAGAACCGTCGATCATTACAGAAGAGAAGCCGAAATCTACACAGCTCTTACATGTCTCGAAGCTATCACCGTGATCGAGGTGGAGAACGATCTCAGGATGGTTGCAACCCAACTCCTTAGCATACTCTACAGCACCCTCTGCCAAGTAACGGAGCAAAGTAGGGTTAGCATACTTACGAGCACCCTTAGATACCTGGAGGATAACTGGTGACTTCAAGTTAGAAGAAGCCTGGATGATAGCCTGGAGCTGCTCCAAGTTGTTGAAGTTGAAAGCAGGAACGGCCCAACCGCCCTTGATAGCTCTTGCGAACATGTCCTTAGTGTTCACAAGACCGATTTTCTTGTAATCTACTGCCATAATTGTATTAATTTTATTGTTTTAATGAAACATTCTTTCTTTTTCCATTGAATAGGGAAATGAACTTATAAGGCTCCAACCCTAATCGACTGCAAATTTACCTTTTTCTTTTGATACGACAAAATGTTAACTTACTTTTTAGCGTTTCTACTGAGTTAAAAAAGTTAATTATACCCTTTAGCGTACCCCAGTTCTCACAAATTGCTAATTGCACTTTGCAATTTTATACTCTCTTACTGCATAAGCCAGCACTACCAGGAAACCGATGAACGGCACTACGAAAGGTAACACCACATGGGTACGGTCAGCTATCAATCCCATCAGCAGGAAGCCGCAGCCACCTATCGGAGTCATCATCAGAAGCGAGGATGCGCTCTTGGTCAGATTACCCAATCCCGTGAGGGCAATAGAGAATATGGTAGGGAACATGATTGCCTCGAAGAGATAATTGCCCACCAAGGCTGCCAAGGAGATGAAACCTAAATCGCAAAGTACCAAACCGATACACACTACGCTGCCGATGGCGCAGATCAAGAGCATCGTAGTAGCCTTGATGTGGCGCATCACCCAACTGCCCAGGAATCTACCTACCATGAAGAATGCCAAGGCACAAGTGAGTACGAGTGAAGCCGTACGATCCGTCATCCAACGCATGCCAGTCACGAAATTAATGAAGTAGGAATTGATGGAAATCTCCGCAATCTCATAGCACAGCAAAGCAAAGAGACCAAAGACAAACATCCTGTGATGGGCAAAGAGCTTGCCGATATTACTTCCCCGTGCCTTATCCTCGGCTGTTGTATCATGCTGGATTTCAGGCAAACTGACACGTGAGAAGACCACGGCTATAGCGAGTACCAAGACACCCAAAATGGCATAAGGTACAGCCACGTTTCCACCTTCATCGGTATTATTGAAAAGAAACTGACCGATGCAAAATGTAGCGAAGATACTGCCCAAGCCATTAAAAGACTGCGAAAGGTTCAGGCGGCTGGTAGCTGTCTCCCTGGCTCCCAATTCCGTTACGTATGGATTGGCTGCCGTTTCCAGGAAGACCAATCCACAGCCGATAATGAAGAGGCAAAGTAAAAATGCATAGAAACTGCCGATTGCTGCTCCTGGGACAAAAAGCAATGAGCCCAATCCAAAGAGCAACAATCCAAAGACTACACCCCTGCGATAGCCATACCTATTAATAAAGATACCCGCAGGTATCGCCATCAGGAAATAACCCAGATAGGTGGTAACCTGAATGAGGGCTGAATGGGTAATACTAATATGCAGAGCATTCTGGAAATGCTTGTTCAGCACATCCAGAATGGCACGAGCGAAGCCCCACAAGAAGAAGAGCGACGTTATCAATATGAAAGGGACAAGATATTTCTTGTCAGCTGTTTGTTTCGAATCTGTTTCTTTTGTCAACATTTACTTTTCTATTTATTCATCTAAAAAGATATTTCTGTTCATTTTAAAGAGACTATCGGAAGATAATCCTTACTTTTCATCATAGTAGAAATAACCGAAATCTGCATATCCACTCTTTTCCTTACCTTCTGCAAACATGCCGAGAACTACGCCCGTAAATCCGCCGGCGACCTCTGTACTCATCAGGCTGCAGTTCATGGAAGCCAACTCATGGAATCGCTTTCCATCAAGCGAATAGTCGAAGAAATACATCTCGCCATTGCTTCTGATGCGCAACTTGACCGAACCCTTGCGCAGGCGAGGCACGCTCTTCACCACATAGTCGATGCTCTTCAGCTTGCAACGCAATGCCACCTGCTTCTGGGATACGAAAAAGTCGAGATGACCGTCGTTGATCTGATAGACAGACAGACCTGCCTCTACCTCCCCCTTCGTGACAACATCCGTCTCCAGGGAGAAACTGGCACTCTCTTGTCGGCGTCCTACGAAGGTAGGCTGCTGATTTTCCGTCAAGGTTCCATGAGGATAAAGACGCACGAAGTACTTCTCTTCCACAGCCATCGTATCATTGCGGAGATAGTTGCCCGGAATAGGATTCTGCAATTGCACCCATTCGAAAGCTCCTGTTGCAGGCGCATCCTCGGCATCCGCTTCCAGATGCTTCTCCAGAAGGACACTTGGCAAGGTATTAGCCTTCACTAGAGTATCGATAGGCATCCCACTATTCACTACAGGCCACTCACCTTCCTTCCACTCCACAGGAGCCAGATAGGTCTCTCTACCCAAGTGATGATAAGAACCGCCATAGTTGCGGTATGCCAGGAACACCATCCACCAGCTGCCATCTCCTGCCTGTACTAAGTCGCCATGCCCCGTACCCTGAATCTGCTTCGACTGTCCCAGTCTGCTGCAGTTGGTCAGTATCGGATTATTGGGATTACTCTCGTATGGACCTTCAATATTCCGGCTTCTGGCGATGGTAAGACGATGCGCCAGTTCAGTTCCACCTTCTGAGATAAGAAGATAGTAATAACCGTCCTTTTTATAAATATGTGGACCTTCCGGATAGCGGCCGCCATCGCCCTGCCAGAGTTGCTTGCTTTCTGTAAGCTGTTCGCCAGTCTTTGGATTGATCTCGCAGAGCCAGATGGCATCGCCCGGATTGCTCACCATATAGCACTTGCCGTTCTCGAAATAGAGCGACGGGTCTATGCCCTGCTGCTTCAACCAAACAGGTTCGCTCCAGGGGCCACGAGGATCTGTAGCAGTAACAATGAAGTTGCCGCCATTGCCCACATTCGTAGTTATCATATAATAGGTACCCTCGTGATAGCGAATGGTTGGGGCATAGATGCCGAGCCAAGAACTAGCCCCCTTCAAGGGAATCTGGCTTTCACGATCAAGAACGTTACCAATCTGCTGCCAATGCACCATATCCTTGCTCTGGAAGATAGGAACGCCCGGAAAATACTGGAAGGATGAGTTGACAAGATAGAAAGTATCTCCTACCCGACACACGGACGGATCGGGATGATAACCTGGAATCACCGGATTACGATACTCTTGTGCCGAAACCGGCAGCCATGCCAGCATCAGCATCCATACAAATAAAAATAGGTTTTGTCTATTCATAAGGAATTCGTTTAAATTGGGAACAAAGGTAAGGCTTTTTGATGAGATTTCCAAACAATCCTAGTGTTTTTTATTATTTATGCTAAATAAAAATGTTTTGTGCCTTATTGCAATCTCCGTTCATAGACGTTGAATCTCCGTTCAGCGACGTTGAACGGCGGTTCATAGACGTTGAACGGCGGTTCAACGTCGGTGAACGAAGATTTGACCTAGAAGCAAAAACATTTATGCCCAATATCAGAAAGTTTCTACCTTAGGAGGAAACATCATCATTCCTTCGGAATCAGGACTGCTCCCTCCTGCTTCTTTCCGTCCATCAATATTCTCATCGGATGTTCAAAACGCACATGGCGCACATACTGCGTTTCTTCCACGGCAGGCATCGCATCCAAAATCTCCTTATTCACAAAGCCTCCTTCTTCGGTATTGGTGTCTACCGTGAAGTAACCCACGCCAAAAGAGGTGAGGTTCTGGAAGAAATGAGTGCCTTGGCTAGGGTCGATATTATAGTTCTTCAATGCTACTTCCACGATGACCCGGGCAGCACTGATATGCGGCCATTTGACAGGAACTCCGAGATAATGATCGCTGGAGCCCCAACGTCCAGGTCCTATCAGCACATAGTTCTTGCCATCGGCAAGGAACTTGCGATTGATGCGTTCGATGTCATCAGCCACATAAAAGTTGTTCATCGCAGAGAAGTTATCATCATACTTCACGTAAACCACATCTACAATATCCTCGCTGATACCATGCCCCAGGGAATTGTGCGAACGGAGCAGACAGTCGGTATCCGGTATCGCCTTCACATCCTCGTCGAGCATCTCCTTGGCATCCACTATCGGACGAATCTGAAGCAGATAGAACTCACAGGTTCTGTCATTATTGATATTGCAGGCAAACTCGATTTCCACAGGACGGCGCATCGCCTCGGAACCAAACTTCATTGACATCTGCATCAGTTCCGGTAATGGTACCACCTCATGCTGGAGCACACTGGCGAAGGTAATCAGTTTTCTGCCCGTTTCATACACTCCATCATTGATAACCTGATCGTATGGGTCGAAAGTAGAGGCTATATAGGTAAGGCTCTGGTCTTCCACGGCATCCTTCACCCGAAGCTTGAGGATATTGAAGCCGTCATCTACCTTGAAATCATCACCTACATGCTTCATATCGAGGGCATAGAACTGGGTCTGCGTATCACGCAACGCCATCTCCGTTTCCGAAGTCTGCAGTACCTGATGAGGATGATAAGGACAGACGCGCAGGGTCTGACCGCCATCCACGATATACTTACCCAATCCGAGGGCAAGACTGGCAATACCTTCCTCAGCCTCCTCATCGCCGATAGGATAATAGTTGAGCGAACGGAGCACGCCACTCATCGTTGGATAGAAGCGGGTGCCATAATCCTTACCCACCACCTGCTGCAGGATAACCGCCATCTTTTCCTGGTCGATAACATTGCTGGTGGCTGTCATATACGCCTTGGAATCACGATAGAATACAGAAGCATACACGCCCTTGATGGCACATGCCAACATCTGGAGCATCTGATACTTATCCTCCAGATAAGGAATCATATAGGTGGAATAGATGCCGGCGAAAGGCTGGTAGTGCGCATCCTCAAGAAGCGAACTGGAACGGATGGCTATAGGACTCTTCGTGGCCTCGAAGAAGGTGAAGAAGTCGGCTATCAGGGAATCCGGCAACTGCGCATGCAGGAAGTGCTTCAATATCTCTTCATCGCTGGCATCGCTCAGCGCTATCGGATAAAGGTTGTTATTCATCATGAATGCATCAAAGATGTCGGTACAGAGCACCACAGTCTTCGGAATCTGCACGGTGGCATTCTCATACTGGTTGAACTCAGGATGACGCTTGATGATATTGTCGAGGAAAGCAAGGCCCCTACCCTTACCACCCAGGGATCCTTCACCAATGCGGGCAAAGTGGGCATACTTATCAAACTTCATTCTATCAAACACGGCTACCACACCCAAATTCTTCATATGACGATATTGCACAATCGCATCAAAGATAATCTGTCTGTGAGCATCTACATCCTGAAGTTTCTCCCAGGTAACGTGCTTCAGGAAAGCCGATACCGGGAATATGGCACGGGCACAAAGCCAGCGGCTCATGTGATTGCGGCTGATATGATAGAGCATCGAATCGTTGGGGATGTTGAATATATTATCCTGCAGCTCCTTCAGGCTTCTGATGCGCATGATTTCCTCGTGGGTTTTCGGATCTCGGAAGATGAAATCGCCAAACCCCATGTGCTCCTCCATCAAACGGCGCAAGTCCACACTCATCTTCTTGGAGTTCTTGTCTACAAAGCGGAAGCCTTCTGCTTCTGCCTTGGCACGGTTATCACTCTCAGAACTCTCAAGGATAAGGGGCACAAAAGAGTCATTCTTTCTGATATAGCGGAAAAGCTGCAAACCTGCATCCGGACATTTCTCACGACCAAAGGTATCTGTGCCATACTCTGGTTTGACTTCCTGTTCAACTTCATTTCCAAAAGCTTTGGCTGCACTTTTCAACGGGAATCGGGCATCACTGATGACTCCAAGGGTATTATTGGAATACTTATCATACAGTTTCTTCGCCTCTTCATAAGTACGAGCCAATACCACCTTCGGACGACCACGCATACGCATGGTGGCAGCATGCCGGTTCAAGGCTTCCTTGGAGAAGTTCTTACTCTGCTCTAGAATATAATTATAGAGGTTAGGCAAGATGGAGCTATAGAAGCGGATGGAATCCTCTACAAGAAGAATCATCTGTACACCAGCCTCCCGGATATCATGCTCAAGATTCATCTTATCCTCAATCAACTTGATAATGGAAAGAATCAAGTTGGTATTACCCAACCAGCAGAAGACATAATCGAAGATGCTCAAATCCTCGTTCTGCATTCGCTTGGTAATACCATGAGAGAATGGAGTTAACACGACACAATGGATATTAGGAAACTTGCCCTTGATGTCACGGGCCACATCAAAGGCATCATTATCCGCATTACCTGGCATACAGATTACCAGGTCGATCACAGTAGAACGCAATACTTGCGTAGCCTCCTCCGTGGTAGAAACCTGAGTAAAAGTAGGCGGATAACGAAGGCCAAGTTCCATATACTCATTATATATCTTCTCCTCGATACGCCCATCATCTTCAAGCATGAACGCATCATAAGGGTTAGCTACAATCAACACATTGTAGATACGACGCATCATAAGATTGACAAACGATACGTCTTTCAAGTAGAACTTATTCCACTCTTGAGGTACATTATTCTCCATTTCTATTGCTATTTATTCTGCAAAGATACTGATTTTCTGATATTTCCTTGCATTTTTCATCATTTTTTTATATATTTGCAACCAAAATATCGAGAAGTTATGAAAAGAAGATTATTAATCATAGCATTATTGAGTACATTTTTATGTATACCATGTTGCGGCCAGAAGCATCAACGTGGCAAGGCATCCTATTACTCTAAACGAGCTACAGGAGCCAGGTCAGCAAGCGGACAGAGAATCCATCACGACAGCCTGACGTGTGCACACCGATATTATCCCTTCGGTACGATGCTGAAAGTTACCAACCTCAGAAATGACAAGAGTGTAATCGTAGAGGTCATCGACCGAGGACCTTTCGGAAGAGGCCGAATCATCGACCTTTCCTGGGCAGCAGCCAAGAAACTGGATATGATTTCACAGGGTGTAGCAACGGTCAAGGTGGAAAGACTGGATAACCCTGTTCCTTTCAAGCCTGAGCAAACCAAGCTCCCGAAGGTTGATTTCGAAATGGCTGAATTTGAACCTGACCATTATTTCGAGAAGAAAGAAATGGCAAGGGAGAAAGCTGAAACCAAGGTCGAGGCTAAGGAAAAAGTAAAGGCTAAGGAAAAAGCAAAGGAAAAGGAAAAGCTAAAGGAAAAGGAGAAGCTAAAGAAAAAAGCCCCTAATCATCGCCATACGTCTTGAACCAAGGGTCACCGGCCGAAGGGAAAAGCAAAGAACTGAAGCTCCTAGCACAAGGTACCCCCCTGGGCAAACCAGCTAAGCTCTGTGCACTCTGTAAGGGCATAAGCTTAATTCACCCAAAATAAAAAAAGCAAGAACTAGCATAAAAGCCGGTTCTTGTTTTTTTTATTTTATTTTGCAACTACTATGATTCTTATCTCTTAGTGGGGATGTTAAACTCGTTGACCTTCGAGATGGATTTACCCTCATGAATGACACTCACACAGAATCTAGCCATTCCATCCTTCAACTTCTTGTCCGCTTTCACCATAGCCGTGTATCTGACACCAGAGCCAGGCAATATCTTCTCAACATGAATGCTTTGTGAAATAAAGATATGTTTGTTACCTGTGGTTTCAAGTACAGTAGGTACAACATCATAAACCGGAAACTTGCCACGATTGACAATCTCAAATATCACCTTGCAGATCTCATTACTATTCAAACAATTATCCTCGTTGGAATCAACGAATCGGGCATTCACAATCTCTAGGGTTGTAGAATAAGAAAGGCGGGCGCCAAGCTCCTCTACGGTAGCAGTTGGCATCGAAGTAGTCGGCTTCTGGGCACTATAATCTCCGGTATAGTCCTTTCCCTGAAAATCATATAAACGATCGTCTCCTCCATTATTGGAATCGAAAATCTCTGGGTTATCTATTACAGGAGCATTGCTATAATCGCTTCCGGATCTGCTATAATCAGTAGAAGGATTGCTATAGTCATAAACTTCATTCCCCCCATAATGTGAAGAGCGGTTGTCACTAGGGTTTGTAGGATATCGGCGTGACGAACTCGGAAAATCCGAGCGTCTTTCTATCCTATCCTGCCGATAAGCTGCATCACGATCAGCCTGCGCTTTATCAGTCTGGCTTCCGATAACAGCACCTATAGCTGCACCTCCAGCCATACCGATGATAGTTCCCATATCTGATCCCCTAGGACCACCAGACAAACCACCGATGGCAGACCCTAAGATTGAACCAATGGAACCTCCGGCATAAGCTCCACTGCCTGTATATGTATCACAGCTACTCAACACCAAGGAAGAGCAAAGCATCAAAAATATCATCTTTTTCATATCATATCTTTTAATTTCATCTGCAAAAATACAACTATTTAGTTGAATATTCAAGCCAGAATCCCTAAATAACCTTAGGGAATCCCCTAAAACAAAGAAAACAGTATTTGCAAAACAAAAAAGCGCCTCTGTCTAACGACAGAAGCGCTATATATAGTGAGATCTTTTGTAACTTATTCAGCTGCAGCCTCCTCAGTTGCAGGTGCCTCAGTTGCAGGAGCCTCCTCAGCCTTTGTTGCCTTGCGACTACGACGAGTCTTCTTAGCAGCAGCCTTAGGAGTCTTAGCCATGTTCTCATCAAAGTCAACGAGCTCGATGAAAGCAATCTCAGCTGCGTCACCCTGACGGGTACCCAACTTGATTACGCGAGTGTAACCACCAGGACGGTTAGCTACCTTCTCAGCTACCTCACCGAAGAGAGCCTTAACGGCATACTTGTTCTGAAGATAACGGAAAACAACACGACGTGATGTAGTTGTATCATTCTTTGAACGAGTGATTAATGGCTCAACATACTTCTTAAGAGCCTTTGCCTTTGCGAGGGTCGTAGTGATTCTTTTGTGCTCGCTCAAGATAAGAGATGAAGCCATGTTAGCCAACATCGCGTTACGATGAGAAGCAGTACGACCTAAATGGTTGAATTTTTTATTGTGTCTCATTTTAATTTTTGTTCTTTTTGGACAAAGGATGCATTAAGCATCCTTGTCTAATTTATACTTTGAAATATCAGTTCCAAAAGACAGATTCAGACTCTCGAGCAAATCATCAAGCTCTGAGAGCGATTTCTTACCGAAGTTGCGGAACTTCAAGAGGTCAGTCTTATTATACTGTACCAAATCACCAAGTGTCTCAACATCAGCTGCCTTCAAGCAGTTAAGAGCACGAACGCTGAGGTTCATGTCTACGAGACGAGTCTTAAGCAACTGGCGCATATGAAGAACTTCTTCATCAAACTCTTGATTGTTCTCCTGATCTGGGCTTTCAAGAGTGATCTTCTCATCTGAGAAAAGCATGAAATGATAAATAAGAATCTTCGCAGCCTCTTTCAGTGCATCCTTAGGACTAATGGAACCATCTGTCGTAACCTCAAGAACGAGCTTATCATAATCGGTCTTTTGCTCAACACGATATGGTTCAACTGCGTACTTTACATTACGAATAGGGGTGTAGATGGAATCGATTGGGAGAACGTTAACATCTGTGCAGAATTGACGATTCTCATCAGCAGGAACGTAACCACGACCCTTGTTAATAGTCAAATCAATCTGCATCGAAGCTTTGGCATCTAAATGACAAATCACCAAATCAGGGTTTAACACTTCAAATCCAGTCAGATACTTACCAATGTCACCAGCCTTGAATTCTGTAGAATTCTCAACGGTGATACTAACTTTCTCATTCTCGAATTCTTCTACTACTTGCTTGAATCGAACTTGTTTGAGATTCAAGATAATGTTGGTAACATCTTCCTTCACACCAGGAACTGAAGAGAACTCGTGCTCAACACCCGCAATACGGATGGTGTTCACTGCGTAACCCTCCAATGATGAAAGGAGAATGCGGCGCAAGGCGTTACCAATGGTCACGCCAAAGCCAGGCTCCAAAGGACGGAATTCAAATTTTCCGAACTGGTTATCAGCCTCCAGCATTACTACTTTATCAGGTTTTTGAAATGCTAATATCGCCATTAATTTAATGATTTATTTAGAGTACAACTCAACGATTAACTGCTCCTTGATATTCTCTGGAATGTCAGCACGCTCAGGCTTGTGCAAGAACTTGCCGCTCTTTGAATTATCATCCCACTCGATCCATGGGTACTTGCTATGGTTGAAACCAGCAAGTGCTGCTTCAATAACTTCGAGAGACTTAGACTTCTCACGAACAGCAACAACCATACCTGGCTTAACTGCAAATGAAGGGATATTAACTACCTTGCCATCAACAGTGATGTGCTTGTGAACAACCAACTGACGTGCAGCAGCACGAGTAGGAGCGATACCAAGACGGAACACCACATTATCGAGACGGCACTCAAGGCTCTGGAGAAGAACCTCACCAGTAATACCTTCAGCCTTTGCAGCCTTCTCAAACATATTACGGAACTGACGCTCTAATACACCGTAAGTGTACTTAGCCTTCTGCTTCTCTGCCAACATGACACCGTACTCAGACATCTTACGACGACGGTTGTTGCCATGCTGTCCAGGAGGGAAGTTTCTCTTGGACAAAACTTTGTCTGCGCCGAAGATTGGCTCACCAAAACGACGCGCAATTTTAGATTTCGGACCTATATATCTAGCCATAATATTAATAAAATGCTATATTGTTTGTATCAATGAATGCTATTATACACGACGACGCTTTGGAGGGCGACATCCGTTGTGTGGTAATGGAGTAACGTCTACAATCTCAGTAACCTCGATACCTGCACCGTGTACGGCACGGATAGCAGACTCACGACCGTTACCTGGACCCTTAACGTAAGCCTTAACCTTGCGAAGACCAAGATCGAAAGCTACCTTAGCACAATCCTCAGCTGCCATCTGAGCAGCATATGGAGTGTTCTTCTTAGAACCACGGAAACCCATCTTACCAGCAGAAGACCAAGAAATAATCTGACCCTCGTTATTAGCAAGAGATACAATAATGTTGTTAAATGAGCTATGTACGTGAAGCTGACCCAATGCGTCAACACGTACGTTTCTCTTCTTAGATGTTGCTTTTTGCTTTGCCATAATTAATTTCCTCCTTAGAATTACTTAGTAGCCTTCTTCTTATTAGCAACAGTCTTCTTCTTACCCTTGCGAGTACGAGCATTATTCTTGGTGCTCTGACCGCGAACAGGAAGACCATTACGATGTCTAACTCCACGATAGCAACCAATATCCATCAGTCGCTTAATGTTCATTTGGATCTCTGAACGGAGATCACCTTCAACCTTGAACTCAGCGCCGATAATTTCACGGATCTTGGCTGCCTGATCGTCAGACCACTCGCTGACTTTCAGGTCACGGCTTACACCTGCCTTATCCAATATCTTTGCTGAACTACTTCGACCAATACCGTAGATATAGGTCAATGCGATTTCGCCACGCTTATTCTGGGGCAAATCTACTCCAACAATTCTTATTGCCATTGTTTAATAAAAAATTAATAAATTAATACCTTTGCGTTAAAAGCGGTGCAAAAGTACAACTTTTTTTTGAAACAGCCATACTTTTACAGAACTTTAACATTAACCCTGACGCAATTTCATCTTAGGGTTCTTCTTGTTGATAACGAAGAGACGACCCTTACGACGTACAATTTTGCAATCAGCTGAACGCTTCTTCAATGATGCTCTTGTCTTCATAACCTTATATGTGATAATTATTTGTATCTAAAAACAATTCTACCCTTTGTCAAGTCATATGGACTCATTTCCACCTTAACTTTATCACCAGGTAAAATCTTAATGTAATGCATTCTCATCTTACCAGAGATGTGGGCAGTAATGTCGACACCATTCTCTAATTCAACGCGGAACATCGCATTTGATAATGCCTCTACAATTGTTCCATCTTGCTCAATAGCGGCCTGTTTTGCCATAATTAAAAATTTTGTCCTTCTAAATGTTCAACTTCTACGAATGAAGATAAAATTTCAGCTTTACCTTTTCGAACAACAATAGTATGCTCGTAATGAGCAGCCGGTTGACGATCTCTAGTAACTATACTCCATTTATCTGGTAGCATACCAATTTGACGGTCGCCCATAGTTATCATCGGCTCGATGGCTAAGCACATGCCTTCCTTTAACAAAATACCAGAGCCCCTACTACCATAATTACGTACCGGAGGATCCTCATGCATATCCTTGCCAATGCCATGACCTGTTAACTCCCGCACAACTCCATAGCCATATTGTTGACAATGGCTCTGTACAGCGTAACCAATATCACCCAAATGTTTTCCTACTACAGCCTGTTCGATACCTAGATATAAAGATTCTTTAGTCACCTTAAGAAGTTGCTTAACATCAGAAGATATTTCTCCAACGGCAAAAGTATAACAACTATCTCCATTGAAGCCATTCAAAAGAGTTCCACAGTCGATGGAAATGATATCACCATCATTGAGAACGTCCTTTTCACTAGGAATGCCATGTACAACCACATCATTGATAGATGTACATATACTAGCGGGAAAAGGCTCTCCATATGGATTAGGAAAATTCTTAAACGTTGGAATTGCCCCGTGATCACGGATAAACTCCTCTGCTATCCTATCCAAATGGAGAGTCGTTACACCTGGTTTTATATGTTTACCTAATTCAACAAGTGTTTTACCAACTAACTGGTTAGCTTGTCGCATCAGGTTAATTTCATCCTCTGTCTTCAGAAATATCTTCATTTCAAAAGATAAAGATTAATATGCTGCAACACCACCCTGACGAGTATGGCCAGAATTGAGAAGGCCATCATAGTGGCGCATAAGCAAATGACTTTCGATCTGCTGCAAAGAATCAATAACGACACCTACCAAAATCAACAGAGAAGTACCTCCGAAGAATTGTGAGAAGGCCTGCTGCACATCGAGAAGTCCTGCAAGAGCAGGCATAATCGCAATAAATGCAATAAATAATGAACCTGGTAAAGTAATACGAGACATTACGGTATCAATGTACTCAGCTGTATCCTTTCCTGGCTTAACACCTGGAATGAAACCATTATTGCGTTTCATATCCTCTGCCATCTGAGTAGGATTCAATGTAATCGCAGTATAGAAGTATGTAAATGCAATAACCAAGATTACATAAACAACATTGTAAAGCAAACTACGATTATCCATCAACTGCTGAACAACGCTACTAGCATTCTCAGACTGATAGCGAACTATAGCCAATGGAATAAACATCAAAGCCTGAGCAAAGATGATAGGCATTACGTTAGCAGCAAAAAGCTTCAAAGGAATGTACTGACGTGCACCACCATACTGCTTATTACCAACCAAACGCTTAGCGTACTGAACTGGGATTTTACGTGTTCCCTGCACCAAAAGAATTGAAGCACAGACAACAGCATAAAGGATCAGAATCTCTACGATAAACATAATCAAACCACCACTGGAGATAGCCTGCAAACGCGAAGTAACCTCTTGAACGAATGCCTGAGGCAAACGTGCGATGATACCAATCATAATAATCAGAGAGATACCATTTCCAACACCCTTATCAGTGATACGCTCACCAAGCCAAAGGATGAACATACTTCCTGCTGCAAGAATGATAGTAGCTGGAATCATAAAGACTGTCCAGCTAATACCAGTTGCAAGAGCATTAGCAGCCTGCATCTTCAAATTCAAGAGGTAACTAGGAGCCTGAAAGACCAGAATGGCTACAGTCAGGACTCTAGTATACCATTGTATTTTCTTGCGGCCGCTCTCGCCCTCTCGCTGCATCTTCTGGAAATAAGGTACAGCGACAGCAAGAAGCTGCATTACAATTGAAGCTGAGATATAAGGCATAATTCCCAATGCGAAGATAGACGCATTAGAAAATGCACCACCAGAGAACATGTCCAAAAGCGACATAAGACCGCCAGAGGTCTGCGACTGTAATTTTTCCAACATGCTCGGATTGATGCCAGGAAGCACCACAAACGAGCCAAAACGGTAAATAGCCGTAAACAGAAGAGTGATGAGGAGTCTCTGACGGAGATCCTCTATCTTCCAACAGTTCTTTAGTGTCTCAATAAACTTTTTCATTTACTTAGATTATAGTTGCGTTACCACCTACTGCCTTGATTGCTTCTTCGGCAGTCTTTGAGAAAGCATTAGCTTCAACTTCCAATTTTGCTTTAAGTTCACCGTTACCGAGAACCTTAACGAGCTCCTTACCATTGGTAAGACCAGCAGCCTTAAGTTCCTCAATACCGATCTTTGTAAGGTTCTTTGCTTCAGCAAGAGCCTGAAGAGTTGAAAGGTTTACTGCGAAGTACTCCTTATGGTTGATATTCTTGAATCCAGCCTTTGGAACACGACGCTGCAATGGCATCTGACCACCTTCGAAACCAATCTTTCTCTTATAACCAGAACGAGCCTTGGCACCCTTGTGACCACGTGTAGAAGTACCACCGAGACCAGAACCTGGACCACGACCAATACGACGACGTGAATGGGTAGAACCTGCAGCAGGTTTCAAATTATTTAATTTCATAATCGTTCCTAATTTATAAAGATTAATTAATCAACTACACTTACGAGGTGATGAACCTTACGGATCATACCACGGTTGCTAGGAGTATCCTCTACTTCAACAACCTGAGAAATCTTGTGGAGACCAAGACAAGCGAGTGTACGCTTCTGATCTACTGGAGCACCGATTTTACTCTTAATCTGCTTGACTTTAATTGTTGCCATATTCGATATTTCCTAATTAACCGTTAAATACTTTATCCATACTGATACCACGCTCACCTGCTACTGTGTATGCATCACGCATCTCAGCAAGAGCAGCAATAGTAGCCTTTACAAGGTTGTGGGCATTTGAAGAACCCTTAGACTTTGCAATGACATCCTTGATACCAACGCTCTCAAGAACAGCACGCATAGCACCACCGGCCTTCAAACCAGTACCGGCAGCAGCTGGCTTAATGAGAACCTTAGCACCACCGAATGCAGTCTCAACCTCGTGAGGAACTGTACCCTTGAGTACAGGAACCTTAACCAAGTTCTTCTTTGCAGCCTCAGTACCCTTAGCGATAGCAGCTGTAACCTCACCTGCCTTACCAAGACCGTAGCCGATTACGCCATTACCGTCACCAACAACGACGATAGCAGCGAATGTGAAAGTACGACCACCCTTAGTAACCTTAGTTACACGGTTGATAGCAACCAAGCGATCCTTAAGTACTTCTTCGTTATTTACTTTTACTTTATCCATTGCCATAATCGTTTAAAATTTAAGACCACCGTTACGAGCACCTTCAGCCAACTGCTTTACGCGACCATGGTAAAGATAACCATTACGGTCGAAAACTACTGCCTCAACGCCAGCAGCCTTTGCCTTCTCAGCAATGAGCTCGCCAACCTTAGTTGCCTGCTCCTGCTTAGGCATCTTCTCCAAACCAAGTGAAGAAGCTGATGCAAGTGTAGTGCCTGTCAAATCGTTAATAACCTGAGCGTAGATCTGCTTGTTAGAGCGGAATACACTAAGACGTGGACGCTCAGCTGTACCGTTCACACTCTTACGAATGCGGAACTTTATCTTAATTCGTCTTTCTACTTTCTTTGTTGTCATAATCGTAAATAATTAAAATTACTTAGCTGAAGCACTCTTACCAGACTTTCTGCGAATAACTTCACCCTTAAAGAGAATACCCTTACCCTTATAAGGCTCAGGCTTGCGGAAAGAACGAATTTTTGCACAAACGAGTCCCAACAACTGCTTGTCGCATGACTCCAATGTCAAGATTGGGTTCTGGTTTCTTTCAGACTTAGTCTCAACCTTAATCTCCTTAGGCAACTGGATGAAAATAGGGTGAGTGTAACCCAAAGCAAACTCAATAAGGTTGCCCTGGTTAGAAACACGATAACCAACACCTACCAATTCCAAAACCTTTGTATAACCAGCGCTAACACCAACAACCATGTTGTGGACGAGAGAGCGATACAAACCGTGGAAAGCCTGCTTCTGCTTAACATTTACAGGACTATTTTCATCGATTTCAAAGCTAATATGACCATCTGCATTGATAAACTTGATAGATGGATCAATCCACTGAGAAAGTTCACCCTTAGGGCCCTTTACTGTACAAACGTGTGAATCGTTGTCATAGTTTACAGTAACACCTGCAGGGATACTAATTGGCAATTTTCCTATTCTAGACATATAAAAGCCTCCAATTAATAAATATAGCAAAGAACCTCGCCACCGATCTTAAGATCAGAAGCCTCTTTGTCTGTCATTACACCTTTGGATGTAGATAAGATTGCGATACCTAATCCGTTAATAACTCTAGGCATGTCCTTGTAACCAGTGTACTTACGCAAACCTGGAGTAGACACGCGCTTCAAACACTTGATAGCGTTTTGCTTTGTAGTTGGGTTGTACTTCAAGGCAACCTTGATTGAGCCCTGAGGACCATCCTCTACAAACTTGTAGTTGAGGATGTAACCTTTCTCGAAGAGGATCTTTGTAATCTCTTTCTTCAAGTTAGACGCAGGAACTTCAACAACACGGTGATGAGCCATGATTGCGTTTCTGAGTCTTGTCAGATAATCTGCTATTGGATCTGTCATAAAATATAAATGTTTAATTAATCGGGACTACCCCGACAATATTAAATAAAAAAATTCTTTGCCTTTAAAGATTACCAGCTAGCCTTCTTTACACCAGGAATCAAACCTGCAGAAGCCATCTCACGGAACTGGATACGAGAAAGACCAAACTGGCGGATATAACCCTTAGGACGACCAGTGATCTTGCAACGGTTGTGAAGACGGATAGGGTTTGCATTCTTAGGGATAGCCTGAAGCTTACGAGCTGCCTCGTATGCTTCGGCTGGATCATTAGAAGTTGCAATAATCTTTTTCAGAGCTTCGCGCTTTTCAGCGTAACGAGCTACAAGCTTTGCACGCTTAATCTCGCGAGCTTTCATTGATTCTTTTGCCATATCTCTTAATCTTTATTTGCGTTCTTGAATGGAAGACCGAAAGCCTTCAAAAGAGCAAAACCTTCCTCGTCTGTCTTAGCAGTTGTTACGAAGGTAATGTTCATACCCTGAATACGATCAATCTCATCGATATTGATCTCTGGGAAGATGATCTGCTCTGTGATACCCAATGTGTAGTTACCACGACCATCAAACTTGCTCTCAATACCCTTGAAGTCGCGGATACGAGGAAGAGAAACACGAACGAGTTTCTCCAAGAACTCGTACATACGCTCACGACGCAATGTTACCATAACACCGATAGGCATCTTCTTACGAAGCTTGAAGTTTGCGATATCCTTCTTAGAATATGTAGCAACAGCCTTCTGACCGGTGATAGCAGTAATCTCATTGATAGCTACGTCAACAATCTTCTTGTCCTGAGTAGCGTCACCGAGACCCTGGTTGATGACAATCTTCTTCAATACTGGAATCTCCATAGCTGAAGAATAGTTGAACTGCTTCTGAAGAGCAGGTGCGATTGTCTCCTTATATACTTTCTTTAACTGTGCTGTATCCATTACTTGATTTCCTCCCCTGACTTTTTAGCGATGCGAACAACGTTTTTACCCTCATGCTTGATAGCAACGCGAGTAGCCTTGCCACTCTTAGGATCGATCAAACTCAAATTAGAGATATGAATAGGAGCCTCCTGCTTTACGATGCCTCCCTGAGGATTCTGAGCAGATGGCTTAGTGCTCTTAGATACCATGTGCACACCCTCAACGATGGCACGGTTCTCGTCAACGAGGACCTTGAGCACCTTACCTGTCTTGCCCATATCAGCACCGGCAATAACGATAACGGTATCGTCTTTCTTAATATGTAACTTACTCATTACTTTTTACTTTTTTAATATTAAAGAACCTCAGGTGCCAAAGAAACGACTTTCATATTAACTGCACGAAGCTCACGAGCAACAGGACCGAAGATACGGCTACCACGAAGCTCACCTGCATTGTTGAGCAATACACAAGCGTTATCGTCGAAACGGATATATGAACCGTCAGCACGACGAATCTCCTTCTTTGTGCGAACAATCAAAGCCTTTGATACTGCACCCTTCTTCAAATCACTTGATGGGATAACGTTCTTGACAGCAACGACAATTACGTCACCAACACTTGCGTAACGACGGCCTGTACCACCGAGAACTCGAATGCAGAGAGCCTCGCGAGCGCCGCTGTTATCACATACTGTAAGTCTTGATTCAGTCTGTATCATAATTACTTAGCTTTTTCTACGATTTGTACTAATCTCCATCTCTTTGTCTTAGACAGAGGACGAGTTTCCATGATCATAACTGTATCACCTACGTTAGCCTCATTGTTCTCGTCATGCGCATGGTACTTCTTTGTCTTCTGGACAAACTTACCATAAATAGGGTGCATCTCCTTGAACTTAGCTGCAATAACAATGGTTTTATCCATCTTGTTGCTGATAACAACACCCTGTCTTACTTTTCTTAAATTTCTTGTTTCCATCTGGACCATTATTATTTGTTAAGTTCTCTCTGACGAAGTTCAGTTTTCATACGTGCGATATCACGACGAGCAACCTTAATCTCTGATGGATTCTCAAGTGGAGTAACATTGTGGTTGATCTTCTTCTTGTTCAAAGCGTCAACAGCTGCCTCCAACTTCTCAACCAATTCCTTGGTCTCGATATTTTTAATTTCTGCAATCTTCATAATTAAGCGTTTTTATCGTAATCACGTCTAACAATAAACTTAGTCTTCACAGGAAGTTTCTGAGCACAAAGGCGAAGGCCTTCTTTAGCAATATCGAAACTTACACCCTCTACTTCGAAGAGAATACGACCTGGTGTAACAGGTGCAACCCATCCTGCTGGATCACCCTTACCTTTACCCATTCGGACATCTGCAGGCTTACGAGTGATTGGCTTATCAGGGAAAATTCGGATCCAGACCTGACCCTGACGGTTCATGTAGCGGTTCAATGCCACACGAGCTGCCTCAATCTGACGGCTATCGATCCACTTTGACTCAAGAGTCTTGATGCCGAAAGAACCGAATGCCAATTGTGTACCTCTGTGAGCGTTGCCTTTGTTGCCACGACCATCTTGAGGTCTTCTATATTTTACTCTTTTTGGCTGTAACATGATAGCTTTCTAAAATTTAACGGTTATTGTTTCTTTTACGATTACCACCACGGTTGTTAGAGCGACCGTTTCCACGGTTGTTATTGTTGCTCTTGTTGTCCTGAGCGAAGTTTGGAGTAAGATCAGCCTTACCATAAACCTCACCACGGCAAATCCAAACCTTGATGCCAAGCAAACCTACCTTAGTAAGAGCCTCGCACTGGCAATAGTCGATGTCTGCACGGAAAGTGTGAAGAGGAGTACGACCCTCTTTGTACATTTCCTTACGTGCCATTTCAGCACCGTTCAGACGACCTGTAATCTGAATCTTGATACCCTCAGCACCAGCACGCATGGTGTTAGCAACTGCCATCTTGATAGCGCGACGATAAGCAATCATGTGCTCAATCTGGCTCGCGATGTTCTTACCAACGATGGTAGCATCAAGCTCAGGCTTCTTAACCTCGAAGATGTTGATCTGAATCTCCTTCTTGTAGAGCTTCTTCAACTCTTCCTTCAACTTATCTACATCCTGACCACCTTTACCAATGACAATACCTGGACGGGCTGTGCAAATAGTAATGGTAACAAGTTTCAATGTACGTTCGATAACGATACGAGAAACACTTGCCTTAGCAAGGCGCTCGTTAAGATACTTACGGATTTTCTGATCCTCTACGAGGTTGTCACCGAAGTTCTTACCACCGAACCAATTTGAATCCCAACCACGGATAACACCAAGTCGGTTACTAATCGGATTAACTTTCTGTCCCATTCTACTTAATTATTTTTCGTCATTAGTTTTTGCATCAACAAAGAGAGTTACATGGTTAGAACGCTTACGGATTCTATAACCACGACCCTGTGGTGCAGGTCTCATACGTTTCATTGTAACGCCTTCGTCAACGAAGACCTTACTGATATAAAGCTCACCGTCTTCAGCCTTGCGATTATTCTTTGCTTCCCAGTTAGCGATAGCTGAACGGAGTAATTTCTCAACGTCAGCAGATGCCTGCTTCTTAGAGAAGCGAAGTACTCCGAGTGCACGGTTTACCTCCATACCACGAATCATGTCTACAACGTAGCGCATCTTACGTGGAGAAGAAGGAACGCCTACCAACTTAGCGAAGTACAAGTTTTTACGGGCTTCTTTCAATTTCTCAGCCGCAATATGTTTTCTTGCTCCCATTATTTACTTAAATTTTTAAATGGTTTAACCCTTAGCTTACTTTCTGTTACCAGAGTGACCGCCAAAGCGACGTGTTGGAGCGAACTCTCCAAGCTTGTGGCCAACCATATTCTCTGTAACATAAACAGGGATAAATTTATTACCGTTATGAACTGCAACAGTATGTCCTACGAAATCAGGAGATATCATTGAAGCTCTAGCCCATGTCTTAACAACATTCTTCTTGCCACTCTCGTTCATAGCGAGAATCTTCTTCTCGAGAGAAACGTTGATGTATGGACCCTTTTTAAGTGAACGACTCATAATTTACTCTTTATTTTTTGTTAGCTCTTTCGATAATATACTTGTTAGAAAGCTTCTTAGGTGCGCGAGTCTTAAGACCCTTAGCGTACAAGCCCTTACGTGAACGTGGATGACCACCACTCTGGCGACCTTCACCACCACCCATTGGGTGATCAACAGGGTTCATAACAACACCACGGTTGTGTGGACGACGACCCAACCAGCGTGAACGACCAGCCTTACCAGACTGCTCAAGAGCGTGGTCAGAGTTACCAACACTACCAACTGTAGCCTTACAAGCACTCAAAATCTGGCGTGTTTCACCAGAAGGGAGCTTAATTACACAATAACTGCCCTCACGAGAAGTCAACTGAGCAAAATTACCAGCCGAACGAACCAACAAAGCACCCTGACCAGGACGCAACTCGATGTTGTGGATCACTGTACCTACAGGGATGTTTGCCAATGGAAGACAGTTACCGATTTCAGGAGCAGCCTCTGCACCTGACATCAAAGTAGTGCCTACCTGAAGTCCGTTAGGAGCAATAATGTAACGTTTTTCACCATCAGCATAGTAAAGCAAAGCGATACGAGCCGAACGGTTTGGATCGTACTCGATTGTCTTAACAACTGCTGGAACACCATCTTTCTCACGTTTGAAGTCGATTAAACGATACTTCTGCTTATGACCACCGCCAATGTAGCGAACGGTCATCTTACCGGTGTTGTTTCGACCGCCGGTAGAACGCTTACCGTAAACGAGAGACTTCTCTGGCACGGATGCAGTAATATCCTCGAACGTGCCAATAACCTTGTGTCTTTGACCCGGAGTAACCGGTTTTAATTTACGTACTGCCATTTTTTATTTTAAATATTGCTGTAAAAATCAATTGTATCGCCCTCCTTAAGAGTAACGATTGCCTTCTTGAACGCATTCTTCTGACCCTTAACAAGACCTGCCTTTGTGTAACGAGCAGAGCGCTTGCCAGCGTAGCGAATAGTGTTCACGTCAACTACTGTAACATTATACAGACTCTCAACTTCCTTCTTAATCTCGAGCTTATTAGCCTCAGGACGAACAACGAAGCCATAGCGGTTAGGCTGCTTGTCTGTAATCTTGGTCATCTTCTCAGTAACCAATGGTTTGATAATAAATGCCATATTCTAATATCTCCTTTTTACTTTGTTAAGATCTGGTCGATAGTCTCAAGCGACTTTTCTGTAATCACTACAACATCTGCGTTCAAAATTTTGTACGAATTGACGTTAGATGCGAGGATAACCTCAGCGCGCTGTAAGTTACGTGCAGACAAATATACGTTTTTATTTGATTCTGGCAAAACAAAGAGTACTTTTTTGCCCTCAATTTTAAGATTCTTAAGAACACTTAAGAATTCTTTAGTCTTTGGAGCCTCGAATGTGAAATCTTCCAACATTACGATTGCGCTCTCCTGTGCCTTGTAAGACAAAGCAGACTTACGAGCAAGAATCTTTACTTTTTTGTTGAGCTTGAAGCGGTAATCACGTGGTTTAGGACCAAATACGCGAGCACCACCTACGAGTACAGGTGAGTTAATATCACCACGGCGAGCACCGCCGCCGCCCTTCTGACGACCAAGCTTACGAGTAGAACCGCTCATCTCGCTTCTCTCCTTAGACTTAGCTGTACCCTGACGCTGGTTAGCGAGATACTGCTTTACGTCGAGGTAGAGAACGTGATCGTTAGGCTCAATGCCGAAGACTGCATCATTAAGAGCTACCTTGCGGCCGGTCTCCTGACCTTTGATATCTAATACGCTAACTTCCATTATTTCTCAATTAAAACAGTTGAACCTTTGCATCCAGCGAAAGAACCCTTAACGATAAGGAGATTCTGCTCTGGAATTACCTTTAACACCTGAAGGTTCTGAGTTGTTACTCTATCACCTCCCATTTGGCCGCCCATGCGCATACCCTTGAATACCTTAGCAGGGTAAGAACATGCACCAATAGATCCCGGCTTGCGAGCGCGGTCATCCTGACCATGAGTAGACTGACCTACACCACCGAATCCGTGACGCTTAACAACGCCCTGGAAGCCTTTACCCTTTGATGTACCAATTACGTCAACGAACTTGCAGCCGTTGAAGATTTCAACTGTAATGGTGTCACCGAGGTTGTACTCCTCATCAAACTTGAACTCGGCCAAGTGCTTCTTAGGTGTTGTGCCTGCCTTCTTGAAGATTCCCATCATAGGCTGAGAAGTACGCTTCTCCTTAGCCTCGCCGAAACCTAACTGATAAGCCTTGTAACCATCCTTTTCTACGGTCTTAACCTGGGTTACAACACAAGGACCTACTTCGATAACAGTGCACGGAATGTTCTTACCGTCGGCACTGAAAACGGATGTCATTCCGATTTTCTTTCCAATTAATCCTGGCATTTCAATTTAATTTTTAATAATTAGACTTTGATTTCTACTTCTACACCACTTGGCAATTCAAGCTTCATCAAGGCATCAACTGTCTTAGCTGTTGAGCTGTAGATGTCGATGAGACGCTTGAAATCTGAGAGCTGGAACTGCTCGCGAGACTTCTTGTTAACGAAAGTACTACGGTTTACAGTAAAAATACGCTTGTGTGTTGGCAATGGAATAGGACCGCTAACGATAGCGCCTGTTGCCTTTACAGCCTTCACAATCTTCTCAGCTGACTTGTCAACCAACTGGTGGTCGTAAGACTTCAGCTTAATTCTGATTTTCTGACTCATTTTTAAAATTAAGTTATTATTATATGAATTATTTTAGTCTAAAGGAAGAAGAGGTACGCTGCTTAAGAGTCATTCGCTAAGCAGCGCCTCATCTTACCGTTATTTCTTTATTTTATTAAAGGAGTTCTGCGTGACCCTTAACCTCCTCCAACACAGCCTTAGCAATTGTTGAAGAAAGAGGTGCATGATGATCGTACTCCATAGAACTTGTTGCACGACCAGAAGTGATAGTACGCAAAGCTGTTACATAACCGAACATCTCAGCCAATGGAACCATTGCCTTTACGATGCGAGCACCGCTACGACCTTCTTCCATACCCTGAACGAGACCACGGCGCTTGTTCAAGTCACCGATTACGTCACCCATGTTCTCTTCTGGAGTAACAACCTCTACCTTCATGATAGGCTCCATCAAGACAGGACCAGCCTTAGGGCAAAGTACCTTGAATGCCTGATGTGCTACCAACTCGAATGACAACTGGTCAGAGTCAACTGGGTGGAAGCTACCATCTGTCAAAGTTACCTTCAAACCTGTCATTGGGAAGCCACCGAGTACACCATTTGACAAGCAGTCAGCGAAGCCCTTCTGTACTGATGGGATGAATTCCTTAGGAACGTTACCACCCTTAACCTCGTTGATGAACTGCAAGTCGCCCTCCTTGTAATCCTCGTCCTTAGGACCGATGGTTACATCGATACAAGCGAACTTACCACGACCACCAGACTGCTTCTTGTAAGTCTCACGGCTCTGAGCTGTCTTAGTGATAGCCTCCTTGTAGTTAACCTGAGGTTTACCCTGGTTACACTCAACCTTGAACTCACGCTTCAAACGGTCGATGATGATATCCAAGTGGAGCTCACCCATACCAGAGATGATAGTCTGACCGCTCTGCTCATCAGTACGTACTGTAAAGGTTGGATCCTCCTCAGCCAACTTAGCGAGACCGTTATCCATCTTAGCGATGTCAGCCTGGCTCTTAGGCTCAACTGCGATAGAGATTACAGTATCAGGGAATGTCATAGACTCCAATACGATTGGGTGATCCTCATCACAGAGTGTATCACCAGTACGGATATCCTTGAAACCTACACCTGCACCGATATCACCTGCGTCGATTGACTCCATTGGGATTTCCTGCTTAGAGTTCATCTGGAACAGACGGCTGATACGCTCGCGCTTGCCAGAACGTGGGTTGTAAACATAAGAACCAGCAACAACCTTACCTGAGTAAACGCGGAAGAATACCAAGCGGCCCATGAATGGGTCAGTAGCAATCTTAAATGCGAGAGCAGATGTTGGCTCATCCTCAGATGGCTTACGATCTTCTTCCTCTTCTGTATCAGGGTTAGTACCGATGATATTTGGAGTATCCATTGGTGATGGCAAGAATGCACATACATAGTCGAGCAATGGCTGAACACCCTTGTTCTTGTATGAAGAACCGAGCAACATTGGGCAGCATTCCATAGCGCAGCAACCCTTACGGATAGCAGCAAGGAGTTTCTCCTCTGGAATATCCTGACCATCGAGATAGAGCTCCATAACCTCGTCATCGAAGTTAGCAGCACCCTCAAGAAGCTTATCACGCCACTCTGCAGCCTCGTCAGCCAAATCAGCAGGAATTTCCTCTACGTCATACTCAGCACCCATAGTCTCATCGTGCCAGAGAATAGCCTTCATCTTGATCAGGTCAACTACACCCTTGAAGTTCTCCTCTGCACCAATAGGAATCTGAATAGCAATAGGATTAGCACCCAAGATATCCTTCATCTGCTGAACTGTCTCAAAGAAGTTAGCACCTGAACGGTCCATCTTGTTTACATAACCGATACGAGGTACATTGTACTTGTCAGCCTGGCGCCATACTGTCTCTGACTGTGGCTGTACACCGTCAGCTGCAGAATATGTAGCAACAGCACCATCGAGTACACGGAGTGAACGCTCAACCTCAGCAGTGAAGTCAACGTGTCCCGGAGTATCGATCAAGTTAATCTTATAAGACTTACCGAGATAGTTCCAGTTACAAGTTGTAGCTGCAGAAGTGATAGTAATACCACGCTCCTGCTCCTGGGCCATCCAGTCCATTGTAGCAGCACCATCGTGTACCTCACCGATCTTATGAGTCTTACCTGTATAGAACAAGATACGCTCAGATGTTGTTGTCTTACCGGCATCGATGTGCGCCATGATACCGATGTTACGTGTCAAATGTAAATCGCGATTTGCCATTTTCTTTTAAACCTATTTTATATGTTAAATTAGAATCTGAAGTGAGCAAATGCACGGTTAGCCTCAGCCATACGATGCATATCCTCCTTACGCTTGAAAGCGCCACCCTGATTGTTATAAGCATCCATAATCTCAGCAGCAAGCTTGTCTGCCATAGTCTTACCACCACGCTTGCGAGCGAAGCTGATAAGGTTCTTCATAGAGATACTTTCCTTACGGTCAGGACGAATTTCTGTAGGAACCTGGAAGGTAGCACCACCAATACGGCGGCTCTTAACCTCAACCTGTGGAGTAATATTATCGAGAGCCTGCTTCCAAATTTCAAGTGCAGACTTCTCCTCGTTAGCCATCTTAGCCTTAACGGTATCGAGTGCATTGTAGAAAATCTCATAAGATGTATTCTTCTTACCATCATACATCAAATGATTTACGAATTTAGAGACCTTCTGGTCGTTGAAGACTGGATCTGGGAGGATCACTCTCTTCTTTGGTTTTGCTTTTCTCATTTTTAATCGAAAAAATTTAAATTCTGCATGGGGCTGTATATCGTTCTTCAACACTCGCACCCGAGTATTTACTCAACCTGTTACTTCTCCAGCAAAACGTTTAATAAAATAATCTTTTTACCTAAACTCTCGACCTTCTCCGACCGTGAGTTTTCGGATTTCTTTTAATTTTGTCCGGATTTAGAATTACTTCTTTGCCTTTGGACGCTTAGCACCGTACTTAGAACGACGCTGTGTGCGGTTTGCAACACCTGCGGTATCAAGAGTACCACGAACGATGTGATAACGAACACCAGGAAGGTCCTTTACACGACCACCACGAACCAATACGATTGAGTGCTCCTGCAAATTGTGTCCCTCTCCTGGAATGTAAGAGTTAACCTCCTTAGAGTTTGTCAAACGTACACGGGCAACCTTACGCATTGCCGAATTAGGCTTCTTTGGAGTTGTTGTGTAAACACGAACGCAAACACCACGACGCTGAGGACATGAATCCAAAGCTGGAGACTTGCTCTTGTCTACCAAAACTCTTCTGCCTTTTCTTACTAACTGTGAAATAGTAGGCATAATTTTACTTTTTAATTTATTATTTTGTTTTTTATTATTGTCTTATTTCCGTATAAGCCACCACATTATGGGGCTTTTCGGGGTGCAAAGTTACGATTTTTTCTGCAAACTACCTAATATTATAGGTAACTTTTGAAAAAGGACACTAAATTTTAACTTTATATAACTATTAAAAACAAAACTTATAAAGAAAAAGTGGAATTTAGCAGGAAATTTAGTCTTAGTATGTATGTTTATGGATTAAGCCTCACCTTTTGGTGTGCCGAATGGAGCGATAGTACGATCCTGCTGCTCTTCAGCCATCTTAATCTTACCAAAAGTCTGCTCATAATTATATACATTACTCTGCAAGGCCTGAAGCAAACGCTTAGCGTGCTCTGGTGCCATGATGACACGGCTCTTGATCTGAGGTGCCGGCATTCCCGGGAGTGCACAAGCAAAATCCAAAATGAAATCTGAGCTAGAATGGGTAATCAATGCCAAGTTTGAATATGTACCTTCTGCTACTTCTGGGCTGATACCCATCTGGAACTGATTCTGCTGTTCCTTATTCTTATTTTCTTCCATAATTTTATTAAGTTAATAGGGTTAAACTTTAATTTATGATGCAAATTTACACATAATATCTGGAAAAAACGAATAATCTGCCAATTATTTTGTGTTAAAAGTCCTTTCACACTAAAACGCTTCAAAGACACAAGCGTAGTATGAAAGGACTTTTGAAATATAAATTCTTTTTTATCTGAAGAACCGGTCTATCAAAAACGGCTCTTCTCTGCATTACCAGCACCTGAGCCCTTATACTTTCTATGACCGGAATTGAATTTATAGACCACCCTGACACCAATTTCACGGGCACTATTATAACTATCCTTCGTCAAGGTTGCATGGTCGCCATACATGGTCCATTGGTCTTTCTGACTTCTGAAGATATCATCAGCATAGAAATTAACAGTCAAGGCTTCATCAAAGAATGTCTTAACCATTCGCATAGAGGCAAAATAACCAGAGCGATACCGGCGGAAGGCATTATAGGATGTAGTATTGGCATGAAGGGTCACCCATGAAGTCCAAGTAGAACTCAACTTAAACTTGTTGTTCCATGTAATACCCAAGGCAGGCTTCGACAAACCACGAGGGGCACCATATTTTTCCGCATCAAAAAAAGGCTTCTGAAAGAAGACTTGCCATATAGGCTGATACCAATCGAACTTGGGAGCAGCTATGACATACGCTGTCATCGTCTGCTTGCTGGAAAAGTTCACATTTCTCAAGAAGGCTATATCCTGATGATTATAAAGGGTAACATACCAGATGATGGGATTGTCCTCATAAAGATACTCCACACCAAACGAAATCCAGTTGCACATCACATCCAATGAAACATCATGAGCAATGGTAGGACGAAGATAAGGATCGCCACCTTCATACATATAGCGATTATCATACTGCACCTCATTGCGCAAGGAACTATAAGAAGGACGCTTTGTCTTGCAGGTATACGCCAGAGATGCCGCCCATGGTTCCTTATTCCATGACAGGGTCAGGTTGGGAAACCAATTGCTATAATTCCTGCTAGGCTCTTCTTCATACTTACCGAAAGAATAATACTTGGCAGACACATACTCGTATCTCAATCCTGCATCCATTGAAAACGAGCCTAAAGGATATGAAAAGGCAAGAAATCCCGCCAAATTATCTTCCTTCATATCGGTAGAAGCATCCGCCACAACACCTTCCGCATTGCTATATTCTCCGCTACTGTGGGTATGGCTCACTTCGCTTCCTAACTCCAACTGCCCCTTGGCTATGGGATAAGAAAGAACCAGTTTGCCTGCAAGCAACTGATTATGGCGGCGACTCGCAGTATGGATTTCCCGATTTTCCAATACGGTAGCCTCTTCTGTTTCCAACATATCCCGCCCAGTTTTTTGCCAGAGACAGGTTCCATTAAAGTCTATTCCCAGTTTATTGACCTTTCCCACATAGTAAGCATTCAACTCATGGGTAGGACCACCTATATCATCGACCAATGCTTTCTGTTTGATGATATCCACAGGTTGTCCCTCATTGAATATTTCCTGCTGTCCATCAACATGCCCTTTCGCATAGGGTTCGCATTCTAAATCATAAGAAGCACCGATAGAGTTTTCATCATTGAGGTCATAATTGAAACCAAAGTTTACTTCTCCCATTGTATTGCGATAGGATAAGGGATCATACTGGTTTACGGTAACATTCTTCGTTCCTTCAATATGCTGAATTAGCGAAGTAGCCTCCTTATGCCCTCTTGTATATCCCCAAAGAGACCCAAACAAGTTGAGCTTTTCACTCTGATAATTGAGACTAAGCTGTTCTGACCCTCCCAGATATCCATTATACCATACCATGGAATTCAAGGATCCACTCACCCCTTCGCCCTGCTTCTTGACGGTTCGGATACGTATGACAGAGCTAACCGTGGCATCATATCTTGCACCAGGCGAAGTAATGATTTCCACATTCTTGATGGCATCAGACTTCAGGCGCTGCAATTCCCTGGAATCTCTCACCTGCTTATTGTTGATATATATAATAGGTGTACCCTTGCCATAAACGCTGATGACATCGGTACTACTTACATTGATGCGAGGTAATTGTCGGAGTACATCAACGGCATCTCCTACTTTTGACAAATCAGAATGCTGTATGTCTATGAGCATTCCTTCACGTCCCATCTTGAAAGAAGGCAATTTCGCCTTCACCGTAACACCATTGATATGCATGGTACTCTCCTTCAACACCACATTTCCGACTTTTCCCACATTATATATATTATATAAGGTGTAATAACCCACACAACTTACTTTGGCGAGAACCTTCTTCATGCCACAAGGTATCACGAAATTGCCGCTGGCATTGGTCACACCACCTGTGAGAAAGGAAGAATCCCTGGGATTGAGTAAAGCCACATTAGCAAACTCCACTGGTCGATGACGTTCATCTATCACCCGTCCCATCATTTTGGTAGGTTCCTTTTGGGTACATTCCACGAATATCAAGCTATCCTCTATCGTAGCCTTCATCGGATAGAATCCAAAGACCCGTCCCAAAGCTTCCTGCAAATCGAGATTACGGAAAGAGGTAGTGACGGTGAAATCTTCCAGTTCATTATAGATAAAACTGATTTTATATCGACGGGTTGCCTTGTCTAAATCCTTCAGGACTTCAGACATGGAACGGTTGTTATAGCTTCTAGAGATGCGCTGTCCAAACGATGCCTGTACCAACAGACACATCAGGAAAGCGAACATATATTTCTTCATAATTTTTATATTGATTTGATACATATTACAAATAAGCCAACTTGCAAACAGACCTGTCTGCGACAGGGTTATTCTACAACAAGTTGCTCATTGTCCAAAGAGAGAATTATCTGCTGTGAATGATTCAACTCATCCACTACACTCTGCAGACTGTTCTCGCTGTTCCATTCATAATAGAAACGAAGCTGCTTGGCTTCCTGGTTCTGGAACACAATATTCACTCCATAATACTCTGCCATTTCTCCGAGCATCGTTTCTAAGGAAACATTGTCGAAAGTCTTATGCACAATTTCCTTCTTGACATCAGATGACGTAGCTTTATCACTGACAGCAGCAGTATTTGGACTGGATACTACTTTTACCTGAGACGTATCCCCTGCCGATGTTTCTTCTACCTGACGATGCGAACTGAATGTATGAATGGCAGCAAAGGCGATGCCAGACAGCAAACATACACCTATAAAGGAAGCAGCGAGTTTGCGCCAATCAAAACGGGACTTCACTACCGGATGCTGTTCAGTAAACAATTGCCATTCCTTATCTACATCCAAATCTTTCTCTGTCGCTTCTTTATCAAAAGCCATACGCATCTCCATCATCGTGAGATAGGTCTGGCGAGACTCCTCATCTTGGAGAATCTCTTTCATCTGAGACTCAGAATAATGCTCTGGGTGCTCAATCATGTCGATTACTTGTGTTAACTTATCCATTGTTCTTGGGATTAAAATGTTCTTTTATTCGTTTGATACCTTGAGCAAGATGCTTATAGACGGCAGCCTCACTGATACCTAACTCTTCTGAGATTTCACGATAAGTGAGTTTCTGGCGATAATGCATATTGACCACGCGGCGGGTTTGGAGCGTCAATTCTTCATCTACAAAACGAAGCATCTGATCTGCCTTGCTCATCTCATGGTCTATCTCGCGAATGATTCGGTTTTCATCATGCACGATATCTACCGTATGGTCCACCTTAAGACCAGCCTTGACCTTTTCGTGAAGGGTCATCTTTCTGAGATAATTCAAACATCGGTTTCGAGTAAGAACGACAAAGTAACCTTCCGTACTTTTAGGTGGAAGGCGAAGCTTTCCACTGAGCAAATCTGCAAAAATATCGCTCACCACATCCCTTGCGGTCTCTTCATCTCCTAGAATCATCCTCGAAACGAGAAACATCTTTGAATAATGCTGGCGAAAAAGTTGTTCTATCTTTTCCATTTCTATTTTTATCTGTATTGTTTATCCCAAGAACACATCAAGGTACAAAATTCCCAACCCATGAAGAAGAAAAAATATAAAAAAGTTAGCGCATAACGGTTGACCGCCGCATGCACATCACCTGTCATGCAAGCGCACATCAGCTGATATGCAAGCGCACAACAGCTGTTGTGCGACCAGAGATACTAGCTTTCCCAAAAACTTTAGCTGTCTTTTCCAACAATATATCAATAGCATACAAAAGAAAAAGAGGGTGCATCATAATCTTATGACACACCCTCCTTATTATATATGTGACTCTACCCTACTGATTAGTCCACGATAGGAGTATCTGCATAGTCGAGTACATTCTTTCTATTAGCTTGCATACGCTCGTACTCTTCCTTAGAGCCGACGATGAGCTTCTCCCACTGACGGAGACCAGTACCTGCAGGAATCAAGTGACCGCAGATTACATTCTCCTTCATACCCTCAAGGTAATCAACCTTACCACGGATAGCAGCCTCGTTCAAGACCTTAGTAGTTTCCTGGAAGGAAGCAGCACTCATGAAGCTCTTTGTACCGAGAGCTGCACGGGTAATACCCTGAAGAATCTGAGTAGAAGTAGCAGCTACGGCATCACGAACCTGTACAAGTTTCTTGTCACGACGCTTCAAGGCAGAGTTTTCGTCACGCAATCTGCGTGCTGTGATAATCTGACCAGGCTTAAGTTCGGTGCTGTCGCCGGCATCGGCAACAACCTTCTTACCCCAGATACGATCATTTTCCTCTGCGAAGTCGAGCTTGTCAACCAACTCCTGCTCCAGGAATGTTGTATCACCTGGATCGTCGATACGAACCTTACGCATCATCTGACGTACCACAACCTCGAAGTGCTTATCGTTGATAGCCACACCCTGGAGACGGTAAACGTCCTGAATCTGGTTAACGATATACTCCTGAACAGCAGTAGGACCCATGATGGCGAGGATATCGCCAGGAGTTACACTACCATCAGAAAGAGGAGTACCAGCACGTACAGCATCATGCTCCTGTACCAGGATCTGCTTAGAGAGAGATACGAGATACTTCTTCTGATCACCAGTCTTAGATGTTACGATGATCTCACGGTTACCACGCTTTACCTTACCCATGGTTACCTCACCATCGATTTCTGATACGACAGCAGGATTAGATGGGTTACGAGCCTCGAGAAGCTCGGTAACACGTGGAAGACCACCGGTGATATCACCAGCACCACCAACCGCACGAGGAATCTTAACCAACACCTCACCGGTCTTGATAGTCTGACCATCCTCAACAATGAGGTGACCACCTACAGGGAAGTTGTATGTACCAACTACCTCACCATTAGCATCGATAACATCACAAGAAGGAACCATCGCCTTATTCTTTGAATCAGTGATGATCTTCTCCTCCAAACCAGTGGTCTCATCGACCTCGGCACGGTAGGTCTGATCCTTCTGAACGTCATTGAACTTCAATGTACCGGCATACTGGCTGACGATAACGGCGTTGAATGGGTCCCAACGGGCAATCACAGTATCCTTTTCAACAACTTCACCTTCCTTATGATACAGAGAAGAACCGTAAGGAACATTTAATGTAGCAAGGATGATGTTTGTATTTGGATCAACGAAACGGATTTCGGCCAAGTGGCTTACTACCTTCTCGCACTTGATATCATTTCCTTCCTCATCTTCCTCGATGAAAGGAACAGTGCTCAACTCATCAAACTCGATACGAGACTTGTTCTTCGCAGCAATCTTAGCATTGGCAGCAGCGTTAGACGCAATACCACCGGCGTGGAATGTACGGAGAGTAAGCTGAGTACCAGGCTCACCAATAGCCTGAGCTGCGATGACACCGACAGCCTCACCAAGCTGAACCATGCGGGCTGTAGCCAAGTTACGACCGTAACACTTCATGCAGACACCCTTCTTGCTCTCACAGGTAAGTACGGAACGAATCTCAACGCTCTCGATAGGAGACTCATCGATTGCCTTAGCCTTTGGCTCAGTAATTTCCTCACCTGCCTTAACTATCAACTCACCTGTAGTTGGGTGGATAATGTCATGAACTGATACACGACCCAGGATACGCTCATAGAGTGAAGAAATAATCTCATCACCATTCTTCAATGCTGTACATACCAGACCGCGCAATGTACCACAATCCTCCTCAGTGATGATGACGTCATGAGAAACGTCAACAAGACGACGAGTCAGGTAACCAGCATCAGCAGTCTTCATAGCGGTATCCGCAAGACCCTTACGGGCACCGTGAGAAGCGATAAAGTACTCCAACACTGACATACCCTCCTTAAAGTTAGAAAGGATAGGGTTCTCAATGATCTGCGCACCCTCTGCACCAGCCTTCTGAGGCTTAGCCATCAAACCACGCATACCTGACAACTGCTTAATCTGATCCTTAGAACCACGGGCTCCGGAATCAAGCATCATGTATACAGCGTTGAATCCCTGGTCAGCTTCAGTCATCTCCTTCATCAAGATGTTACCCAAGTCAGTATTTACGTGAGTCCATGCATCGATAACCTGGTTGTAACGCTCCTTGTTGGTGATGAAACCCATATTATAGTTGTTGGTGATTTCCTCAACCTCCTTGCGACCACGCTCAACGATAGCCTCCTTCTCTGGTGGGATAATGATATCACCAAGGTTAAATGACAAACCTGCAACGTATGCCATACGATAACCCAAGTTCTTAATACCATCGAGGAATTCACATGCCTCAGCCATACCTACAGCCTTGATTACACTAGAAATCAAGCCACGGAGAGTCTTCTTGGAGATGACATCGTTGAAGAATCCTACCTCATCAGGGATGATACCATTCACGATAACACGACCTACAGAAGTCTCAACCATACGCTTCTGAATCTTACCGTCAACCAAGTCGTCAACGACAACCTTTACCAAAGCGTGGAGATCACAACGACCCTCGTTACGGGCAATCAAAGCCTCCTCAGGACCGTAGAATGTCAATCCCTCGCCCTTTGCACCTGGACGAATCTTTGTAATATAGTAGAGACCAAGCACCATATCCTGAGAAGGAACGGTGATAGGTGCACCATTAGCAGGGTTCAGAATGTTATGGCTCTGGAGCATCAGAATCTGAGTCTCCAAGATAGCCTCATTGCTCAATGGAAGGTGAACAGCCATCTGGTCACCATCGAAGTCGGCGTTGAACGCTGTACATGCCAATGGGTGCAACTGGATAGCCTTACCCTCAATCATCTTAGGCTGGAAAGCCTGAATACCGAGACGGTGAAGTGTAGGGGCACGGTTCAACATAACCGGATGACCCTTCATCACGTTCTCGAGGATATCCCAGATAACAGGCTCGCGACGGTCAACAATCTTCTTGGCACTCTTAACAGTCTTGACAATACCACGCTCAATCAACTTGCGGATGATAAATGGTTTGTAAAGCTCTGCAGCCATCAACTTAGGAAGACCACACTCACCCATCTTCAACTCAGGACCTACAACGATTACCGAACGAGCAGAATAGTCTACACGCTTACCCAACAAGTTCTGACGGAAACGACCCTGCTTACCCTTCAAAGAGTCAGAGAGAGACTTCAATGGACGATTGCTCTCACTCTTGACAGCAGAACTCTTGCGAGAGTTGTCGAACAAACTGTCAACAGCCTCCTGCAACATACGCTTCTCGTTTCGGAGAATCACTTCAGGAGCCTTGATTTCAACCAATCTCTTCAAACGGTTGTTACGGATGATAACACGACGATAGAGGTCGTTCAAGTCTGATGTAGCGAAACGACCACCGTCCAGCGGTACCAATGGGCGAAGCTCTGGAGGAGTAACAGGAATAATCTTCATGATCATCCATTCAGGCTTGTTAATACCCTTGCTGGCACGGAAACCCTCTACTACCTGAAGACGCTTCAAAGCCTCAGTCTTACGCTGCTGGCTAGAGTCGTTGTTAGCTCGGTCACGAAGTTCGTATGACAGATTGTCGAGGTCTACATTCTGAAGAAGCTCATAGATAGCCTCTGCACCCATCTTGGCAATGAACTTGTTAGGATCTGAATCATCCAAACGATCATTTTCCTCGCTGATCTGGTTGTCGATAATGTCGATATACTCATCTTCTGTCAGGAGATCGAGCTTATGAGAACCGTTTACTTCCAATCCATCAGCATCTGTCTTACCTTCCATCACACCAGGCTGGATAACTACATACTTCTCGTAGTAGATAACAGCATCAAGCTTCTTGGTTGGCATACCGAGGAGGTAACCAATCTTGTTAGGAAGAGAACGGAAATACCAGATGTGAGCTACAGGAACAACGAGTTCAATGTGACCAGAACGCTCACGACGAACCTTCTTCTCAGTAACCTCTACACCGCATCGGTCGCAGACGATTCCCTTGTAGCGGATGCGCTTGTACTTACCGCAGGCGCACTCATAGTCCTTGGTAGGACCAAAAATGCGCTCGCAGAAGAGACCATCACGCTCCGGCTTGTATGTTCGATAATTAATGGTTTCAGGCTTAGTAACCTCACCATACGAATTTTCCAGGATCTCCTCAGGAGAAGCGAGACCGATGGTAATCTTCGTAAAATTATTCTTTACCTTTGTATCTTTTTTGAAAGCCATGTTTCTATATCTTAATTAGGGGTTCTCAAAATTAATCCAGTTTGATGCTCAAGCCAAGGCCGCGAAGCTCATGGAGCAATACGTTGAGTGACTCTGGAATGCCAGGTGTTGGCATTGGATCACCCTTCACAATTGCCTCGTATGCCTTGCTACGTCCTACAACGTCATCTGACTTGATAGTCAGAATCTCCTGCAATACGTGGCTGGCACCGAATGCCTCGATGGCCCAAACCTCCATCTCTCCGAATCGCTGACCACCAAACTGTGCCTTACCACCAAGTGGCTGCTGAGTAATCAGAGAGTAAGGACCGATGGAACGTGCGTGCATCTTATCCTCAACCATGTGACCCAACTTCAAGAAGTAAGTCATACCAACTGTAGCTGGCTGGTCGAACTGCTCACCTGTCTCACCATCATAGAGGTAAGTAGAACAGAAGCGAGGCAAACCAGCCTTATCTGTCCATTCAGAAAGGTCTTCCAGCTTAGCACCGTCAAAGATAGGAGTCGCGAACTTAACACCCAACTTCTTACCTGCAGCACCGAGGATACACTCAAAGATCTGACCAAGGTTCATTCGAGAAGGCACACCCAATGGGTTCAATACCATATCAACAGGACGACCGTCTGCCATGAATGGCATATCCTCAAGACGAACTACCTTAGAAACGATACCCTTATTACCGTGACGACCAGCAAGCTTATCACCTACCTGAATCTTACGCTTCTTAGCGATGTAAACCTTAGCCATCTGAAGAATTCCTGATGGAAGCTCATCACCGATAGTAATAGCAAACTTGCGACGCTTCAACTCAGCATCAAGCTGCTTGTACTTGCGGATATAGTTCATGATCAAACGCTGGATCAAACCATTGGTATGGTCATCATCTGTCCAACCATTAGACTGAACGCCATCATACTCCAGGTTCTTCAAGGCAGTAGCAGTGAACTTGCTACCCTTGGTAATGATTTCAGCACCTGTATAATCCTTGACGCCCTCAGAAGTCTTTCCCTCTGTCAGAGTGAGCAACTTATCAACGAGAATATCCTTCAAGTCGTCTCCCTTTGCCTCGTACTCCTCATCAATCTTTGCAAGTATAATCTTATCCTGCTTCTTGGATTCACGAGTCTTCACTGCACGTGAGAACAACTTCTTGTCAATAACAACACCACTCAAAGATGGATTAGCCTTCAATGAAGAATCCTTCACATCACCAGCCTTGTCACCGAAGATAGCACGGAGCAACTTCTCTTCTGGTGAAGGATCGCTCTCACCCTTTGGTGAAATCTTACCAATCATGATATCGCCTGGCTCAATTCTAGCACCTACGCGAACGATACCATTATCATCGAGGTCCTTTGTAGCTTCTTCGCTTACGTTTGGAATATCGGAAGTAAATTCCTCTACACCACGCTTAGTCTCACGAACATCAAGAGAATACTCGTCTACGTGAACAGAAGTCAACACGTCATCGCGAACCATGCGCTCAGAGATAACGACGGCATCCTCATAGTTATAACCCTTCCAAGGGATATAAGCAACGAGCAAGTTACGACCCAAAGCCAACTCACCATTTTCTGTAGCATAACCCTCAGTCAGGATATCGCCAGCCTTTACACGTTGACCCTTATTGCAGATAGGACGCAAGTCGATGGTCATATTCTGGTTGGTACGACGGAACTTAGGAATACGATACTCCTTCAAAGCAGGCTCGAAGCTTACGAACTCATCATCCTCTGTACGATCGTAAAGAATACGGATGGTTGTAGCATCTACATATTCGATAACACCCTCGCCTTCTGCAGTAACCATAGTACGTGAATCTTCACAAACCTGCTTCTCAAGACCAGTACCTACGATAGGTGCATCATTGTGAAGCAATGGAACAGCCTGGCGCATCATGTTACATCCCATCAACGCACGGTGACCGTCATCATGCTCCAAGAATGGAATCAAACCTGCTGATACAGAAGCAATCTGCTGAGGTGACACGTCAACATAATCAACGTCTGCAGGAGGAACAACTGGGTAATCAGCATCCTGACGGCACTTAACAACGTCACGGATAAATTCACCTTCTTCTGTCAAAGGAGCATTACCCTGACCAATAATCTTAGCCTCTTCATCCTCAGCGGTCAAGAATACGACATCAGCATTATCCATGTCCACCTTGCTGTCGTTAACCTTACGGTAAGGAGTAACGATAAAGCCAAGGTCATTGATCTTTGCATACATACAGAGAGAAGAAATCAAACCGATGTTTGGACCTTCAGGACTCTCAATAGGACAAAGACGACCATAGTGAGTATAGTGTACGTCACGAACCTCGAAACCTGCACGCTCACGAGACAAACCACCAGGACCGAGGGCAGAAAGACGACGCTTGTGAGTTACCTCAGCCAATGGGTTGGTCTGGTCCATGAACTGTGACAATGGGTTTGTACCGAAGAATGAGTTGATAACACTAGAGATGGTCTTGGCATTGATCAAATCTGTTGGTGTAAACACCTCATTGTCACGAACGTTCATACGCTCACGGATTGTACGGCTCATACGTGCCAAACCGATAGAGAACTGGTTAGCCAGCTGCTCGCCAACGGTACGAACACGACGGTTAGACAAGTGGTCGATATCATCAACTGTAGCACTTGAGTTGATGAGCTGAATCAAATATTTGATAATCTCGATGATATCGTCCTTAGTCAAAACGCGGACATCCATATCTGTATCGAGACCCAACTTCTTATTAATACGGTAGCGACCTACCTCACCCAAATCATAACGCTTATCTGAGAAGAACAAGTTCTGGAATACTTCGCGTGCACTGGCATCATCAGCAGGATCAGCATTACGCAACTGACGATAAATGTAGTTGACAGCCTCCTTTTCAGAGTTACTTGGGTCCTTTGCCAATGTATTGAAGATGATGGTAAACTTGTTAGCAGCCTCTTCATCCTTGTGAAGAAGAACAGTAGAAGCACCACTCTCAACAATCTCCTCGATGTTATCGACAGTCAACTCGGTTTCACGTTCCATGATAACCTCGTTACGTTCGATAGATACAACTTCACCAGTATCCTCATCAACGAAGTCCTCATTCCAACTCTTCAGGACACGTGCAGCAAGCTTGCGACCGATAGCAGCCTTCATATTCTTCTTGTTAACCTTAACCTCCTCAGCAAGGTCGAAAATCTGAAGAATATCCTTATCCTGCTCATAGCCGATAGCACGAAGCAAGGTAGTAACAGGCAACTTCTTCTTACGGTCGATGTAAGCATACATCACATTATTGATGTCAGTAGCAAACTCAATCCAGCTACCCTTGAAAGGAATGATACGGGCAGAATAGAGAAGAGTACCATTTGCATGAACACCCTGTCCAAAGAACACACCAGGTGAACGGTGCAACTGAGAAACAACAACACGCTCAGCACCATTGATGACGAATGTACCGTTAGAAGTCATGTAAGGGATAGTACCCAAGAATACATCTTGAATGAAAGTACCGAAATCCTCATGGTCAGGATCAGTACAATACAGTTTCATCTTAGCCTTCAAAGGTACGCTATATGTAAGACCGCGCTCCAAGCACTCATCGATAGAATAACGAGGAGGGTCAATATAGTAATCCAAGAACTCAAGAACGAAATTATTACGAGTATCGGTGATAGGGAAATTCTCAGAGAACACCTTATACAAACCGTCATTCTTGCGTTCCTCAGGCGGAGTATCCAACTGTAAGAAGTCCTTAAAAGACTTTAACTGCACATCGAGAAAATCCGGATATGGGTACGGATTATGGACGCTGGCAAAATTTACTCTGTTATCAACAATTTTTGTAGCCATTAGAAGTTATTAAATGGGGTTTTATTAACATGATAATAAAAGACACAAAAAGGTTAGGACTCGCCTACTAGGAGAATCCTAACCATTATGTAAGAGATGTAATTAATCTAATTACTTGAGCTCTACCTTAGCACCAGCCTCTTCGATAGCCTTCTTAAGGTTCTCAGCCTCGTCCTTAGATACACCCTCCTTGATTGTAGAAGGAGCACCGTCTACGAGATCCTTAGCCTCTTTCAAACCGAGACCACAAGCCTCCTTAACAGCCTTTACTACCTGGAGCTTAGCGCCACCAACCTCAGCGAGAACTACGTCGAATGAAGACTTCTCCTCAGCTGCAGCTGCACCACCAGCAGCAGGACCAGCAGCTACAGCTACAGCTGCAGCAGCAGGCTCAATTCCATACTCGTCCTTGAGGACTGTTGCCAACTCATTAACTTCCTTAACAGTAAGATTTACTAACTCTTCTGCAATAGCTTTAATATCTGCCATTTTATTCTAAATTTTTATTTGTTTATACTATTAAAATTGATAACATTGTGATTGATTACTCAGGACGCTCGCCCAATGTCTTAAGCACACCGTGAATAGTGTTGCTTCCTGATTGAAGAGCAGAAACAACGTTCTTTGCTGGAGACTGGAGCAAAGCAACAATCTCTGCGATAACCTCGCTCTTGCTCTTGATTGCTGAAAGTTCTGCGAGCTTGTCTGCACCAACATAAACACCTTCCTCTGCATAAGCAGCCTTCAATGCTGGGATGCCTTCCTTCTCGTATTCCTTCAACAACTTAGCTGGTACATTAGCTACGTTAGTGAACATAACTGCTGTAGTACCCTTCAAGCTGCCATAAAGCTCAGAGAAATCGATGTCTGATGCCTCAAATGCCTTGTGAAGCAAGGTATTCTTAACAACAACCATCTTAATCTCACTCTTGAAACACTTGCGACGAAGATTGCTTGTCTTCTCTGCATCCAATCCTGTAACATCTACAAGATAGAAGTGAGGGAATTCCTGAAGCAACTGTCCAAGTTTGGTGATGATAGTATCTTTAACTTCTTTCTTCATTTTACAAAACTTTTAGAGTTATTCAACTGATTTAGGATCAATCTTGATACCCTTACTCATAGTGCTAGAAATAAAGATACTCTTGATATATGTACCTTTAGCAGCAGCAGGCTTCAACTTGATAACTGTATTGATGAACTCCTTAGCATTTCCGTAGATCTGCTCTGAGGTCATACTAGCCTTACCGATTGAAGTGTGGATAATACCAGCCTTATCAACCTTAAAGTCAATCTTACCTTGCTTAACTTCCTTAACTGCCTTAGCAACATCCATAGTTACAGTGCCACTCTTAGGGTTTGGCATCAATCCACGAGGACCGAGAACACGACCCAAAGGACCAATCTTACCCATGCAAGATGGCATTGTGATGATGACATCAATATCTGTCCAACCACCCTTAATCTTCTCAACATATTCGTCGAGACCTACGTAGTCAGCGCCTGCTTCCTTAGCAGCAGCTTCCTGATCAGGAGTACAGAGAGCGAGCACGCGAGTAACCTTACCGGTACCGTTTGGCAATGAAACAACGCCACGAACCATCTGGTTAGCCTTACGTGGATCAACACCTAAACGTACATCAATATCAAGAGATGCATCAAACTTGGTTGTGGTAATTTCCTTAACCAACTCTGCAGCCTCTTTCAAAGTGTACATCTTCCCTGCTTCAACCTTATCAGCTACTGATTTTTGATTTTTTGTCAGTTTACTCATTTTTCTAATTGAAGTTTTAAATTATTTACCAGGGAAGTCTCCCTTTACAGTAATACCCATACTTCTTGCAGTACCAGCGATGAGCTTCATAGCTGACTCTACAGTAAAGCAGTTCAAGTCCTTCATCTTATCCTCAGCGATTACCTTTAACTGATCCCAAGTAAGAGAAGCAACCTTCTGACGATTAGGCTGAGCAGAACCACTCTTAATCTTTGCAGCCTCTTTCAACTGTACTGCAGCAGGAGGAGTCTTGATAACGAAATCGAACGACTTGTCAGTGTAGTATGTAATAACAACTGGCAATACCTTACCTGCTTTGTCCTGGGTACGGGCGTTGAACTCCTTGCAGAATCCCATGATATTAATACCTTTAGAACCCAGAGCAGGTCCTACTGGAGGTGAAGGATTTGCAGCGCCACCTTTAATCTGTAATTTGATTAATCCAGCAACTTCTTTAGCCATTTTCTTGTTAATATTTAAAATTGAAACTTATAAAAGGATCTAAAATTCTCGTAACAGAATCCTATTCCTTTTCTACTTGCATAAAACCTAATTCCAACGGAGTTTTACGTCCGAAGATCTTAACCGTTACCTTCAGCTTGTGTTTCTCCAAGTTAACCTCTTCGATAACACCACTGAATCCACTGAATGGACCTTCCATTACCTTAACAGTATCATTAACGAGATAAGGACAATCAAGATTCTCCTCAAACTCAGTCTCTTCTGCTGCTCCCAACATTCGATTGATATCTCTCTGTGGGACAGGTGTAGGCTCATCCAATCCTCCAAGGAAACCTAGAACGTTAGGCATGAAACGCAGTGTATGCGCAACATCACCCTTCAGTTTAGCCTCCACAAAAACATAACCTGGAAGAGATACTTTTTCTTTAACAACTCTCTTACCATTACGCACAGCCGCATGCTTCTCAACTGGTATAAGCACCTGAGAAACATTTGCTGCAAGTAAGTCATTGTGCTTCATCTCAGCTTCGATGTATTCTTTCACCTTAGCCTCCTTACCGCTTACGGCCTTGAGCACATACCATTTATTTCCTGCGTCTGCCATTTCCTTTAAAAATTAACCTGGATAAACAACACCCATAAAGGCTTTGAATATAGAGTCCATCGCGAACACCACCAATGCAATGACTAGGGAAGCAGATAATACAACCATTGCACTATGAGTAAGTTCGGCACGTGATGGCCAAGTAGTCTTATGCGCAAGTTCATCGTAACATGCCTTGCAATAATTTACTATTTTATTCATATTATCTTCTATTTTGCACGGGTTGAAGGGCTCGAACCCTCGACACCTGGTTTTGGAGACCAGTGCTCTACCAACTGAGCTAAACCCGTAAGTAGCTCCCACTTCCGCAGAAGCGGGAGCCTTTATTTAGTAAATAGAGTATTCTAATTACTTAATGTCGTCAAGAATTGCTGTGATCTGACCAGAACCTACTGTACGACCACCCTCGCGGATAGCGAAACGAAGACCCTCGTTCAAAGCAACCTTGTAGATCAATTCTACCTCGATCTCTACGTTATCACCAGGCATTACCATCTCAACTCCCTCTGGAAGCTTGATTTCACCTGTACAATCCATAGTACGGAGATAGAACTGAGGACGATACTTGTTACCGAATGGTGTATGACGACCACCCTCTTCCTTCTTCAATACATAGATAGAAGCCTTGAAGTGATCGTGAGGAGTAATAGCACCTGGGTGTACAACTACCATACCACGCTTAACCTCTGCCTTATCAATACCACGGAGGAGCAAACCTACGTTATCACCTGCCTCACCTTCAGCGAGAACCTTACGGAACATCTCAACACCAGTGATAACAGACTTCTTATCCTCACCGAGACCGAGCAACTGAACTTCGTCACCAACCTTGCAACGACCAGTCTCGATACGACCTGTAGCAACAGTACCACGACCTGTGATTGAGAATACATCCTCGATAGGCATCAAGAATGGCTTATCAACCTCACGCTCAGGCTCCTGAATCCACTCGTCAACGGTATCCATCAAAGTCTCAACAGACTTAACCCACTTCTCAACACCATTCAAAGCACCGAGAGCAGAACCACGGATGATAGGAGTATCCTCTTCGTAACCATACTGCTCGAGGATCTCATGAACTTCCATTTCAACGAGTTCGAGCATCTCCTCATCTTCAACCATATCGCACTTATTCAAGAAAACAACCAAGCGAGGTACGTTTACCTGACGTGCAAGAAGTACGTGCTCACGTGTCTGTGGCATAGGACCGTCAGTAGCAGCAACTACCAAGATAGCACCATCCATCTGAGCAGCACCAGTAACCATGTTCTTTACATAGTCAGCGTGTCCAGGACAGTCAACGTGTGCATAGTGACGCTTTGCTGTCTCATACTCGATGTGAGCAGAGTTGATAGTGATACCACGCTCTTTCTCCTCAGGAGCATTATCAATCTGATCGAATGACTTAACTGCCTCAGATGTACCGAGCTTCTCATTCAATACCTTAGAGATAGCAGCGGTCAGAGTAGTCTTACCATGGTCAACATGACCAATTGTACCAATGTTAACATGCGGTTTGGTACGCACGAATTCTTCTTTAGCCATAGCTTTTCTTTTTATTTATATAAATGAATAATCTGTTCCTCTACCATCCTAAAGCATCTAGAACGATAGAGCTGTAACTGAGAGTTGAACTCAGGACCTCTTCCTTACCAAGGAAGTGCTCTACCACTGAGCTATTACAGCAAGTTAATAAATTGAGCGGAAAACGGGGCTCAAACCCGCGACCCCCAGCTTGGAAGGCTAGTGCTCTATCAACTGAGCTATTTCCGCTTATCAAAGAAAGTGGGTAGTGATGGATTCGAACCACCGAAGGCATAGCCAGCAGATTTACAGTCTGCCCCATTTGGCCACTCTGGTAACTACCCATAGACTTTCTTTTCGAGCCTCTTGTCGGATTCGAACCAACGACCCCGAGATTACAAATCACGTGCTCTGGCCAACTGAGCTAAAGAGGCAATCTTTACAGCCGCAATACGGCTAAGTTTTCGACCTATCGGAAAACGGCTGCAAAGATACAACTATTTTTTGAATCCACAAAATTTTTTCGTGTTTTTTTTATCGATTCCTTGTTTTTTCTTTAAATTTGGTCAATTGAACCTTCATAGAATCCACTGCCTGGTCAACTCCCTCCTCAAAAGTATCGCATGTCTTCTCCACGAACAACTGGGTTCCTGGGACTGCAACATCGAGATGAACTTCCTTGTTAAGGGCAGTAGCAGGTTTTACGACCTTTAATTGCACCTCTACTTTCTGTATATCTTCATAAGTTTTCTCCAACTTGGCGATTTTCTTTTCGATAAACGCCTGTAACTTCTCAGTAGCGTCGAAATGAATCGACTGAATCTTAATTTCCATAGTGACCTCCAATTTTTAAAAGGTTATGCCCTTGGATGGGCTTCATTATAAACTCGCTTTAACTGTTCGAACGTTGTATGCGTATAAATCTCCGTAGTAGAGAGCTTGGCATGTCCCAACAGTTTTTTCAAACTTTCAATACCAACATGATGATTCAACATTGCCGTAGCAAACGTATGTCTCAAGACATGTGGACTTTTCTTTTTCAACGAGCAGACCCTCGAGAGGTTTTCCTTCACAATAGAGCGAACATTTGCAGTACTCATCCTCGTCCCCTTTCTAGAAAGGAACAAAGCATCCGACTTTCGCTCCAAGCTAAGATTCCTTAGCCTTATATATCCTTGTAAAGTTTCACAAAGCTCGTCACCAAACGGAATGACACGCTGCTTATTTCCCTTTCCCGTGACCTTCAACTCTTTATTCAGAAAGTTGACATCCTCATCATTCAAGCCAACCAGTTCCGAGACTCGCATCCCAGTTTCATAGAACGTTATAATTAAGGTACGCGCACGTACACTATTATAATCAGTCCCCCACTGTTGCTTATCCAGCAAATCCTCCAACTCACTCTCTTTCAAGAATTGCGGCAGAGGTTTTTCTTTTTTCGGCCCTTGGACTTGATAAACAGGATCACTTTCCACATAATGCCTCGACAAGGCAAAACGATAAAAAGTCTTCAAAGCACTCAGTCTTCTACAGACTGAAGTAGCCTTATTTCCCTCGTCAATCATCTGAGCCATCCAGTTACGGACGAGATCAGCATCAACGGTTTCCCAAGAGAAGGAATCAGACAAGTCCCTAGCAAACTTCTCGAAGTGTTTCAAATCATCCCGATAGCTTTCTACTGTCCTTTGCGACCTATTCAGTTCGCACTCTAAGTATTCTAAGAACTTGTCAATATTCAGCATAACGTTGCTCATTCTGTTATTCGGCAACGAAGTTACGAAAATTAATTCAAACTACCAAATTTTTTGAGGATTTTTTACTATTATTCCTCGTTTGCGCGCAACTGCTGTACGTAAATGGCGTGTTCCATCTTGAGACGCTTCAAAACAGATGGCTTGTCGTACTGCTGACGAGCACGCAATTCCTTAACAACACCTGTCTTTTCAAACTTTCTCTTAAACTTCTTGAGAGCTCTCTCGATGTTCTCACCGTCCTTAACTGGTACAATAATCATTTTTTTGCTTTTAATTTATAATGTTAAACTTATATTATTTCTTGCGTAATGGGCATGATGCCACAATTTGCGGGTGCAAAATTACATCTTATTTTTCAGATAACCAAGAATTTAGACGTTTTTTTTGTTTTAACGCCTTCATTTTATGGCTTTTGTGGCATTTTCTAGCCATTTTTTCTCCTCTTCATCAAGATAAGGAGCCAATTCTGCATACACCTTAGCATGATATTCATTGAGCCAAGCCAGCTCTTCCGGCATGAGCATTGTCAAATCAATTGGTGCTGTATCTATCGGACAAAGGGTTAGAGGTTCTATCTGTAAGAACTTACCGAATTCCGTTTTCATATAACCGGAAAGCAAGACTGTGTTTTCGATACGTACTCCAAACTTTCCCGCCAGATAGAGTCCTGGTTCATCCGTCAAAGTCATGCCGGCACGTAATGGAGTCGGCATATACTCCATTCGGATTTGGTGAGGTCCTTCATGCACGCTCAGATAGGATCCAACACCGTGACCTGTACCATGCAGGAAATTGAATCCTTCTCTCCACATGCACTCTCGTCCCAAAGCATCGAGTTGAGTACCGGAAGCGCCATCAGGGAATTTAGCCAATTCCAACTGTATATGAGCCTTCAGTACCAACGTATAGATGTGTTTCATTTCCTCGGTAATCGGCCCCAGAGCAATGGTACGGGTAATATCAGTAGTGCCATCCTGATATTGTGCACCTGAATCAAGGAGCAGCAATCCCTCCGGCTTCAAAGGAATATCAGTTTCCGGCGTTGCCTCATAATGAACGATAGCTCCATGAGCCTGATATCCAGCAATTGTGTCAAATGAGATATCACGGAACAATTTCTGTTCTGCACGCAAAGCAGTCAACTTCTTATCGATTGAGATTTCGGTTTCCCCTCCAGCCTCAACAGCCGGAAGCAGCCATTTGAGGAATTTCACCATCGCCACACCGTCTTTCAACATCGCACTACGATATCCGGCTATCTCGGCCTCATTCTTCACAGCCTTCATTGCCGGTATTGGGGAAGAAGCTTGAACTATCTCCTGACATCTTACTGCTTTCCAAAGATAATAACTGGTTTCGTTACCATCCAGGAGAATATTATATTCAGAATAAGCCTTCAGCCCCTCTTCCACCTTATTACATTTATATATAGAGACACCGTTGGATTCCAGATATGCACGTATCTCGGAGCTGACTTTAGCTTCATCAACAAAAAGTGACACCTTGTCCGAAGCTATCAGGAGATAGCTGACAAACACAGGGACGCAATGCACATCAGTACCACGCAGATTCAGAGTCCAGGCGATATCATCCAGGGCAGAAACCAACATGCCATCAGCATGCTGAGCTCTTAAAGCCAGTCTGATACGCTTAATCTTAGAAGGAACATCCTCACCAGCAAATTCCATTGGCTGAATTTCTACAGGTTTCAAAGGAATGGAAGGACGATCTTTCCAAATTTCCTCCAACGGATCAAAATTGGTACGAACCGTGATGCCGCCTGCTTTACGCAAATCAGCAATCAATCCTGAAGTTGAGGTATAGGAATTAACCCATCCGTCCAGACCCACTTCTGGAGAGTCTACATCCTGCAGCTCCTTCCCCAGCCATTCTGCAATCGAAAGAGTTCCCGGAATTTTCAATTTCATCAACTGAAACTCAGTACCTTTCAACTGTTCCTCAGCAGCAAGAAAATAGCGGGAGTCTGTCCACAACGCAGCAGAATGCATGGTCACGACTGCTGTTCCTGCAGAACCATCAAAGCCTGATATCCAAGCCCTACCCATCCAATGGTCAGCAACATACTCACTTTGATGAGCATCAGTACTAGGAAAAATGAACGCAGCAAGATGCTCACGCTTCATAACCTCCCTTAAACTTTCCAATCTTTGATTAATCATATTCATCGGCACACATTATTATAATTATACATTTCGTTTATTACTACCATTCCTCTCTGGAAAGAGAAGAAAATATAGTATTTTGCTAATTAGAGATTACAAAGATACGAATTTTAAGAATTAATCACAAATTTAAGCGGAAATAAATGCACGTTTTACATTACTTTTTAGTAATTTTGCGGTCGGAAAGCCAAAAGAGCGAGATTTACGGTCTTTTTATCTGATGACAATCCAGCAAAACAAAAGTTGCAACACATTGCAACTCAGTAAGCAAGAAATTTATAAACATCTTAAATAAAATATTGTAGTTATGGAATTTTTAACAAATGACAAGCTCGTTATCGTCGGTGCAGGCGGTATGATTGGTTCAAACATGGTTCAGAGCGCTTTGATGCTCGGTCTTACTCCTAATATTTGTCTCTACGACATCTTCGAGCCAGGTGTTCACGGTGTTTTCGATGAGATTCAGCAGTGCGCATTCCCTGGTGTTAACGTTACTTATACAGTAAATCCAGAGGAAGCTTTCACTGGTGCTAAGTACATTATCTCTTCTGGTGGTGCTCCTCGTAAGGAGGGTATGACTCGTGAGGACCTTCTCAAGGGTAACTGCAAGATTGCTGCTGAGTTCGGTGACAATATCAAGAAGTACTGCCCAGAGGTTGAGCACGTAGTTGTTATCTTCAACCCAGCTGACGTTACAGCTCTTACAGCACTTATCCACTCAGGTTTGAAGCCAAACCAGTTGACATCACTCGCAGCTCTCGATTCTACTCGTCTGCAGCAGGCTTTGGCCCTCGAGTTCGGTGTACAGCAGGATAAGGTTACTGGCGCTCACACTTACGGTGGTCACGGCGAGCAGATGGCTGTATTCGCTTCTCAGGTTAAGGTTGACGGCAAGCCATTGGCAGAGATGGGTCTTTCTGACGAGCGTTGGGAAGAGATCAAGCACCACACAGTACAGGGTGGTTCTAACATCATCAAGCTCCGTGGTCGTTCTTCATTCCAGAGCCCAGCTTACAACGCAGTTAAGATGATCGAGGCTGCTATGGGTGGTGAGAAGTTCACATTGCCAGCAGGTTGCTATGTAAACCACGACAAGCTCGGTTTCAAGAACGTAATGATGGCTATGCCTACTACTATCGACAAGACTGGTGTTCACTTCACAGAGCCTACAGGTACTGAGGAAGAGCTCGCTAGCCTCCAGAAGTCTTACGAGCACCTTTGCAAGATGCGCGATGAGATCGTAGAGCTCGGCATCGTTCCTCCAGTAGCTGAGTGGAAAGAGATGAACCCTAACTTGTAATTCTCCGCTTCGGATTTTTAGAAGTTAACTCGATAAGGGCTGAATCGTGAAAATGCTTCATGATTCAGCCTTTTTTGATTTCCATTTTTCCTGCCTTCAGCCACTTTATCCACAAATACGCCATAAAGTTACACTTTTCTGTAAATCGGGTTATACGACTTTGGCATTATTTTTGTAATTTTGCACACAGAAATTACAAATAAGAAAGGATAATAGAAAAGTATGGAACAGATAAAGAACAAATCATTCGGAGGCGAGCGCCCTCTCTTCGGTGCTCACGATGTACGTCTGGAGGACATCACGATTACAGATGGCGAGTCTGGCATCAAGTGCTGCAAGAACATAGAATGCCACCATTCCAAGTTTTATGGCAAATACCCTTGGTGGCATGTGGATGGTTCCCTCATCACAGACTGCTACTTCGCCCCAGAAAGCCGTTCGGCCATCTGGTATAGTGATAATATGGTGATGAAAGACTGCACCATCGATGGTCCTAAGTTCTTCCGCGAAATGAAGAACCTGGAATTGGAAAACGTAAACATCACAGATGCTGATGAGACTTTCTGGAAGGTAGATGGCTTGAAACTGAAGAACGTAAAACTCCACGATGGAACTTATCCATTCATGTTCTCCAAGAATATCTATGTAGACGGACTTGAGAGCGACTCTAAATATGTATTCCAATACTGCAGAAATGTGGAGATTCACAACGCAAAGATTACAACCAAGGACAGTTTCTGGGAATGCGAGAATGTAACCGTCTATGATTCGGAACTGAATGGTGAGTATCTGGCCTGGCACAGCAAGAACATCAAGTTCGTACGTTGCCACATCAGCGGCGAGCAGCCTCTCTGCTACATGGACCATGTAACTCTGGAGGATTGCACCTTTGATAAGGAATGCGACCGTGCCTTCGAGGATTGCACCAACATCGATGCACAGATTAAGGGAAGTATCACCAATATCAAGAACCCTATCTCCGGAAGAATCGAGGCAGACGAAGTGGGAAGCGTAACATATACTGAGTTTGCCAAAGCGCCAAAGGGTGCATGTAAAATCACAGATAAATCGAAATAGTTTAAGAGGTAATTACAGAAATGACAACAATCAAGTAAATTACTTATTGTTCCCATAACTAATTATTCTTACACTTAACTGAAATCTCCGTTCATCGACGCTGAACGGCGGTTCAACGACGTTGAATGTACATTCAGCGTCGATGAACGTACATTCAACGTCGATGAACGAAGATTTCAATTAGGAGAAAAAGAGAATGATCCTATATAAATAAGAGATTTATCCTATATAAATAGAAGAAATAACATAGATAGAAAACAAATATGAAATACAATTTTGATGAAATCATCAAACGTCGTGGAACCAACTCATACAAATGGGATTTGGTGAAGGAAGACGGCGTTATTCCGATGTGGGTAGCAGATATGGATTTCCAGACTGCTCCCTGCATCATCGAAGCTCTTCAGAAGCGCGTAGCTCACGGCATCTTCGGCTATACCCTCGTACCAGATTCTTATTACGAGGCTATCATCAGCTGGTTCTCCCGCCGCCACCAGTGGAACATTGAGAAAGACTGGATTCTCTATACTTCAGGCGTTGTACCAGCCATTTCTTGCTGTTTGAAAGCCATCTGCATGCCTGGAGAGAAGGTGCTGGTACAGACTCCAGTATACAACTGTTTCTTCTCCTGCATTACAAACAGCGGCTGCGAAGTAGTAGAAAACGAACTGAAACGTGTGGGCAACTGCACTTATGAGATAGATTTCGAAGACTTCGAGCGCAAATGTGCCGATGAGAAGACCACAGCCTTCATCCTCTGCAATCCTCACAATCCAGCCGGAAGAGTCTGGAAGAAAGAGGAACTGGAGCGAATGAACGACATCTGTCTCAAGCACGGTGTAAAGGTCATCGCAGATGAAATCCATTGCGAGCTCATCATGCCAGGCTATCAGTATACTCCATTTGCCAGCATCAGCGAGGCTTGCCGTGACAACTGCGTAGTATTGAATTCTCCATCTAAGTCATTCAATATTGCAGGCCTTCAGATAGCCAACATTATCTGTCCGGATGCAACATTGCGCCGCCGCATCAACCGTGCCATCAACATCAACGAGGTTTGTGACGTAAACCCATTCGGCGTTATCGCTCTCCAGGCAGCTTACAATGAGGGAGAAGAATGGTTGGATGAATTGAACCAATATCTCTACGAGAACTATCAGGCAGTAAAGGAATTCTTCAATACCGAATTGCCACAAGTTCGCGTTACCCGCCTTGAAGGCACCTACCTGGTATGGCTCGATATCCTGCCATTCGAACTGTCAAGCGACGAGGCTTATGAGAAGCTGATGAATGATGGCAAGGTATTCGTCAACAGTGGTACGATGTATGGCAGAAAGGCTGGCCAGGGCTACCTGCGCCTCAACATCGCCTGTCCTCGCAAGATCCTAATGCAGGGATTGATTCGCATCGCACGCGTTCTCAGCCAGTATATGGATGAAGAAGATTTAAGCGGATGCCCTGCATAAAAGAGAGAAGAAAGAGAAAAGATTTCTAAATAAAATGTTTAAAACAAGATAAGATGGAAAATGAAGTTTTGAAAGCCATTAAGGAGAGAAGAAGTATTCGTCGCTTCAAGGCAGATCAGATTACCGACGAAGAGTTGAAGACGGTATTGGAAGCCGGCACATGGGCAGCTACAGGTCATGGAACCCAGGAGCCTTTCATCATTGCCGTTCAGAATCCTGAGATTTGCGCCCAGCTTCGCAAGATGAACGCAGACATCATGGGTGTAGAGAGCGATCCTTACTACGGAGCGCCAACCATCGTCATCGTCCTGGCTCCAGAAAGTAATGTGAACGGAGTAAAAGACGGCAGCCTCATCTTGGGCAATATGATGCTTGCAGCCCACTCTATCGGTCTTTCTTCCTGCTGGATCAACCGTGAAGACGGTATGTTCGCTTCAGAAGAAGGCAAGAAGTTGATGAAGGACTGGAATCTGCCAGAGGGATTGATGGGCGTCGGAGCCCTGGCATTGGGTTATGCTTCTGCACATCCTCACACCGTGAAGCCTCGCAAGGAGGATTACTATCGCATCATCAAATAAAGGTACACCGCCTGGTTTATGAAACATATATATATAAAAAGGTCTCATGAAGGAAAGTATTCATGAGACCTTTTCTTGTATATGTATATAATGAAGCTATTACAACTTTACACTTGCCAATACCTTATCTGTAGCTCCAGCCAAATGAGCCACGAAGGCTCCAGCCTTATCGCCTGCCTGCTTCAGGAAAGCCTCATCGTTCATCATGGAACTCATCAGTCCATCGAAGTCCTCATAGGTATTGATTTCAAAACCTCCACCCGATTTCAGCAAGCCCTGAGCCTCCTGGAACTTTTTGTTGTTTGGACCGAAGATTACCGGCATATTCCATACGGCAGCCTCCAGGGTATTATGAATACCCACACCAAATCCACCGCCGATATAAGCCACATCACCATAGTTATACATGCTGCTCAGCAATCCGAAGCAATCGATAATCAGCACATCAGCCTTGGCTGCCTCCTCAGGAGTAGTCTGCGTATAGCGCACCACCTTCTTATTCTTCAGCAAGGAGAGAATCAGTTTCAGATGCTCCTCGGCAATCACATGAGGTGCAATCAGCAGTCGCCAGTCCTTATGCTCATTGAAGAAACGGATAAAGATTTCCTCATCAGGAGGCCATGAACTACCTGCCACGAAGACCTTATAGTCTGGATGAGATGCTTTCTCAGAAGACGCAGCAGAATCAGAACCAGCCACCCCACTTCTGAAAGCTTCGCAGATAGGCAAATGCTTTGCCGCCTCCTTTATCTGGAGAACACGGTCGAAACGGGTATCTCCTACCACATCCACATCAGTGATTCCGATGCTTTCAAGCAATCGCTTGCTTTCCTCATTCTGAACAAAGAAACGGGTAAAGCACTTCAACACACCAGCATAACTTCTGCCATACCACTTGAAGAACACCTGATCCTCACGGAAAATACTGCTCACACTATAGGTAGGAATATTGCGATGCTTCAGGATATGAAGGAAATTAGACCAGAACTCATACTTGATGAAGAAAGCCATCACAGGACGTACAAGGCGGAGGAAACGAATGGCATTCAGACGGGTATCTACTGGCATATAACAGATGATGTCTGCACCCTCATAGTTCTTGCGCACCTCATAACCAGAAGGAGAATAGAAGGTAAGCAAAATCTTATACTGCGGATATTCCTTGCGGATGCGTTCCATCAAAGGACGTCCCTGTTCAAACTCGCCGAGCGAAGCTGCATGAAACCAAATGTACTTAGCTGTAGGATCCACCTTCTGCTTCAATATCTTGAAAGCCTCACGTTCGCCACGCCACATCTTGCGCACCTTTTCATTAAACAAGCTGGCTATGGCTATGCCCCAAAGGACGAAATAGATTACGATATTATAGATCATGATATTTCTTTATATTGGTTACTATCTATAAATACGTGAACTCTCTGAGGAAAATGCCGCCACATGTGCAGAACATATTTCCCCAGAGAGATATTTATATCTGTGAATTAACCCAAAACTTCGATAGCCTTGCGAAGACGACGCAATGTCTCCTCCTTACCGAGGAAGGCAGAGATGTCGAACATTCCAGGGCCCTTACCCTCACCAACAAGAGTCAGGCGGAAGGCGTTCATCACATCACCGAGCTTATAGCCCTTGTCCTCTACCCATTTCATCACGATAGGCTCCTGACCCTCGATTGAGAAGTCCTCAATACCCTCGAGTACCTCAGCGAGTTCGGTCATCTGCTGTGCAGAATACTCCTTCCAGCGCTTCTTGACTGTCTTTGCATCATACTCTGTAGGAGGAATGAAGAAGAATGAGCACAATGGCCACAACTCATAGACGAAGTTCACACGGTCCTTCATCATGTGTACCACCTGCTTTACGCGGTCCAAAGTCTCCTCTACACCATTGTTTGCCACAATAGGTGCAAAGAGATTGGCAATCTCATCATCACTCTTCATGAGGATATACTCATGGTTGAACCAGATGCCCTTCTTGAAGTCAAACTTGGCGCCAGCCTTAGAGCAACGGGAGATATCGAATGCCTTCACCAACTCATCGAGAGAGAAGATTTCCTGCTCTGTACCAGGATTCCAGCCTAGGAGCGCCAGGAAGTTGACTACAGCCTCTGGGAAGTAGCCACTCTCACGATAACCAGAAGAAACCTCACCCGTCTTAGGGTCATGCCACTCCAATGGGAATACAGGGAAACCAAGGCGATCGCCATCACGCTTAGAGAGCTTACCCTTACCCTCTGGCTTGAGGAGCAAAGGCAGGTGGGCGAAGCGAGGCATAGTATCCTCCCAACCGAAAGCCTGATAAAGGAGAACGTGCAATGGAGCACTAGGCAACCACTCCTCACCACGAATCACGTGAGAGATTTCCATCAAGTGGTCGTCCACGATATTTGCCAGGTGATAAGTAGGCAATTCATCAGCACTCTTATAAAGCACCTTGTCATCCAGGATATCGCTCATCACCTTCACATCGCCACGAATCATATCGTTCACGTGAATCTCCTGACCCGGTTCAATCTTGAAGCGTACAGTATATTGCTTACCATCTGCGATGAGCTGATCTACCTCCTCCTTGGAAAGGGTAAGAGAGTTGCGCATCTGCATACGGGTATGAGCATCATACTGGAAGTTCTGAATCTCGGCACGCTTAGCCTCCAACTCCTCTGGAGTATCAAAAGCGATGTAAGCCTTGCCGTTGTCCAGGAGCTGCTGCACATACTTCTTATAGATGTCGCGACGCTCACTCTGGCGATAAGGACCATGCTCACCACCGAAGCTCACACCCTCGTCAAACTGGATGCCGAGCCACTTGAAAGATTCCAGGATGTATTCCTCAGCTCCAGGAACGAAACGATGAGAGTCTGTATCCTCAATTCTGAACACGAGCTCGCCACCATGCTGGCGAGCAAACAAATAATTATAGAGGGCGGTACGAACACCACCAATGTGCAATGCACCTGTAGGACTTGGGGCGAAACGCACCCTTACTTTTCTATCTGTCATGTCTTATTTTATAGCTTATTTCAAATTTTTCTGCAAATTTACATCTTTTTTTGCGATTATAATAGTTTTTTTTCGTATTTTCGCACTGTAAATAGAATAATTAGACGAAAATGAGCATATTCAACAACCCAGAACACAATTATTGGCGTAATTTTGCCACAAAAGCAGTTCTTATCTGCGTAACCGTTGCCATCATTGTTTGGTTCTTGCCACACAATGAAGGACGACAGTATCGGTATGATGTAGGAAAGCCTTGGATGTACGGTTCCGTCATCGCAAAATTTGATTTTCCTATTTACAAGACAGATGAATCTATCAAGCATGAGCAAGACTCTTTGCTGAAACAGTTCCTGCCTTATTATACCGTCAATCCTAATACGGAAAATGTACAGGTGCACCGGTTCCGACACGACTTCAGCCAGGGCATTCCCGGACTGCCTAAAGAGTATGTTGAGGTCATAGCCCAGCAGCTGCACAAAATCTATCAAACCGGAATCATCAATACCCCGGAATACAACCGTATCTATAAAGACTCCACGAGCATGATTCGCATCATCAGCGGAAAGAATGTCCGTAGCGTCCCTATCGGCAGTTTCTATTCTACCATTGCTGCCTACGAGCGAATATTCTTCGACGAAAGGATAGCCGCCCAGCGCCAGATTCTGTCACGCTGCAACCTTAATAATTATATTGAGGCAAACCTCGTTTACGACAAAGAACGAAGTGAAACCGAGAAGAATGATATGCTCAGCAGTATTCCGCTCGCCAGTGGCATGGTGATGAGCGGTCAGAAAATCATAGACCGTGGTGAAGTGATTACCGACAACACCTACCGTGTGCTTTGTTCTTTTGACAAAGAGATGAAGCGCCGCAGTTCTACAGCAGACGAAATCACGACAACCATCATCGGTCAGATTCTTTTCGTCTTCATCCTGGTCATCATGTTCACCAGCTACCTCAGCCTGTTCCGAAAAGACTATTTCGACAAGCCCCGCAGTATCACCATGCTCTATGCGATGATAACGCTGTTTCCTATTTTTGTTTCACTCATCATGAGTCATAACTTCTTCAGCGTTTATATCATCCCATTTGCCATGACACCGATATTCGTGCGCGTCTTCATGGATTCACGTACGGCATTCATCACCCATGTCACGATGATACTTATCTGTGCGGCAGCCGTAAAATACCAGTACGAGTTTATCATCGTACAGTTGGCTTCCGGTCTGGTTGCCATCTATACGTTACGCGAACTGTCCAAGCGTTCCCAGATATTCATCACAGCCTTGCTGGTTGCCCTTGCCAGTGGCGTGGTATACTTTGCACTTCAGCTGATGCAGGATAATCAGGTGTTCAATATCGATCGCAATATGTACACCTATTTTACCATCAACGGTATTTTCCTCCTGTTGTCTTACCCGCTGATGTATATCATCGAAAAGATGTTCGGATTCACCTCCAACGTGACGCTCTTCGAGTTGTCAAACACCAACAAGGGACTGCTCCGCAATCTGAGTGAGATAGCACCGGGTACCTTCCAGCATTCCATCACCGTAGGTAACCTGGCTGCAGAAATCGCCAACCGCATCGAGGCAAACAGCCTGCTGGTACGTACAGGAGCCCTCTATCACGATATCGGAAAAATGACCAACCCGGTTTTCTTTACCGAAAATCAGGCTGGCGTAAATCCACACGACCAGCTGAGTGACTTGGAAAGTGCACAAATCATCATCAATCACGTATACGAAGGCTTGAAGATGGCAGAGAAGGTTGGCTTACCGGGCATCATCAAAGACTTCATTACTACGCATCATGGCACGGGAATCACCAAATTCTTCTATGTCAACTATTGCAATGCCCATCCTACAGAGGTGGTTGATAAATCCCTGTTCCAGTATCCGGGTCCTAACCCTTTCACCCGTGAACAGGCGATATTGATGATGGCAGATACTGTAGAAGCTGCCTCCCGTTCAATGAATGAATATACCGAGGAAAGCATCAGCAACCTGGTGAACAAGTTGATTGATGGTCAGGTAGCTGATGGTTTCTTCAAGGAATGTCCGATTACATTCCGTGATATAGCCCTTGCCAAACAGGTTCTTATCGAACGTTTGAAGGCTATTTACCACACTCGCATCTCCTATCCTCATTTAAATGGAGATGCCAAGAGTGCAACAACAGCCAAGGCATAGAAAACGCCATGTAAGGCTATCCCCCCAAAATGGCAACTATGAGCCCATTATTTTGCACACAAATTAACTTCTGTGCAGATTAATGGGCTTTTTGCGTTAATATACTTTAAATAAACGCACTAAACGACAGTAAAATAGAACATTCTTGTTACCTTTGCGGACGTTTTTATTTAAAATAATTAAAATGAAGAAACTAAAATTAGTTAGTCTTGCCATTGCGATGGCTTCAGCAACCCCTTCTTTTGCAGGTGGTTTGCTCACTAACACCAATCAACATGTAGCATTCAACAGAATGATGAGCCGTGAGGCTTCTATTGGTATCGACGGTGTTTATTACAATCCAGCAGGAGTTGTATTCATGGGTGAAGGAAAGCATCTTGCCATCAACTGGCAGTTGGCTTACCAGACACGTAGCATTGAGAATGATTATGCATTGTTCACCAATAATGTGAACAATCCTACTACTCCACGAGAATTCAAGGGCAAGGCTTTTGCACCTGTTATCCCTTCTTTCCAGTATGCTTATAATAAAGGTAGATGGTCTCTCCAGGCTGGCTTCGCCCTCACCGGTGGTGGCGGTAAGTGTACTTTTGATAATGGATTGGGCTCTTTCGAGAAGATTGTTGCTGAGACTGCTATTGCAGCTTGCCAGCTGGCTGGTGCCGTAGACCAGGTTGCTTCACAATATGGCGTACCTGCAGTTTTCTCTAGCGATAAGTATTTTGGAAAGGAAGGCAAGTATAGCTACAATAGTTATATGCACGGTCGTCAGTACTACTATGGCCTCTCTTTAGGTGCAGCCTACAAGATAAACGAGCACCTCAGTGCATACGCTGGTGTACGTGGCGTCTATGCTTCAACAAACTACTATGGATATGTAGAAGATATCAAGGTAGGCAATATGCCTCTCTATATGGTACTCGACCCTACCAAGGAAAAGGCTGCCAACATTGAGTTGAGCTGTGACCAGAGCGGTTTGGGATTCACTCCTATGCTCGGTATCGACTTCAAGACTGGCAGATGGAACTTTGCTGCCAAATATGAATTCAAGACCCGCATTCGTTTGAAGAATAAGTCAGTAAACCAGACACCAAGTATTGGTAACCTTCCAGACAACCTCCGCAATGCCTATATCGCAGGTGGCGTGCCAGAACAGGCTGCAGATGCCATTCTGTCTAATCCTGTTATTCAGGGAGCAATGGGACAGCTGAAGACTCAGTTTGATTCAAAGCTTGAGGGAGCTATCGGCGAATACGAAGATGGCAAGAAGATTGCTGGTGATATTCCTGCTTATCTGGCTCTCGGTGTAGGCTACAGTCCTGTAAATACAGTAAGAGTAAACGTAGGTTTCCACTGGTTCGATGACAAGCACGCTACATCTTACAACAACCGACAGGAGAAGTTAAAGCGTGGTACATTGGAGTACAACGCAGGCGTCGAGGTAGACGTAAACAAGAAGATTACCTTGAGTACTGGCTGGCAGAATACCAACTATGGTTTGCCTGATGAGAACCTTGACACACCAACTTCAAAAAGATACATGGACGATAAGTCGTTCGTTGTCAGCTCCAACTCTGCTGCCATCGGTGGTGTCTACCACATCAATAAGAAGATGGATTTGAACGTGGCTTATTTCCATACCTTCTATCAGCACAAGAAGACTTCAGAGAATGTTCAGCTCACTGCCCAGAAGAGCTTCAACTACAACTCTGACTATACACGTAACAACAATGTGTTTGCAGTTGGTCTCGACATCAACTTCTAAAAAGAATTCACTTTCTTTTCATAAGAAAACACATAACTACAATTATAAAGGCTATCCCGCATCAGGCAGGATAGCCTTTTCAATTATAGCGGATCTACATCATAGTAGATTTGCAAAGCTCCATATCTCGGATCTTTCAGCATCATGGTCTGGGCATATTTCAGGTATTCCCTGACCTTCATCTGGTCGATTCCATTCTCCAGCTTGATGACCAACTTGCGGATATTCATGGTCTTTACCCTTGCTACAGCTGGTTTATCCGGACCTAGCACACGCTCGCCAAACCATCCCCTTAAGGTTTTGCCCAGTTCAAAACTAGCCTGTTGACATACCTTTTCATGCTTATGTTTCAGGAACACGTTGATAAGATGGAAGAAAGGTGGATAATGAAACATCTTTCTCTCTTCCAGGATTCCCTTGAACAATCCCTCGTAATCATTATGCACCACCTGTCCGATAACCGGCAAGGTAGGATTCTTGGTTTGCAGGATTACCAGCCCCCGCTTCCCCTTTCTTCCTGCTCTTCCACTTACCTGTGCCATCATCATAAAAGCATGCTCGTAAGCACGGAAATCAGGATAGTTGAGCATCGAATCTGCATTCAGGATACCTACCACACTCACTTTATCAAAATCCAACCCCTTTGAAATCATCTGAGTACCAATCAGAAGATTGGTCTTGCCTGATGAAAACTCAGCAATAAGTCGTTCATAGGCATTACGGGTACGGGTGGTATCCAGGTCCATACGGGCAATCCGGGCTTCGGGGAAGATTTCTGCTATCTGGTCTTCGATACGTTCCGTTCCTATTCCCCTGCCCATCAACTCGGTACTTCCACAGTTCGGACATACCGTTGGTACGGGATAGGTATAGCCGCAATAATGACAGGTCAGGAGATTAATACTCTTATGCAACGTAAGCGATACATCACAGTTCTTGCATTTAGGCACCCATCCGCATACCTTGCATTCTATCATCGGTGCAAATCCCCTTCGGTTTTGGAAGAGGATGGCTTGCTCTCCATTCTTCAATGCCTGTCTTACTGCCGCCAGAAGTTGAGGAGAATAAGCTCCAGTCATCATCTTGCGATGGCGCAGGTCTTTCACGTCCACCACCTGTATCTCTGGCAGTTGGATGTCCTTATATCTTGTTTTCAGTTCTACCAGTCCGTATTTCCCCTGCTGCGCATTATAATAGCTCTCCATGGAAGGGGTAGCTGTTCCCAGCAGAACCTTGGCGTCAGTATACATATTAGCCAGCATGATGGCTGCACTGCGGGCATGATAGCGTGGAGCCGGATCTTGCTGCTTGAAGGATGTCTCGTGCTCTTCATCTATGATGACAAGTCCCAGCTTTTGGAAAGGCAGGAAGACGGCACTTCTCGCTCCCAATATCACGTCATAAGGCTGGTCAGACAACTGCTTTTGCCAGATTTCCACACGTTCAGCATCGCTGTATTTAGAGTGATAGATACCCAGACGGTCACCGAAGACCTTGTGCAGTCGCTCCATAATCTGTACAGTCAGGGCGATTTCCGGCAACAGATAAAGCACCTGTTTGTGCTCTTCGATGGCTTTTCTGATGAGATGGATGTAGATTTCCGTCTTTCCACTGGAAGTAACTCCATGCAGAAGTACCACGTTTTTCTTCATCATCTGCATCAGTATCTGATTATAGGCATCCTGCTGCGCCATGGATAAGGGTTTGATCAAATCCAGATGCGCCTCACCCGAAGTATTCAATCTGCCCACTTCCAACTCGTAAGTAAAGAGAATGCCACGGTCGATAAGCGCCTTCACGACAGCCGCCGTACAGTGGGCTTCATTCATCAGCTCTTCCTTCGTTACCTTCCTGATACCTTCCCGTGGAGTATCTCCCTCCAGACTATCCCAATGAGAAAGGGTGAGGAAGGTGGTAAGAGCCTTCGACTGCTTCAACGCACGCTGCACCATACTGAGAGCCACATGGAGCGCCTGCTCATTCCGGAATCCACTTGCCAGCTCCACATAGAGTTCCATCTTGGGCTTGAATTTCTCAGTAGATTTCATTCCCGAAGGCATGGCAGCATTATATACATCTCCCAGTGAAGACATATAGTAACTGCTGATCCATTGCCAGAGCCGGTATTGCTGCGGCAGAAGAGAAGGACATTCATCCAGCACCGCATCTATCGGCTTGCAGTCAAAGTTGGGCTTCTCGGAATGAACATCCGCAACCATGGCAATATACTTCTTGCTTTTGCCTAATGGCACCAGCACTCGCATACCGGGCACGACCTTTTCTTCCATCCCTGCAGGGATAGAATAAGTAAAGGTTCCGTCGAGCGGAAGGGGTAATATCACATCTACGTATCTCATATCTTTATCTTCTGAAACGATGGGATGCTCCACTTAGGAGCATTCGTTTTGCAAAGTTAGCAAAAAAAAAGCAGATATCCATCATTGGATACCTGCTTTTAAATATTTTAATAGGTATAGACCTCTTCTTGTCTTTGGTTAGAACCAGTAACCCAAGGCAATCTGCCAGGAATTGTTGTGGCTCTTGTCCTTACCGGCATTAGCTGCTGCATCAAGTGCTTTAGAAAGACTGGCATCAGCAGACTTGCCGCAAGCGATGTTGTAGTTTGCTGAAACCTGAAGATGATTCAACAAGGTTACACCGGCACCTACGTTTACACTGAAGTTAGACTTCTTCAAAGAATAGCTGCTTGTCTCATTCCACTTAAAGTTCTTGTCTCCCACGTTGATGCCCCACTGTGGACCAGCAAAGAGGAATATATTAGCCAAGCTGCTCAAGCCGAATCCGTAACGTACGTTCACAGGAATGTTGATAGACTGCTGCTTCACGTTAACCTTACCAAGCTCACCTTCTGCGGCATACTTGACATCAGCTTCTTTCTGGTCGTACAAAGCTGCAGCATCGAAGCTCAATCCAACGATAGGCACAGTAACCTTCACCATAGGACCAACAAAGAAGCCAGTCTTGTTGGAAGCATCGAATACATCCTCGCTGAATGACATGCTTGTCACATTCAAACCACCCTTCAAACCAAACTTGATTTGGGCATTGGCATTTGAGGCAAACAGCATGGCTGCCACCAGGAATACAATTGATAAAACTTTTTTCATTTTCTCTTTTTTATTTATTCTGTTAATAAAAAACATTCTTATCCTCATTTTTAATGGCGTTCACGACGAACCGTTACACGTGCAGAACCATTGGAAGAAGAGGAACTACTCTTCGGTCGGCGAGTCTTGACAGAAGCAGACTTGGAAGCTCTCACAGAAGAACTGCCACCAGCTCTACGGTTCTTCACCTTAGCCTTTCCCTTCACCGCATTGGCTGCATTGGCAATGCTGTCGAGTGAATCCTTCTTAGCCTGATTGCCCCATACATTCTTTTCGAAAGCAGCCAATTCTGCTTCTATGCGCTTCTGTTCCTTTGTCATTGCAGAATCATTGGGACAGTATTGCGCCAAAGTCTTACCCAACATATTATTGGTCTTGTAAATCTTTCCCTTATATTGGGTACGTATAAAATAATCATCCACGCTCATCACCGCAGCATTGTTCAGATTGCTGGTCATCATCTGCTGCTTGGCAAGGAAAGGAGCCAGATCATCATATTTCACCCAGAAGAGAGGATACTTGGTACCACCATCTCCGAAGTCGTCATCACGTGTCATGATAGGACAAAGTGCCAGCACCTTGGTATGGAAAGTAGCCGAGCGCTGGTCGTAATAGGTAGACTCCTTGATATAATAGGCTTTCACCTCACTGGAAGGAATATCACTGTTATCCAACTTGATTCTACCGTTATTCTGCTTTTCATAATATATATGGTAGTTGTCCAGGAAAGCCAACGGCTGCACACGGTCGGCAGCAGCAAAACTCTCGTTTCCATCCATACGATACTGATAGACGTTAATCTTGCCAGTCATCATCAGTCTGAATATTGATGTAAAGAGATTCATCTGGTTACCAATTGGCTCTACCGGATAATACAATCCTGCATTGGCATCCTCATTGAGATCCAACTCACGGTAGATATCTCTTCTCCATACCACATCCTCATCCATTGGGGCTGCAGTAGGAAAGGAAATCTGCGCACGGGTAGTCATGTTGTTGGCATTAGACTGCTGAGCCTTCTGCTGTGCCTGCTGTCTGCGAGCCTGAGGCTGAGCTATAATACCCTGCGTCATTCCCAAGAGCATGATTATGAATAATATCTTTTTCATTACTTTGAACATTGAAATTTGAACTTTGAACTTTATGATTAGCAAAGCATTTGAATTCTTCACTTACCTGACGATTACTTCCATCGCAGCCGGCAGGTTTCGGGTAATTCCGTCTGGACCTACAGCCTTGATATGCGAAATATAGAATCTTCGGTTGCGGGAGAGTTTTCTGAACTCTTCGCGCTGTCGGTCAGAGAAGTTGGAACCGGCTGAAGCCAGCGGGATAGCATTTCCCATGTTGTCAAAGAAAACGGTCTCGAAACCCAACACCTTGAATGGAATATCGAGAAGTCCGTCATCAATGGCAGCATGAATGGTTGTTGCACCCATCAGAGCACCTTTCGATAGGGCACCACCTTTGAATCTGTCTGTTCCCATCGCAATATAGGCGGTTGGATCAGGAAGTTTTCTTACATGGAAAACGAATGGAGGCAGACTTCTCACCTGTCCCTTATCGCGGGCTGTCACATGGATGGTAACATCCTTACCCACCGCTGAAGGTGTAGCCACGAAATGACCATTGCCCTTAGCTACGAAAGAACCGCCTGTCATGGTTGCAGAAATGGCATTTGCCGGAACACCAGGAACGCTGATACTGATAGGATTGGCATAGCCTGCATAGAGCACGTTCATCAGGTCGGCAGCAACGGTAGCTGTATTAGGAACAGGCAATACGGTATATTTCTGACTGAAGTTACGACGGATTTCCTCGCCATCCTTACCTTTCATCAGGATATAACCACTAAACCGGTGTTCTCCTACCCCACCAGCAGTAAAGCTATATCTACCATCAGCAGCCTGAAGCCGACTGCCATTGACATAAATTTCAGGTCGCTGGGTACTATCCACAGCCGCCATCACCACATGTGAATTGAAACGCTCACCGGCATACAGGGTTGTCTTTTCAGGAATCACGAAGGCATCCATTTCGCTTACATTCAGTTCTACGAGTTTCACATCCTTCTTCTTCTCGTCGCCCTTTCTCGGCTCATCCAGCAAACTTCTCTTCACCTTCTCCATCAACGACTTTCCCTTGACACCGAGTTCCTCTTCTGTAGGAGTATTCAGTGCCAACATAGCCATCAAGACGACATACATTAGATTGATCATCTTCTGGCGTGGTGATATCGGTCTTTTCTTTATTGCCATTTATTTTTCTTTTAAGTTTGCGGTCATCGCTGCAATCATACGTGCATAAATGCTGTTCAGTTGCTCTATCTGCTGAGCCATCTTCCGGGTCTGTTCATTGATCTGATCGATGGTACCAATCTGCTGACTGGCACTTTTCAACTGCATCTCATAAACCTTGGTAATACCGGTAAGCGTGCGGTTCAGGTTTTCAATCTCCTCGCTGTCACGAGTCAGACGGGAGCTCTGCTCATTAACCTTGCCAAGGGTATCTACCAGATTCTTCAGTTCATCCACATAGCTGCTCTGCACTTTCTGCATTTCCTCAGAAGCTACCTGCATTTCTGCCAAGGCATCCGTCTGAACTATTTGGGAAGCCTGGTTGGCAATACCAGCAATTGGAGAAGAAGACGCTCCTATGGTAGAAGCTGCCACATTCTTGTCCTGGTATTCTACTTTATCGCCCTCCAGATATTCCTCCGTCACATGAGTGGGAAGATCTCTACCTTCAGCAGTCTTATCGAAAGGACGGTCGAAAGCTGACAGGAAGAACACGATAATCTCAGTGCCCATTCCCAGGAAGATCATCAGTTTGGCTCCGGGAAGATGCGTCAACGTGAAGAGAGTACCAGCAATAACGATACTCGCACCCCAACTATATGCATAGTTCAGGAAAGTCTGTCCCGGAACGCTATCCATCCACTTCTGCAGACGATAGACAATATTATATTTACTATAGTCACCCATTTTGATTATCTCCTATTCTTATTTCTTGATGGTTTCTGCTTGGCACTCGATGTAGTAGCCAGACTTCTTACGCAACGGAATCCGATATACGAACGTGGCTGGTTCTGATATTCCCAGGAGCGCCATGCCGAACGGATAAACGATTCAGGATCTTTCCATGAACCTCCTCTCACACTCTTCTTTTTCAATCGGTAAGGATCTTCCTTGGCTGCATTGTATTTCAGTTCCGGATTCAAGTCGTTCATGGCGTCAACACCCGCCTCTGTATAAACGGTACTGGTCCATTCTGCCACGTTTCCCGCCATATCGAAGAGTCCGTTTGAGTTTGGAGAGTAAATACCTACCTTACTCGTTATCAGATTTCCATCCTTGGTATAGTTACCGCGGTCTGGCTTGAAGTTAGCATAGTAACAGCCGTCTCCATTCTTCACATCCTGATTGTCCCAAGGGAATTCACTCTGGTTTTTGCCTCTTGCTGCAAACTCCCACTCTGCTTCAGTAGGCAGACGGTAACGCTGTACGAATCTGGCTTCCGGTCCCAGACCTTTCAGCAGATAATCGGTACGCCATGCACAGAAGGCATTTGCCTGTTCCCATGTCACGCCCACGACCGGATAGTCATTATAGGCAGGATTACTGAAATAACTTCTCAGATAAATTTCGCTTTCCGTATTGCGGAAGTCGTTTACCCAACAGGTAGTATCAGGATAGACATTCACGATATAGGTATTCAGGAAATCCCAAGGTCCGCTCAACGGACGGTTGATGGTTTCGCTGATGATTCTTCCTTCATCATCGATATAAGCAGTATCCTTGGAAATCATCACCACTTCGTCTGGATTCACGGTAACATCCGTGTTCAGGTTACGTTCCTTAGGATTGATACGGTTTCTGCGAAGGGCTGCTGCCGAATAGTCGTAGATTTCGTATTTGTAGTTGAGCTGTCGCCAGTCTATCAGCTTTTCGCCGGTCACGGGATTGGTTTCATACAGACTTTCGTATGCTCGCATTTCATCCTCATTCGGTTTCTTTGGCAACATTTTCTTCCAGTTTACTCTTGGAGGAACAGGATTACCATTCTTATCCTCGGTAATCATATAGGTTTCATCACCACCGTAGGCTGGATCAGCCAGACGGGTACGAAGGATAGAGTCTCTCACATAAGCCACAAACTGCTTATATTCTGAATTGGTGATTTCTGTATCATCCATCCAGAATCCATCTACAGATACATCTTTTCTCGGAGTCTTCTGTCCCCATAGGGAATCCTGACTTTCCAAACCCATTTTCAGAAAGCCACGGTTCACCTTTACCATACCAAAAGGGGCTGGCTCGTCAAAACTCTTACCACTAACGCCAACAACCTCACCGCCTCTGCCAGCCATTGAAGTATACTTGGCACCGAAGCAACTGCTCAGCGTCAAGACAGCAATCAATGTACCTAGAAGCAATATATTCTTTTTCATATTCATGAGTCTTATATTATTTATTCCTGCATATCCACTCTTGTCAGAGTATTCGTACACTCATATGTTTGTTCTTTCCTTTTTTCACCAGATTGATGTCTGTCTGATAACCGATGAAGAGTTCATGACTGCCATTTCCGGCACTTATAGACGAGGTATAGAATTCGTAGCTATATCCAAGGACTACCCCATGAAAACTACCGCCCAAGAGAAGCGTTACAGAATGGTCAGGACTGTAGGTAGCACCGCCATACAGCAGCTTCTTGTCATATTGGTAGACCAGTCTGCCTGTCACATCTCCTCGCCAGGTGGTTCCGTCATACTTCACCAACATAGACGATTTTATTTTTAAGAACGGATTTCTCAACTGAATATTGTATCCACCTGTCAAATAATATACGGCATCTATCTTCATTTCATTGGTTTCTCCCAGTTCGATGGTGGGAGAAGTCAGATGTTGAGCTGAAAGTCCCACATACCAAGGTCCGCGCATATAATAAAGACCTACGCCCAAATCCATGCCACTACCATTAACATCGGAGGTGGCAAGAGCAGGGTCACCAGACTCTCCGGCATCCACCTTGCTACCGTCAAACTTCTCGCTGATCATGCCACCCTGCAATCCTATACCCAGCATACCCCCCAGGAGCGGTCGCTTCAGAGAATACTGCAAGGAAAGACGCTGATGAGTGAAAAGACCAATCTGGTCGTTCATCAGGTTGATTCCCACGCCATGATAGTTTTTCAGCGCATAAAGAGGCATATCCGCAGCCACATACATCGTACGGGGATTGTGTTCGAATCCTGCCATATCCAGAGCGTAAGCAGCCGTCACGTTCAGTTTTGCCTGCTTACCCACTGCTGCCGGATTAAAGGAAGGTTCCATGTCGAAGTAATGACTGAAAGAAGGGTCATACTGCGCCCAGGAACACAGGGCATCCGCCAGCACCAAACATAATATGATAAATCTTTTAAACACAATCTAATAACGGAAGAAACACGATTTTATTATATATAAAAATGAAAAAGGCTGCCCTAAGAAAAGAGCAGCCCTATCATCGACTTTAATATTCGTCGTCATTCCAGAGGAAATCATCCTTTGAAGGATAATCAGGCCAGATGTCTTCGATGCTTTCGTAAACATCCCCTTCGTCCTCTATTTCCTGCAAATTCTCCAGAACTTCCAGAGGCGCACCAGAACGAGTTGCATAGTCAATCAACTCTTCTTTTGTTGCAGGCCATGGTGCATCTTCAAGCTTTGAAGCTAATTCAAGTGTCCAATACATAGCTTAATTATTTAACGTTTTATGAATTTGGCTGCAAAAGTAATAAAATATATTGTAACTACAAGTTTTTCTCTCATTTTTTTTCATAAAAGAACATAAAATCCCAAGAAAACAGATTATACTAGAGAAAAGCAGAAAAGATTACGCACAAAATCCTTCTCATCAACAAAGAATAAAAATCTGTGGGCATCTGTGAAATCTGTAGGAAAAAGGTAAAAAGGTAAAGCAGAAGAAAAATCTGTGTGCATCTGTGAAATCTGTGGGAAAAAGATAAAAAGGTAAAACAGAAGAAAAATCAGTGGGAAAAAGAAAAAGCAGTGGGAAAACAAAAAAGCCTCAGAAATCTTTCGAAATCTGAGGCTCTTGATGAAAGAAGGCGGCTACCTACTCTCCCGCATTGCATTGCAGTACCATCGGCGCAAGTGAGCTTAACTTCTCTGTTCGGAATGGGAAGAGGTGGGACCTCACCGCAATAACCACCTGATAATGGGTTATGACGTATTTGCACACAAGCAAACGTATAAGAAATGATTAGTGAGTAGTGATTAGTGATTAATCTTTTCTACCACTCATTCAGACTGTTCATACAGTTGAAACTATGAACTTATTGAAAGAAAGTGTTCGGGCAATTAGTAATGCTCGGCTTTGACATCGCTGTCTTTACA
>NZ_VZCB01000060.1 GCF_009494395.1 Segatella copri | reverse complement strand
TCAGCTGTTACTGCTTTTTTTGAATTATGCAAGGTATAAACGCGGAGCCGCTTACATACTTCTATCCATTTTATGATACTTCGATGAGACTTTTCTGTAAAATAATCAGAAAAGTATCATTCTTCTATCTTGCTATATATCAGATATTTAAATCAGTATTCAGTCGAAAGGATGAGACTTTGAGACTTTTTTACAAAAAAACTTTTTACGTGTACGTATAAAAAAGACGCTAAATCTAAAAAGAATCTGATACGATACCTTATAGATACCCCAAAAATTACGTCCCGACGTAGACTTTACCACATGGCGACGTAATCTTTCCTACGTCCCGACGCAGAGATTCCTGCGTCGCCATGTAATTTCAAGGACATCGGGAGAGATTATACGGATAACCAGGCAAGAATCGTATTTATAAAAGCCGGTAGATTCACATGTACAACAGAGATGTTATATGCAAAATAAGGCTCCTAAAATTTGGTATTATCAAAGAAAAGCCGTAACTTTGTAGCAATAAAAACAAGTAAATATGACGAATCATGATTTTTGGATGTCCATCAGCGACATAATCAATGAAGGATTTACATCTTTATTTCTCCTCAAAATAACTGCCCACTTCCATCACGCAATCCATCGCACGGCACTTGTTGTAGCGTTCTCGGGCTCTGTTTTCTCTGGCAAACATCGCCTTGGTGCCAGCCTCATCTTCTGAGAACTGGAGGTGGTTGTCGATACCCATACCATGAGCAATGTTCTCCACATCAAGATCATCGGTACCGATAAAGGTAAAGGTCCAGTTCTGCTTCTTCAACTTCTCAATGAGGTTCTTGATCATCTTCAGATCATACTCCTCGCTGCAATTCTCCTCACCATCTGTGATGATAGTCACCAACACGCTGTCATCCTCGGTGGTCAGGGCGTTGATCTTGGCGATGCCCATACCGATGGTATCATAAAGAGGGGTGCCGCCACATGGGTTGTAATCCCTTGATTTCAAAGGCTTAGTATGATGAGCAGACACATTATCATAAAACAGCTTCTTGTGGGTGCTGTCGAAGGTGATGAGCGTAACCCGCTGCTCCATGTCCTTATGCGTCTTCTGCATTTTCTGAATCGTGGTCAGGGTCTCGTTGATGCCCACCAGTGCCTGGCGCTCGATAATACTCATGCTGCCACTCTCATCCACTACCAAAAGATTGAATACTCGTTTCATAACTTGTTTCTCCTTTTAATTTTAATTGTTCAACATATTCTGATTCATCAAGAAGAGGGAACTTTCCCCGCTTTCTGATTGCTTCTTTATCCCTTAAAAGAAAAAATAGAGGGAAAAATTAAGCTGAGGATTATCTTTTTTCAAAGATATTTTTGCCAGTAGAAATAAAACCCGTACTTTTGCACCCAATTATTATATCATACAAGTTATTAAATTACATCAAGTTACTATATTATATAAGGAGATGAAAGAAATATTGATAGTAAGCATCGGCAGCTTCTTCGGGGGCGGCATGAGATATTGGGTATCGAAGATGGTGCAATCCTGCACGGTGATTGCCTTTCCTTTCGGAACCATGGCGGTGAATGTGGCAGGATGCCTCATCATCGGGTTTCTCTCGGGATTGAACTGGCGGGAAGGGGGATGGATGTCGCCATCTGCCAAACTGCTGCTCACCACGGGGTTCTGCGGAGGATTCACCACCTTCTCGACCTTCATGAACGAGGGGGCGGGATTGATGAAGGAGGAAAATTACCTCTATATGATGTTCTATCTCTTCGGAAGTCTGGCGCTGGGACTTATCGCCGTTCTCGCCGGACATTATCTGGCGAAGATGATTGCATGAGAAACTTCGGAGGATAGGAGGAAGAAGCCCCGGATTATCACATAAAATACAGAAGATAGTATTCCATCAAATGAAGAAATGATGAAAATACTATCTTTTTTATTATTTTATATTTTCAAAATGCCTTAATTACGAAATTTATTCGTAAATTTGCAGAAATAATCTGCACTCGACAATTTGAAAGCAGCTTTCATCATGCTCGTTTGCTTAATTTTTGCACCAATGAATACATTAGATACAAACAATATAAAATGGAGCGAGAATGTAATTATCGCTGATGCCGACTATATCGACCGAGTGGCTTTCGACCTGATAGTCAACTTCGAACGAATGATTAACCGTCGCATCCAACCAGCCGATATGGCACAATGGGCAGTCTGCATTGCCCTTGACGGAGGTCTGAGAGAGGGCGAGCACGAGACACAGGTTGTGCTTATCCACGACAAACAGTCGATGGCGATGAAGAACTTCCGCCCTGCCAACTATGAGAAGGATCTGAACGCTCAGGCTTTCAAGGATGATAAGCTCGGAGAATTCATCATCTCTTCTTATCCTACAGAGGAGAAGATGGTAGGCAAGGATGACTTCCTCGTAGATGTGGCACGCACCGTATGCAACGCCAAGGAGGTGAAGCGAGTGATGGTAATCCCAAATTCGGAGAATGGAGATGCCTACGACCGACTCCGCGAGATACTCCGCAAGGTAGATGACGATGACAAGCGCATCACCCTCTTTGCCATGCAGCCCATGCCAGGCGGCAACTTCAGACAGGAGATTCTCGGATATTCGCTCATGAATGCCCTGGGAATTTCGGCAAATGAGATAAAGTAAACATTAAACACTTAACATTAAAGATAAAAAATGAGTAGAGTACTTATGATTGGCGCAGGTGGCGTGGCTACCGTGGCTGCCTTCAAAATCGTCCAGAACCAGGACGTTTTCACCGAGTTTATGATTGCTAGCCGTCGCAAAGAAAAGTGCGATAAGCTAGTTAAGGATATCCACGCAAAAGGCTACAAGATGGATATTCAGACAGCTGAGGTGGATGCCGACGACGTTGAGCAGTTGAAGGCTCTCTTCAATAGCTACAAGCCTGAACTTGTCATCAACCTCGCTTTGCCTTACCAGGATCTCACCATCATGGATGCTTGTCTGGCTTGCGGTTGCAACTATATGGATACCGCTAACTATGAGCCAAAGGACGAGGCTCACTTCGAGTACTCATGGCAGTGGGCTTACAAGGATAAGTTCGAGCAGGCAGGTCTCTGCGCTATCCTCGGTTGCGGCTTCGACCCAGGTGTATCCGGCATCTTCACCGCATACGCTGCCAAGCATCACTTCGATGAGATTGAGGTGCTCGACATCGTGGATTGCAACGCCGGAAACCATCACAAGGCTTTCGCAACCAACTTCAACCCTGAAATCAATATCCGCGAGATTACCCAGAAGGGACTCTGGTATAAGGATGGCGAATGGATCGAAACCGACCCTCTCTCTATCCACAAGCCTCTCACCTACCCTAACATCGGTCCTCGCGAGAGCTATCTGATGCACCACGAGGAGTTGGAGAGCCTGGTAAAGAACTACCCTACCATCAAGGAGGCACGCTTCTGGATGACCTTCGGTCAGCAGTATCTCACCTACCTCGACTGCATTCAGAACCTCGGCATGAGCCGTATCGACGAAATCGAGTACGAGGCTCCATTGGCTGACGGTTCCGGCAAGACAGCCAAGGTAAAGATTGTTCCATTGCAGTTCCTCAAGGCCGTATTGCCTAACCCACAGGATCTCGGTGAGAACTATGATGGCGAAACATCTATCGGTTGCCGCATCCGTGGTAAGAAGGATGGCAAGGAGCGCACCTACTACGTTTACAACAACTGCAAGCACCAGGAGGCTTACAACGAAACCGGTATGCAGGGCGTAAGCTACACCACTGGTGTGCCAGCCATGATTGGTGCCATGATGTTCCTCAAGGGCATCTGGAAGAAGCCAGGCGTTTGGAACGTAGAGGAGTTCGATCCAGATCCATTCATGGAGCAGCTCAACAAGCAGGGATTGCCATGGCACGAGGTGTTTGATGGCGATTTGGAAATTGACTAAACTTTAAACTAAATAAGATATGGCAAAAGAAATGCAAGAGGGAAAATTGAATCCCAATGAAGGCAAGCTGAAAGCCCTTCAGGCAGCCATGGCAAAGATAGAAAAGGACTTCGGTAAGGGCTCTATCATGAAACTCGGCGATGAGCACGTTGAGAATATCGAAGTTATCCCTACAGGCAGTATCGCTCTCGACAATGCACTGGGCGTAGGCGGTTATCCTAAGGGACGTATCATCGAAATTTATGGTCCGGAATCTTCCGGTAAGACAACATTGGCTATCCATGCCATCGCAGAGGCTCAGAAGGCTGGCGGTATCGCTGCTTTCATTGATGCAGAGCACGCTTTCGACCGTTTCTATGCGGCTAAATTGGGCGTTGATGTTGATAACTTGTGGATTTCACAACCGGATAACGGTGAGCAGGCGCTACAGATTGCAGACCAGCTGATCAGTTCTGCTGCTGTAGACATCGTAGTTGTTGACTCTGTAGCCGCCTTGACTCCTAAGAAGGAAATCGAAGGCGATATGGGTGACAATGTGGTAGGTCTACAGGCTCGATTGATGAGTCAGGCTCTCCGCAAGCTCACTTCTACCATCAGCAAGACCAACACTACCTGCATCTTCATCAACCAGTTGCGCGAGAAGATTGGTGTTATGTTCGGCAACCCAGAGACAACCACCGGTGGTAATGCATTGAAGTTCTATGCATCAGTGCGTTTGGATATCCGCAAGGCAACAGCCATCAAGGATGGCGATGAGGTAGTAGGTAATCTGGTTCGCGTAAAGGTTGTGAAGAACAAGGTGGCTCCTCCTTTCCGCAAGGCTGAGTTCGACATCATGTTTGGCGAAGGCATCAGCCGTGCCGGTGAGGTATTCGGTCTGGCAGTAGCCAACGACATCATCGAAAAGAGCGGCAGCTGGTATAGCTATGGCGGTTCTAAACTCGGACAGGGTGCCGATGCCTGCAAGGCATTGCTCAAGGATAACCCTGAACTTCTCGACGAACTGGAGACTAAGGTTCGCGAAGCACTTGCTGCCAAGGAGCAGAAATAAAGTAAGATAAGGTTTTACACCTTATTATATATAGAGGAATCAAGATTGGGAATGCGACATTTTATCGCCTCCTATATCTTGATTCCTTTTATTTTGTCAGCATCATCTGACACCTTGTCAGCCACCTTGAACTAAAATTCCCTTGGCACATGCTTTGTTATTAAGGAAAGCGTGAACGCTGAGTTCAGGAGGTTCCCGACAGATGCATATCTTCGGCAGACTTCCCCGAAGGCAGCGATTCATGAGATAAATAACAATATTAATAACGAAAAAATAAAAAAAAGATATAATCATGGGAAAAGTAATTGGAATTGACTTGGGTACCACAAACAGTTGTGTTGCCGTTTTCGAAGGTAGCGAACCAGTTGTAATCGCTAACAGTGAAGGTAAGCGTACTACTCCATCAGTAGTAGGTTTCGTTAAGGATGGTGACCGCAAGGTAGGTGATCCTGCTAAGCGTCAGGCCATCACAAACCCTAAGAACACAGTATATTCTATCAAGCGTTTCATGGGTGAGACATACGCTCAGAGCCAGAAAGAGGCTGAGGCAATGCCTTATACAGTAGTAAACGAGGGTGGTTATCCACGTGTTGAAATCGAGGGTCGCAAATATACTCCACAGGAGATTTCTGCAATGGTTCTCCAGAAGATGAAGAAGACTGCAGAGGATTATCTCGGACAGGAGGTTACAGATGCAGTCATCACAGTTCCTGCTTACTTCTCTGACTCTCAGCGTCAGGCTACTAAGGAGGCTGGTCAGATTGCAGGTTTGAACGTTCAGCGTATCGTAAATGAGCCTACAGCCGCAGCTTTGGCTTACGGTGTTGACAAGGCCAACAAGGATATGAAGATTGCCGTATTCGACCTGGGTGGTGGTACATTCGATATCTCTATCCTTGAGTTCGGTGGCGGCGTATTCGAGGTACTTTCTACCAATGGTGATACTCACCTGGGTGGTGATGACTTCGACCAGGTAATCATCAACTGGTTGGCTGATGGTTTCAAGGCAGAGGAAGGCGTAGATCTCCGCAAGGATCCTATGGCCATGCAGCGCTTGAAGGAGGCAGCTGAGAAGGCAAAGATTGAGTTGTCAAGCTCTACATCTACCGAAATCAACTTGCCATACATCACAGCCGTTGACGGTATGCCAAAGCACTTGGTTAAGACTTTGACCCGTGCACAGTTCGAGCAGTTGGCTCACAACCTGATTCAGGCTTGCTTGGTACCTTGCCAGAATGCCGTTCGTGATGCTAAGCTCTCTACATCAGATATCGACGAGGTTATCCTGGTTGGTGGTTCAAGCCGTATCCCAGCCGTTCAGACACTCGTTAAGAACTACTTCGGCAAGGAGCCTTCTAAGGGTGTTAACCCAGATGAGGTTGTTGCAGTAGGTGCAGCTATCCAGGGTGCCATCCTGAACAAGGAAGAGGGTGTTGGTGACATCGTATTGCTCGACGTTACTCCATTGACTCTCGGTATCGAGACTATGGGTGGTGTAATGACCAAGCTCATCGATGCTAACTCTACTATCCCTTGCAAGAAGAGCGAGGTATTCTCTACAGCAGCTGATAACCAGACAGAGGTTACCATCCACGTATTGCAGGGTGAGCGCCCAATGGCAGCTCAGAACAAGAGCATCGGTCAGTTCAACCTTACAGGTATTGCTCCAGCTCGCCGTGGTGTTCCTCAGATTGAGGTTACTTTCGATATCGATGCCAACGGTATCTTGAACGTATCAGCTAAGGATAAGGCTACCGGTAAGGAGCAGAGCATCCGCATCGAGGCTTCATCTGGCTTGAGCGAGGACGAGATCAACCGCATGAAGGCAGAGGCAGAGCAGAACGCTGCTGCTGATAAGGCTGAGCGCGAGAAAATCGACAAGATGAACCAGGCAGACAGTATGATCTTCACCACCGAGAACTTCTTGAAGGATAACGGTGATAAGATTCCTGCAGACAAGAAGCCAGGCATCGAGCAGGCATTGCAGCAGTTGAAGGATGCTCACAAGGCTGGTGATGTTGCAGCCATCGATTCTGCTATCAACAACTTGAACACCGTCATGCAGGCTGCTTCTCAGCAGATGTATCAGGGCGGCCAGCAGGCAGGTCCTCAGGGTGCACAGGGCGGTCAGCAGGCACAGGGCGGTAACGATGGCACCCAAGACGTACAGGATGCAGATTTCGAAGAAGTTAAGTAATAGACTAATATTATAATAAAGGCGTACAATGCTTAGAAATGGGTTTTGTACGCCTTTTTTGTTTCATTATGTTTTTTTATATCCCAATAGTTTGCTAATTCGCTGAAAATTATGTATATTTGCAAATTAAGGGAGAAAGAACATCGCCCCAAAAAGAGATAGATAGTTTAGGGTAAATATAAAAGAAAGGAGAACGAGATATGGCAAAGAAGAGACCACAGGTAGCGCTGGTTTATGATTTCGACGGCACACTGTCGCCGGGCAATATGCAGGAGTTTGGATTCATACAGGCTACAGGCAAGACAAAAGACGAGTTCTGGGAGAAAAACAGAAAGTTTGCAGAGGGTAAGGATGCCAACGGCATTTTGACCTATATGTATCTGATGCTCGACGAAGCCAAGAAGAACAATATCTCGCTCACCCGGGAATCTTTTCAGAAATTCGGCAAGGATGTAGAACTGTTCCGCGGCGTAAAACAATGGTTTTCGCTCGTGAATGAATATGGCAACAGTATCGGACTGGACGTAAAGCACTACATCAACTCCTCGGGACTGAAGGAGATGATAGAGGGTACACCTATCGCCCACGAATTTGAGAACATCTACGCCTGCTCCTTTCTCTACAACAAGGAGGGAATCGCCTATTGGCCAGCCGTAGCCGTAGACTATACTACCAAAACGCAATTCCTCTTCAAAATCAACAAAGGTATCAAACAGGTGAGCGACAACAGAAGAGTGAACCAGTATATCCCCGACGAAAAGCGCCCTATCCCTTTCCCCCGAATGATATACTTCGGAGATGGAGAAACCGATGTGCCTTGCATGAAGATGGTAAAGGAACATGGCGGCCACTCGATTGCTGTATATGATAACGAGGATAAACAGAAAACAGCCTGCCAGCTTGTCAAGGAGGGACGAGTAAACTTCATGTGCTCTGCCAACTACAGCAAAGGAAGCGTGATGAATATCATCGTAAAGAGAATATTGGATAAAATCAAAGCCGATTTTGAATTCGACCGTCTGATAGAGCTGAACCAGAAGAAGGCATGGAAGTGATTTAAAGGTAAAAAGGCAAAAGGAGAAAAAAGTAAAAAGGGCAAAAAAGTAAAAGGAGAAAAGGACTCTTTTGTGAATTCCTTGAAACTTTTCTTGGTTTTATCGAGGATTATGCTTAATTTTGCACACAGAAATAATAATATCAAATCATATTAATGGGAAGAAATAAATACTCAGCAGGAGAAATCAAAGAAATCGGCAAGTTGCTGCGACTCAAGAACGCAGGCAACCGTTTACAACAGAAAATGATACGCCACGACCTTCGCGTGGATTATGAATTCAATATCTCTGACTTCAATGAGCCTGGCAAGGCTTTCGGCGAGGAGGAACTGCAGGATGCCATCAAGCGTGGAGCTATCCAGATTCTCGACGATGCCACCATCGAGGCTATGAAGGCAAAACGTGCAAGAGACAAGGCTCGCGACGAGGCTGAGAGACAGAAGGAAGCTGTAGCCAGCGGTGAACAGACCGACTGGCAGGAGGCTATGAAGCAGTGGAATGAGTATTACGAAAAATAAAAAGGTAAAAAACATACTGATTACGACATATACCGATTAATAAAATATACTGATTATAAATTATTATGGCTAAAGTATTGATAAAGACATCAGAGGGCGACATCAAGGTTCGCCTCTACGACGAGACACCTCAGCATCGTGACAACTTCATCAAGTTGGCAAAGGAGAGATATTTCGATGGCACACTCTTCCACCGTGTCATCAAGGATTTCATGATCCAGGGCGGTGACCCAGAGAGCAAGGGCGCTCCTAAAGGCAAAATGCTGGGCACGGGCGGACCTGATTACACTATCCCGGCCGAGTTCGTTTATCCACAACTTTTCCACAAGCGTGGTGCCTTGAGCGCTGCACGCCTTGGCGACGAGGTGAACCCTAACCGTGAGAGCAGCGGCAGCCAGTTTTATATTGTATGGGGAAAGACCTACAAGCAGAACGAACTGAAACAGATGGAGAAGCAGATGGGCATGCAGATGGAGCAGAATATCTTCAACCAGCTTGCCAAGGAGCATCATGATGAAATTATGAACTTCCGCCGCAACCGCGACCGCGAAGGCTTAATGAAACTACAGGATAAACTGGTGGATGAAACCAAGAAGCGCTGCAAGGAGCAGGGTTACCCAAAGTTTACCGAGGAGCAGCAGAAGGCTTACACTGAAGTAGGCGGAACACCTTTCCTCGATAACCAATACACCGTTTTCGGTGAAGTGGAGGAAGGACTTGACATCGTAGAGAAGATTCAGAACTGCGAAACATTGCGTGGTGATAGACCTAAGGAGGATATCAGCATGGATATCTCTGTTATAGAAGAATAAAAGGCATTTCTCGCAGTTCTTTCTACAAAACTGCGAGAAATCTTTATTCAGTATCTACAACTATTCATTCGTATTAAATAAAAACAAACAAATCAAAATGAAAAAGATTCATGGAAAAATGATGAAGGGCACCACGGTCAAGAGCCTGATGATGCTCCTGGCTTTGGCAGGTTCTAACTACTGCCATGCTCAGCAAGCCACTATCGTGGTAAGCAATCCTACTTCCGCATCACGCACAGAGCTTATCTCCCTCAGCATGAACGAGGTGAAGGCGAAACTGGGCAATGCTGCCCCTAAAAAGGGAGAGGCTTACATCGTGAAGAACAAACGAGGACAGCAGATTGGCTCGCAGATTACTCACGACGGCTTTCTGCTCATTGATGCAAGCATACGTCCTCACGGATCCACCACTTACTACGTATCCATCGGCAAGCCTTACCAGCAGAAGACTTGGACCACCGGTGCTCTCTATAAGATAAGAAAAGACGATATCGCATGGGAGAACGACAGATGCGCCTACCGCGTATATGGCCCTGCCCTGCAGAAGACCGGCGAGCGTTCCTTCGGTACCGACATCTGGGTGAAGAATACTCCGGATACCGTGGTTTACGAGCGATACATCAAGGATATGAACGGAAATATCAAGGGCGATAAGATTGATGCCAAGGTGAGAGCCTTGCAGAAGAAGCAGAAGGCAGAGAAGAACGCAGCAAAGGCAGCTGCTCTTGCCAAGCAAATCAAGGCTCTTCAGACAGAATCACGAGAGACGGATATCCTCACCTCCTTCCATCTCGACCATGGCAACGGATTGGATCCCTACCGTGTGGGAGCCACATTGGGCCTTGGTGCACCAAGCCTGATGTTGGGCAAGAATCAGATTTTGCCTTACTGCTACAAGGATTACAAGATTCTGGATAACGGTCCGCTCCGCTTCACCGTAGAACTGACTTACAACCCATCTACCGTGGGCGATATGAAGAACGTGGTGGAGCACCGCATCATCTCGCTCGACAAGGGCAGCAACTTCAACAAGATGACCGTATGGTACGACGGCTTGACCACTCCTACCGATTTCGCCACCGGTTTCCCAATCCACGAGGAGGATACCGAGAGCAAGACCTTCGCCAAGGATTACGTAAGCTATGCTGACCCTACGGACAATATCGAGGTGAACAATTCTCAAGTATATGTGGGAGTTCTCTTTCCGGAAGGCATCGACCATACCTACTATCAGCTCTTCGACAAGAAACACGATGGAGCCACCGGTCATGCCCTCGGCTTGAAGCGTGGCTTGAAGAATGGGGAGAAATACAGCTACTACTTCGGTGCAGCATGGAGCAAATATGATGTAAGAAGCTATGCCGAATGGCAAATCCGCATCAAGGATTATCTGGATGCATTGAAGAATCCGCTCCTGATTGAGGTGAAATAGGAAATATATTAAACCGCAAAAGCGATAAGCCAAGATATAAAACACGAAATAAAAAGCCGCCCTCATATCATTAGAAGAGGACGGCTTTATTGTTTTTTAAATAAAGATTATATTACTTTGTCATCTCGAAACCTACACGCATACCATCATAATTGTTGGCGATACTGCCTACGGCGCTCAATGTAGAGCTGCCCTTGAAGGCACTGAGGGCCTTGATGAGATTGAGCAGCTTCTTCTGGTCGAAGAGAAGACTGATGCCATTGGTTGTCTTGGTGACATAGCCCGAAGCACTCAGCAGAAGGCCCTTCAGCTGGATGGCATGAGTCTTCTCATCAAAGGTATAGGTGCCATTCCATGCCTTGCCGTCAATCTTGGCAGAGAAAGTACCATCGGTATTAAAGGTGAAGTAGGTATTGGAACTGCTGAATCCAAACTTCTTGTAATAACCTTCCAGCTTATTCTCAACCTTGCTGGCAGCAATCTCGCCACCCGCCTTAGCCAGCAGGTTCTCTGAGGTGAAGGCGCACCCTGGCTTGCTGTACTTCCAGGTATGGCAGAGGTCTGCCTGCTTAAATGTACCCGAACCGATTACATTGTTCAGGATTCCGTTGATTATACTTCCTGCATTACTGCTTGAGTTGCTGCCATTACCAGCATTGCTACCACCCAGGATAGCGCCCAATACGCCTGCTACGGTTGCTGCCGAATTGACGGTAGCAGAAGTATTATTAGCGGTAGTATTGGTCGCTGCAGCAGAAGAAGTAGTAGGAGCTGCAGATGCTGTAGACGCAGAAGCAGTAGATTTCTTAGCTGTCGTCTTCTTGGAAGAAGTTTTTTTAGTAGTCTTCTTGGTTGACTTCTTAGTAGTCTTCTTAGTTGACTTCTTAACCGGCATCAACTCAGAATTGGAAGCATTCAGCGCAGCTTCGTTCATAGCGCTAGCATTGCTGCCAGCTGTGCATGCAAGCACAAGGGCAGCGAAAAGAAATACCTTTTTCATTTTTACTTTCTATTTATTTGTTTAAATCTAATTCTCTTATATCATTCGCTTTCTTCACTTTCATATTTCCCATCATAAATGAGGAAAAACTATTATAATAGATGAAAAACAGGAGAAAAGGTTTAATTTGTTGCATAAATGTTGCATAAAACGAACGAAATGTGACGATTTTGTGTCAACGATTGCACATTTTTTTGACATAAATCAAAAAAGAACGAAAAATAGACATATTTTATCAAAAAGTGTCCCCGAAAATGAACAGAATATCCTATCTTTGCAACGTTTAAACAAATCACAACAGGTTATGAATGATTTAATTAAGGTAAATTCAGAGAATCAGAATCAGGCAATCGACAGATGCCAGCAGATTCTTAATGAACGCCGCGAGGCGCTTGCCTCTAAGGCAAGAAGAAGAGATTAAGTCTTTTGATTTTTAGCGAACAAGAGACAAGATTCTTCTTAGAAAGAGATTATTTTCAGAATGACATTCGGTTGAGAGATTCTGCTGAATCTATTTTTCCCAACAAGGAGAAAGAATGATTTAGGGAAACAGAACCCCGAAAACTGAAAATGAGAGAGATTTTTCAGAACGACTCTTAAATTTTAAGAGGAACTGAAATTTTTGGGAAAAACAAAAGTTAAAATCCCGTTGTCGTCCATCTTGCATGGTACGTACAACGGGATTTTTTCATTTTCTATCTAATATCCAGGTATCCAAATCAGAATTACTTGTTCTTCTCGCCCTTCATGATAACCTCTACATGATTGCCACTCTTCAAGATAACATTCTTGAGGAAGTCGGAAATCTGAGCGCCATCGATTGACTTCACGAGATTCTTATAGTTGCTGTAATCATCAACCTTGTGAAGGTCGAACATACCCAAGGTCTGAATCCAGTAACCGTTGGTCTTCTCATCCACGCCAGCCTGCTTCAAGAGAATCTCCTTTACTTTCTGCAAATCGTCAGCATCAACCTTGGCAATCACCTCGTCCATACCCTTGAAGAAGCATGGGATGGCAACATCTGCCTTCTCCGGATTCAGCTGAGCCATACCGTTGATGGTAACCTGCACCTTGTTGTTTACATCGAAGAAGACACCATAGTTGGCACCTGCAGAATAAGCAGCACTCAACTCCTCGCGGATGCTGCGCAGATACTTCATCTCCAGGAGGCGTGCAGCCATATCTGCCAGTACACTGCTCTTCTGGGTATAAGGCATCTTGGCAAACCACATCTCGCGAGCCTGGCTCTGAGGATTCTCCATAGCCTTAGTGAATACATTGCTCACCTTGCCTGTAGCACAAGGCATTGGCTGGTTCTTGATCTTAATCTTCATGCCCTGGTTAGGGAGAGATGCAATATACTGCTCGATGAGTGGGAGGAGCACCTTCTCATCATAGTTGCCTACAAAGTAGAAAGTGAAATCCTTGGCATTACTGTAGAGCTGATGCCACATTTCGAGACAGGCATCATAATCGATGCTCTGGATGTCGGAAGCCTCAGGAATGCGAGCCAGTTTGCTACCCAGGTAAAGGGTGCTCTGTACTGAGTCCTGATATACAAGCCCAGGGTTATTGCTCTTGTTGGCAAGAACTGTAGTATAGGTATTCTTCATATTGTCGAATGCCTTCTGATCCTTAGTAACATTGGTCATATTGAGATAAACCAGCTGCATCATCGTCTCAAGATCCTTAGGAGTGGTAGTACCGCTCAAACCGTGACGGAAGGTAGAGAAAGAGAAATCTACACCACATTGCTTGCCGGCAAGTGCCTTCTCCAAATCATTGCTAGAGAATTCGCCCAAACCGCTCAATCCCCATACGGCACTGGCATTCTGCGCATTGATAGGGTCATTCTGATAAGCTGCATAACCGATGTTGGCAGAAGCTGCAAACTGAATCTCATCGTCCTTGAAGTCTGTCTTCTTGATAATTACTTTGGCTCCGTTGGAGAGGGTAAGCTTCTTGAAGCCCAACTGCTTGTTCTCCTCAGTCTTCTTGATTTTGCCTGCCTTAGGTACCTGAGCCATCAGCGGCTCCTGCTTCACATTGTCCACATAAGCCTCAAGCTTCTCGCTGCGCACCTGCTTCACGATGTCGGCAAGTTCCTGTTCGGTAGGATAAACGGCACCCTCTGCCTCGTGCATGAACACCATGCTTACAAGGTTGGTATCGGTAGTACAGATCAACTGCTTCACGGCACTGTTAACCACATCTACAGAAAGGCGTGGCACTACCATCTTATAGATCTGAGTTTCATCCTCTACAGAAGGAATTGGCTCGTTAGAGATGAAATGGTCAACATACTGAGTGGTAAACTGCTCATTCTTCATCTTGGCACGGTTCTCGTAAGTCTTGTCAACATGACTCATGAATTCGTCCTTGGCACGCTGATATTCAGAAGCCGTAAAGCCGAAATCATGCACGCGCTTAGCTTCGCGCATCAAGGCAGCATATGCCTCCTTCACCTTGCCCGGCTTAGCCACGCCTAACACTGAGAAAGCATCCTTTGTACAGGAAACCAGATAGTTGCCAATATCACTACCTCCCTGCAGGAATGGACAATCTGCTTCACGGGCCATCTCAGAAAAACGAGCATTGAGCATAGAGGTTGCCACATTCTTCAAGTAACCCTCAAGCAGATATGGCAAAGTACCTTTCAATGAATCGGGAGTTGTCTCGTTCTTCATCATGATGTTGATGATGTCATACTGCTGCTCCTTGTTCTTATCCACTACGTAGATGGCTGTATCGTTATCAGCTACAGGAACAGGAATCACCTTAGCAGCATCCTTAGGCACCTTAATGCCTGAGAAAAGCTCCTTAATCTTGCCCTCAATATGGTTAACGTCTACATCACCAACAACGATAATAGCCTGATTATCCGGGCGATACCACTTACGATAGTAAGCACGGAGTGTTTCAGGCTTACATCCGTCGATAACGCTCATCAAACCGATAGGCAGACGATAGCCATACTTCTCGCCTTGATAGAGTTTAGGGAGAGCACGCTCCAACATGAGCTGCTGACCTACCATACGCATGCGATACTCGTTGTGAACCACATCGCGCTCATCCTCGATGGCCTTGGTGGTAAGCGAGATGCCATTGCTCCAATCCTTCAGGATGAGCATACATGAATCTACGGCAGAAACGCGGGCAGTAGGCACATCGGTGAAGTAATAAACGGTCTTGTCAACACTGGTATAAGCGTTCAGATTACGGCCATACTCCACACCGATGCTCTGCAGATAGTTCTGGAGGGTATTGTCCTTGAAGTGCTCAGTACCATTGAAGGCAAGGTGCTCAAGGAGGTGAGCCAAACCGCGCTGGTCATCGTTCTCATTAATGGAACCTACTTTCTGGGCGATATAGAAGCTGGCTACATGCTCAGGATAACTGTTGTGGCGAATGTAATAGGTCAATCCATTGTCAAGATGACCAATCTTCACATTCTTATCCACTGGGATAGGTGGCATCTGCTGCGCCATCGCTGTTCCCACAGAGAGCAGCAACAGTGCTGCTGCGAAAATTTTTCTTAATCTCATTCTTCTCTGTTTATTAATAAATATGTAATTATTTGCTATTTCTGCTGCAAAATTACATAAAAATTAAAAGATTTGCAAGCATTTGGAAGATTATCTTTCCAAATGCCTGCAATCTTAACATAAAACTAACATTGGAAGCTCTTCATCCATGAGCCACGGAAGAGGCGGATAAGAAAGAGGATGCCACGGAAGGTAAGCTCCGTAGCCATAGCTATCCAAACTCCCTCCAAGCCATAGCTTTTCGAAAGCCCGTAAGCCAGGGTAAGGCGCACCAGCCACATCGTGCTCAAGTTGATGGCGGCAGGCTTCATCGTATCGCCCGCACCCACGCAAACGCTATAGGTCACGATACTCGCAGCAAAGAAAGGCTCTGCAAATGCCTCGATTCGGAGGCAGACTGTACCCAGTTCCCGAATACTCTCAACCGGTGACAGCACCCCTATCATCTCCGGCGCAAAGACATACATCACTACGCCCATCAATGCCATCACTCCCATGCCCAATCCTACCGTCATATAAGCAAAATTCTTGCAGAGATCCACGCGTCCGGCACCATGCGTCTGCCCCACAAGCGTAGATGCAGCGTCGCCGATACCGTAACCCGGCATATAACAAAGGCTCTCAGCAGTGATGGCAAACGAATGGGCAGCAATGGCAATATTGCCCAATGGTGCCACAATCATGGTGCTCACTATCTGCGCACCGCTCATCAGGATATTCTGTATGGCTATCGGGATACTTATCTTGCAGGCGTGCCTTACATATTCCTCTACCCATCTGAACGGTACCCTATCCTGACGGAAATTGAGCAGACGGTTTCTGAATGCCGAAAGATAGAGATTGGGCAAAGAGATGCTGATATACGCCAAAGCCGTACCCATCGCTGCTCCCACCACACCCATCTTCATAATATAAATAAAGAGATAATTGAAAGCCACGTCACACAGGCATATCAATACAGCCATGATGCTGGGCGTATGCATATTGCCTGCCGACTTGAGCATCATCTCGGAAATATGATACAGGAACACAAACGGCAATACTAGACTGTAAATCAGGAAATAGCGAGAGGAATTGGGAGCGATGTCCTCACCTCCACCCAGCCAATAAGGCAGATGGGAATGAATGCCTACACCGATAAGCGTAACTAAGAGGCTGAAAGCCACTCCACATATCAGGGCATGACGATATACCTGGCGAGCCTTCACCAGGTCGTTGGCACCAATGAAATGAGCTACCTGCACCGAGAAACCGGTGGCTGCTGCACTCAGCAAGCTACCTATCAACCAGGTTGTTGACTCGATAATTCCTATACTTGCCGAAGCCTCAGCGCCTAGATGCCCCACCATCGAAGCATCAATAAAGAACATCAGCACGGTAGAAATCTGTGCCAGCATGGAGGGTACACTCAAACCAGCGATGAGATTCAGCTTCTCACCGCCTGTCATCGGGCGCCCTAAGCGGATAGACTCCATCAGATAATCTGTCTTATTCTTGAATAGCATTTTTTCTTCTATTTATGAATTTACACAATCTATTTATGAGTAAAACGTAAAATCTATCAATTTATGATTTAAACGTAACCTATTTATAATTTAAACGCAAAAAAGGCGACTCCAAAAAGGAATCGCCATTTTTATTTTTTTTTAATACATGTTTCGTACCTTTGTTTTTCCCAAAACTTATCTCCCACCGAAGCGGGACAGTACTGTCATTAACCTAGAATAAACAACCTATTTAACCTAACAAACTAAATACCTGTCGTCCTTGAATAAACAATCTTTCTTTACCTTAACTAACACCTAATATAAAAAAACTAACAACCTTAAACCTAAAAACTAAACCTATAAAATCTATTACCTAACTAAAAACCTAAAACTTATTTTTTCTGATGCAAAGGTACAACTATTTTTTGAAACTGCAATACTTTTTCCCATAAAAAATGCATGAATCCAACATTTTTTGACGTAAATCAAAGATTTGTGTGCGAACACAAACACTTGTTAACACATCAGAAAGGTCTATTAACACAAAAAAGAAACGTTCCTGAGAATGCCATATCATGCAATCTCAGGAACGCTCCTCTTTATTTCCCTATATAAATAATTAAGGTATGAACTCCCATATATAATAGATATGAGCCCTATATATATAAATAAGGTGTAATTTATGAAATCCTTACTCAGTAATCCAAGTACCCTGCTTCTTGCCTGCTTCTACTGCTCTCGAACCAGGTACTACCTGACCAATGCGGTAGTAGCTGTCCAATACTATCTCAAAGCGAAGCATTGAATAGGCAGGAATTGTGCTACTCGAACTCTGGGTTGTGCCATAAGCCAACTGATATGGCATGTAAACCATCCAGCGGTCGCCTATATGCATATTGAGCAATGCAGTGGTAAAACCATCCACAAGGCCATTTACCGCATAAGTTGCAACCTGAGCAGTCGTCTTATCGTATGTGCCATCAAAGGTCTTATCAAATACATAACCAGCAGGATAAGTATCTGTACCCAGCATTCTACCACGATAGCTCACCTTCACTGAATCGGTATACATCGGACAGCCGCTACCCTTGCCCTTATCCAGAACATGAACAACGATATAATCAACATCCTTGTAAGTAAGAGAAACTGTATTACCGTTGGCATCCTTGTTAGGCGTCTGGTTTTGCAACGACCAGTTGAGTATCACCTTCCATTCATCGCTGCCGTTGGCTATCTGCTGACGGGCATACGCCAAAGTATCGGCAAAAGCCTTCTCGTTACGCTCCTGCCAGTTTGCATACTCATCTACGGTGTTGTCATCCTCGCTACATGATGACAGTGCGAATACTGCCATCATGAGCAAGAAGAGATATTTAGAAATTCTTAATTTCATTACCAAGTTTCTTTAATACGCTAGTAATACTTACGCGTTCCTCGATGATGCTGCGGAGATCAGAGATTGCAACACGCTCCTGCTCCATGGTATCACGATAACGGAGAGTTACCTTATGATCATTTGGAGTCTCGTGGTCAACGGTAATACAGAATGGAGTACCGATGGCATCCTGACGGCGATAACGCTTACCGATGGAATCCTTAGGATCGCCATAGTGAGTGTTGAAGTGGAACTTCAACTCGTCAACAATCTCATGTGCCAACTCTGGCAAACCATACTTCTTATCCAATGGGAACACAGCACACTTAACAGGTGCCAAAGCCTCTGGCAAACGCAAAACAACACGTGTCTCGCCATTCTCCAGTTTCTCCTCGCAGTAAGAGTGGCACATTACGCTGAGGAACATACGGTCTACACCGATAGATGTCTCTACATCGTAAGGTACATAGCTCTCGTTCTTCTCTGGATCGAAGTACTTGATAGAGCGGCCGCTGTACTTCTCGTGCTGAGAAAGGTCGAAATTGGTACGGCTGTGGATACCCTCCACTTCCTTGAAGCCGAATGGCATCTTGAACTCGATGTCGGTAGCAGCATTAGCATAGTGAGCCAGCTTCTCGTGATCATGATAACGGTAGTTCTCGTTACCCATGCCCAGTGCCTCATGCCAAGCCAGACGAACCTTCTTCCAATACTCAAACCACTTCATCTCAGTACCAGGCTGGCAGAAGAACTGCATCTCCATCTGCTCGAACTCACGCATACGGAATACGAACTGACGGGCAACAACCTCGTTACGGAAAGCCTTACCAATCTGGCAGATACCGAATGGCAACTTCATACGACCGGTCTTCTGAACGCTCAAGTAATCTACGAAGATACCCTGAGCAGTCTCAGGACGGAGATATACCTTGCTTGTAGCATCGCTGGCAGCACCCATCTGGGTAGAGAACATCAGGTTGAACTGGCGAACGTCTGTCCAGTTCTTGGTACCGCTGATAGGGCAAACGATACCCTCGTCCTCGATAATCTGCTTCAACATCTCCAGGTTAGGACCCTGCATAGCCTCAGTATAGCGGGCATGGAGGTCATCAAACTTCTTCTGGTTCTCCAGAACGCGAGGATTAGTTGCACGGAACTGAGCCTCATCAAAGCTATCGCCGAAACGCTTCTTAGCCTTGGCAATCTCCTTGGCAATCTTCTCCTCATACTTAGCCATGTGATCCTCGATGAGCACATCGGCACGATAACGCTTCTTTGAATCGCGGTTATCAATCAATGGGTCATTGAAAGCATCTACGTGTCCAGATGCCTTCCATACTGTAGGGTGCATGAAGATAGCTGCATCGAGACCAACAATGTTCTCGTGCAACAACACCATACTCTGCCACCAGTACTGCTTGATATTGTTTTTGAGCTCAACACCATTCTGACCATAGTCGTAAACGGCAGCCAAGCCATCATAAATTTCACTACTTGGGAACACGAAGCCATATTCCTTGCAATGGCTTACAATTTTCTTAAAAACATCTTCCTGTGCCATGATTAAATCTTATTTTTTTCAAATTTTCGGCAAAGATACTCTTTTTTCTCGAAAAAATGTTGTATTTTTGCCATAAATTAATAAAATAAGTATTAAAAGCTACATATGAGCGACGAAATTAAAGATAAAAACGAGATAAATGAGGAAAATACGCCTCAAGAACACTCCGATTACAAACCGGTGAACCGTTTTGATGCTTCTGCCGTACATCACCTCAGCGGAATGTATCAGAACTGGTTCCTCGACTATGCATCGTACGTGATTCTGGAGCGAGCCGTACCCCATATCGAAGACGGATTGAAACCCGTACAGCGACGCATCCTCCACTCCATGAAGCGCATGGATGACGGAAGATACAACAAGGTGGCGAACATCGTGGGACATACGATGCAGTTCCACCCTCACGGAGATGCATCTATCGGAGATGCCCTCGTACAAATGGGACAGAAAGACCTGCTCATCGACACACAGGGTAACTGGGGTAATATCCTCACGGGCGACCGTGCAGCCGCTCCCCGATACATCGAGGCACGACTCTCTAAATTCGCCTTGGATGTAGTATTCAACCCTAAAACTACCGATTGGCAACTCTCCTACGACGGAAGAAACAAAGAACCTATCACCCTGCCAGCCAAATTTCCACTGCTTTTGGCACAAGGTGCCGAGGGTATCGCCGTGGGATTGAGCAGCAAGGTATTGCCGCATAACTTCAACGACCTTTGCGATGCAGCCATCCACTATCTCAAGGGAGAACCTTTCAGTATCTACCCCGATTTCCCTACTGGTGGAGCCATCGACGTAAGCAAATACAACGATGGGCAGAGAGGTGGTGTTCTGAAGGTAAGAGCCAAGATTGACAAACTCGACAACAAGACGCTCGTCATCAGCGAGATACCATACAGCAAAACCACGGTAAGCCTCATCGAAAGCATTACCAAGGCAGTAGAAAAGGGAAAAATCAAGGCTCGTAAGATAGAAGACGTCACATCGGCGAATGTAGAAATCCTCGTACATCTTACTCCTGGTACTTCTTCGGATAAGACGATGGATGCACTCTATGCCTTCAGCGATTGCGAAATCAACATTTCGCCCAACTGCTGCGTCATAGAGGACAACAAACCAAAGTTCCTCACCGTGAGCGATGTGCTCAGACATAGCGTTGACCGCACAATGGGATTGCTCCGCCGCGAATTGATGATACGTAAGGGCGAGCTGGAAGAGCAGCTCTTCTTCTCTTCGCTTGAACGCATCTTCATCGAGGAACGCATCTACAAGGAGCGCAAATTCGAGCAAAGCAAGAGTCAGGATGAGGTAGTGGCATTCATCGATTCCAAACTGGAGCCTTTCAAGGACCAGATCTTCACTGCAGAGGTTGATGGCAAGGGAAATGTGGAATACTCCTTCCACCGTGACATCACAAGGGAAGACATCCTCAAGCTCCTGGAAATCAAAATGCAGCGCATCCTGAAATACAACAAGGATAAGGCTGATGAACTCCTGATGAAAATCAAGGCAGAATTGGCAGAAATCGAAAACGACCTCGCCCACATGACCGATGTTACCATCAACTGGTTTGAATATCTCAAGGGCAAGTACGGAAAGATGCATCCAAGAAGAACCGAAATCAGAAACTTCGATACCATAGAGGTAACCAAGGTGGTGGAAGCCAACCAGAAGCTCTACATCAACCGACAGGAAGGCTTCGTTGGTACAGGATTGAAGAAGGATGAATTCGTATGCAACTGCTCTGACCTCGACGACATCATCATCTTCTACAAGGATGGAAAATTCAAGGTAACCAAAGTTGCCGACAAGATATTCGTGGGCAAGAACATCCTCCACGTTCAGGTGTTCAAGAAGAACGACAAGCGAACCATCTACAACTGCGTATATCGCGACGGCAAGCAGGGCGATTACTTCATCAAGCGATTCAACGTAACTGCTATGACACGCGACAAGCTCTACGATATCACCCAGGGCACTCCGGGAAGCCGCATTATCTACTTCACCGCCAATCCTAATGGCGAAGCAGAAATCATCAAGGTGACCATGGAACCGGATTTGAGCAAGAAGCGCCAAAGCATCTTCCTGGAGAAAGATTTCTCTGAAATCCTCATCAAGGGACGTGCTGCCAAGGGCAACCTGCTCACCAAGCGCACCATCCGCCGCATCGGATTGAAGAGCCACGGACACAGCACCCTGGGAGGAAGGAAGGTATGGTTCGACCCTGATGTAAACCGCATCAATTATGATGAGAACGGCAGATTCCTGGGAGAATTCAACGATGATGACTCAATCCTTGTAGCATTAGACAATGGCGAATTCTACATCTCCAACTTCGATGTGAACAACCATTACGAGGACAACATCCTGAGATTGGAGAAATGGGATGAGCACAAGATATGGACGGCCATCCTCTATGATGCCGACAATCAGGGTTATCCATACATCAAGCGATTTACGATGGATGCCACCAAGCGCCATCAGAATTTCATGGGTGAGAACCCTAACTGCAAGCTCATCCTCCTCACCGATACCCCATTTCCTCGCATCAAGGTCACCTATGGCGGTGTGGACGCCATTCGTCCTGCCGAGGAAATCGATGCCGAGCAATTCATCGCCCAGAAGAGCTTCAAGGCAAAGGGTAAGCGCCTGACGACATTCAAGCTGGAGAGCATAGAAGAACTGGAGCCGACAAGATTCCCGGAGCCATCACCAGCCGATGATGATTCCGATGATGATTCATCGAATGATGACTCTAATGCATCTTCCTCTTCAGAAGTCTCAGAAGAAAATCTCGACCCAGATGCTGGCAAAAGCGAACAGCAGGTTATTGATGAGTTAACTGGTCAAACCAACCTCTTCTCCGAAAAGGATTTCGAAGAAGAAAAAAAAGACAAAGATTGGTTATCAAAGCAATAGAGACTCAAAAGAATTCCCGTAAAGGATTTCGATGTATAAAAAAAGGGAGCTTAAAGCATCAATTGCCTTAAGTTCCCCTTTTTCTTTATATATGATATATACGCTGCAGCAAAGAAAGCGCCTTTTACTTCTTATATTCCTTCAGCTTCCCCAGGCAATAAGCCTTGAAATCACTCCAGTGATAATAAGGTGCTATATCGCTCTTGATAGGAAGTGTTGCCTCATCCTCGCAAAGCAAAACCTTCACCAGCACATCGTTCGCCTTGTTGCGATAGAACACAAACTGAAGGTTAGTAGCCATCGGAGTAATCTTATAATCAAACCACTGGGTTGCCACCTTCTCCGGATCCTTGATCTCCTCGCCATATCCGTTCAGGTTCAGAAGACAAGTGAGCGGAGTGACCATCGTATCATGACCATATCTCAAGGTTGCACCCGGATGCTGAAGAGCAATACAGCTATCAGCCTTCTCGATGATATCCATGAGAAGATTACGCTGAGAGAATGGCTGAACATTGCCCGTATAAGGCGAATTGCCATAAGATACCTGCCATCCTAAATTGCTCTGCAACCAATTCTGATAAAGCTCCTCCTCTGTAAAGAGATCATAGAGAGATACCTTACCTCTCAACTCTGTACCCTGAATAGAGCTTGCCATCTCATAGAGACGCCAGTTAAGATCACTTTGGTCGATATTCTGCTTCACCCAAACAGGGTCGTTGAAAAGCTCCTGCATCACACGGCTATAGCAGGCATGCTTTCGGGCAAAATCCTCTCTTACCACTCTTCTTCCCACACTATGCTTCAAGCTATCCAGATATCTATCGCCCTGGTTCATGTAATACATGTCGTGATCGCTGGCATCATGGAAGATATGGAGTTTCGGATTCATGCGAAGCATCTGATGCAAACCGTTCTCCATAGAAAGGATGCATCGGATAACCAATGTGCTTCGAGCCTCAATATTCGCATTACCGGCAAAAATCTCAGGGAATCGCTCCATCATTCTTCGGGTAATACCCTGATGCTGCAAAGCACCAAGTGGAGTCAACTCGCCATCGCGTCCCTTCGCCTCTTCACGAATCATCTTCACCTTTGCTAATGTCTCCTCACCTTTGGCGGTCAATTTACCCTCCTGCTTCGCCTTCAACAGAGAGAAATAAGGCACATCATACGCCTTTTTGCCAATCATGAATCGGGAGCCATGACGGCCATAGTGGCTCAGATAGAAAGGTTTGTATCCTTTAGGAGCAGGAGTCAACTGCTTCTGAGGTCCGCGATAAGCCACATAGTTACTACCTGAGAGCGTAATGTCTCTCTTAAAATCCTCCTGAGGAGTCTGGGCCGTCATAGGCATCGCAAAAGCAAGAGATGCCCACAATAATAGATTCTTTGCGTTCATTGTTACTACTTAATTTTATCTGTTATTTTCCTTCTTACCAGTTCATCAAATTCTTTAGGAATGGCAACAATTCCTTTGCCATCTTTTGATGCTGCAACTTGCTAGGATGCCAGCTGGCACCATATCCCAAGTCGCCTTTCTGAAAAGAGAAGTCGAAGCGATAAATCTCCTTATCCCCCAGCTTCTTCGCCTTCTTTATCTTGCCTTTTTTATCCACTACCGTCTTATTCACCAAAGTGAAACCGCTCTTGTTGGCATCTGCGCAGATTCTGTCAAGGGCAGCTCTCTGCTCGCTACTCTCCTTCTTCCCGAGCATAGGTCCTGTCAGGAGCACAATCTTGGCATCAGGATATTTACTTCTCACGGTAGTAAGGAACATGCGGTAATTCTTCTCATAAAGCTGAATATCATAATTATCCGTAGAAAGGTCATTGGTACCTAGGTTGATGCAAACCAGTTGTGGCTGATACTTGGCAAAATCCCATTTCTCATCATGCTTATTAAATAAGGTATATTCATACTGCCAAGGCATATTCTCTGCAGAACCCGTCTTAGGACCATCATAGTTGCGATATACACCGATACCACTGCGGGAGATCGAAGTATGCTGCGCCTTCAGGCTATCGCTTACGATATTGGCATAAGTCAGCCAATGGTTCTCCGTCTCATCCTCAAAAGGATCGCTCATCTCGATGCTCTCTACACCATATCCGCAAGTGATAGAATTACCGATGAACTCTATCTTTCGCTCAGACAAAGCTGGAGCCTCAACGAGTTTACAACCCTTATCCAACACGAATCCACGGAACTCTGGGTTGCGGAACAATCCCTCTATCACATACATCACCTTCACATGATGCACACCCTTTGGCAAGGCTGTAGCCAGCGTAACCACCGAATCACGTTCTGCATTGAATCCTACCTTAAAAGGTTCACTGCCATCAACTTGTGCCATGAAATATCCCGTCATCGGACGGCACATCATCTTCAAGGAAGACCCCTGGAAGTTTGCCTCAATGGTAGTACCTGGGAAATTGAAGCTAGCCACATCCGGATTCTTCCCGAAGCTCACACGTCCCATGTATTGAATCATGGGATGAGATGCCTTCACCACCTCTCCCTCGACAGGAAGCGTGGTAGAAGTCTTTCCATTACCAGCGAAGGCAGCAGCGCTCAGCATTGTTGCCATCAATAACAAATTCATTTTTTTCATCATGATTATTTTTAGTTTGCCTGCAAAAGTACCATTATTTCTTGTAAAAAACGAACAAAACCGCTTTTTTCTGCTCATTTCTTCTTTTTATTCATTTTTTTGTTGTACCTTTGCACTCACGAATGCGCTTGTGGCGAAATTGGTAGACGCGCTAGACTTAGGATCTAGTGGTTCAGGCCGTGTAGGTTCGAGTCCTATCAGGCGCACATAAAAAAAATGCTAAGTAGTTACTATCTAACTATTTAGCATTTTTCGTTTATAAATTTACCCGTCTTTTTGCTACTTTTTACAGAATATCCCCCAAATGGAGAACAGATGCCTACATCATCCCCTCTAATTTCTCCTGTGCCTCACGCATGTCTTTTTCGAAATTCACATGGTCTAGAAGGAATTCCTTTCTGCCCTGCGAAAGGAACTGGTAAAGCTGAGGATTCATGCCCTCTACATACTGGGCGATGGCATACTCTATATCATCACGCTGCGTAGGATTGGTGGAAAATTCAAAAACCCTGAGCTTCTGATGAATAAAGCAATATGCCGACTCTATACAATCTCTGGTGATGCCCCCTGCCAAGAGAGCATCACCATTATTATTCTGATTCATTCTGAATATCCTTTTTTATTTCACGCCCTTCATCGACAAGGCGATGCGCTTACGCTTCAAATCTACTTCTGCCACACGCACCATCACATGCTCATGAAGCTTTACCACCTCACTTGGATCATTGATGTAGCGATTAGACATTTGGGAAACATGAACCAGACCGTCGTTGTGGACACCTATATCAACAAAGGCACCAAACTTGGTGATATTGGTGACGATACCTGGCACCACCATGCCTACCTGCAAATCTTCAATGGACTTGATACTTGCTTCAAACTCAAACTTCTCCACCTCACCACGAGGATCCAAGCCCGGTTTGTCAAGCTCGGTCATGATATCCGTCAAAGTAGGCATACCCACCTCAGCAGTTACATATTTCTTGATATCAATCTTCTTCTGTAGAGATTTATCTTCAACCAATTGCTTCACGGTAACACCCTGATCCTTTGCCATCTGCTCTACCAGCGCATAACGCTCAGGATGCACGGCACTATTATCCAAAGGATTCCTGGCACCAGGAATACGGAGGAAACCAGCACACTGCTCGAAGGCAGATGGGCCCAGACGAGGCACCTTCTTCAACTGAGCACGGGAAGCAAAAGCACCATTCTCGCGACGATATTCAACGATATTCTTGGCAAGAGTAGGTCCCAATCCACTCACATAGGTAAGGAGATGCTGGGATGCTGTATTCAGATTTACACCTACCGAATTCACACAACTCATCACCACGGTATCAAGACTCTTCTTAAGCAGTGTCTGATCCACATCATGCTGATACTGTCCTACACCAATGCTCTTTGGGTCGATCTTAACCAGCTCGGCAAGCGGATCCATCAGTCGTCGCCCGATGCTCACGGCACCACGAACGGTAACATCCTCATCAGGGAATTCATCTCTCGCAATCTTCGAAGCCGAATAGATAGAAGCACCATCCTCGCTCACCACATAGATATCCACAGGGTGTGGATAACTTATTTCGTGCAGCCAATCGCTGGTTTCACGACTTGCCGTACCATTACCCACAGCCATTGCCTCAACCTGATACATCTTCACCATGCGCTGGATGGCAGCGGTAGCCTCATTCTTCTTGTTACGTGGAGGATGAGGAAATACGATTTCGTGATGAATCAGATTACCCTGCGCATCGAGACAGCAGGTTTTACAACCATTGGCGAAACCAGGGTCTACTGCCATCACACGCTTCTGTCCTAAAGGAGCAGCGAGCAAAAGCTGTCGCAGGTTTTCTGCAAACACGACAATAGCCTCCTCATCAGCCTTCTGCTTGCTGAGAGCAGCAAACTCGGTTTCAATACTAGGCTTCAGCAGACGCTTGAAAGCATCATCCACAGCCTCACCCACCAAAGTCTGGCATTCACCGAAACCATGTACATAGTGGCGCTTCAATTTATCCTGGCACTGCTCATCATCAGCCGAAATGCTGATACGGAGAAAACCTGCAGCTTCACCACGACGCATCGCCAGCAAGCGATGAGAAGAACATTTCTTTAAAGGTTCAGAGAAATCAAAGTAATCAGAGAAGCGCTGAGCCCCCTCTTCATCCTTTTTCTTAGCCACTACCTTTGAGGTGATGATGGCACCACGACGGAATTCGCCACGAATCTGATTTCTACTCTCCTCGCTCTCGCTCACAGTCTCGGCAATAATGTCTTTAGCGCCCTGCAGGGCAGCCTCCACATCCTTCACCTTTTCACCAAGATATTTTCTTGCAGCCTGCTCCGGATTACGCTCACGTTGGAACAGGAGCAACTGTGCCAATGGCTCCAAGCCTGCCTCACGGGCTATCTGGGCACGGGTTCTGCGTTTTGGCTTATATGGCAGATAAATATCCTCCAATTCAGTAGCATCCCAGCAGTTTGCGATACGCTCCTTGAGTGCATCGGTCAGCTTTCCCTGTTCTTCTATTGTCTTGAGAATGGTTTCCTTGCGCTTCGCCATCTCCTTCAACTTTTCATTAGCCTGAGCGATAGCTTCAATATTCACCTCGTCCATATTACCCGTCTTCTCCTTACGGTATCGCGAGATAAAAGGAATGGTGCAACCCTCTTCGAGCAGCGCCAAGGTATTTTCGACAGCCTGTTCACTCAATTTGAGCTGGGCTGCAATAATCTTTGTAAATTGATTCATCTTTCTTATAATTGTTAATAGTAGATGCAAAGGTACACAAAAAAAGTCGCAAAGACGAAACTCCCAGCGACTTTTAAGATTTATTTCTTCTACCTAAGGCTTCCGAGTTTTTTATTTCTTGATGGTAAACTCAAATTTCAGTCCACCTTCAGGCAAATTATTTACCCTAATAGTACCGCCATGCAGCAACACAGCATTCTTCACGATAGCCAGACCTAAACCGGTACCTCCCATCTTTCGGCTTCTTCCCTTATCTACACGATAAAAACGTTCAAAGAGACGGGCAAGATGCTCCTGAGGCACTCCCTGTCCGTTATCTCTGAAGATGAAATGCCACTTATTGCCCTGCTCTCTTGCCTCCAGAGTCATGGTTGTCCCCTCGCCGGCATAGGCAATGGCATTATCCACAAGATTACGGAACACACTGTACAACAGGCTCCGATTACCCTTCACCACAATGCGTTCAGGCAATTTATTATCGAAAGTCATGTGATGACCTTCTCTTTCCAAAGTCGTCTCCCGATTGATTTCTGCCACCATCATCGTGATATCCACCACCTCAAAATCTATCATATCCGAACCGTCATCCAGTCTGTTCAAGGTAGAGATATCACGGAGCAGCGAGGTAAGACGCTCGCTCTGCGCATAACAGCGCTGCAGGAACAAGGCCTTCGTTTCCTCATTGATATGCGGATTGTCAAGAATGGTTTCCAGATATCCCTGAATACTGGCTACAGGGGTTTTGAGTTCGTGAGCAATATTCTGGGTAAGCTGGCGCTTCAGGATATCCTGCTCCTTACGCGTTGTCTGAATACGCTTGTACATCTTGATGATTCGCTCGGCAATCTCACCCAACTCATCATTAGGGAACTTAGCCAGATCCTCCACCTCCAGGCTCTCATTATGATCCGCCTTATAAGCAAAGATACGGAGTTTGGATACATTCTTCGCCAATCTGTTTGTAAAACGGTATAGCACCAGGGTAAGTAGGATGATGGCTGCCAAGGCAAACCAGATATAATGCTGATCAGCCTGAAGCGACTTGGTCAAATCATCATTATATGGCAATGCTGTACGAACGATAAGATGACTCTTCGGGAAATAGGACGCTACATAGAAATAATCCTGCTTCAGCGTTTTCGACTGTCGCTCTACACTCGTACCCATTCCCTCTTTCAATGCCTGTGCTATCTCCGCACGCTGGGCATGATTGGCAAAGTGGCGATAATCCTTACTCATATTGTCAAAGATTACGGTTCCATCCTTCTTGACCAAAGTTACACGAAGGTCCTTACTCTCATGCGTCTGCACAAAATCTTCCAACTTTGCCTCTGCCACACGCACGCTATCCACCACTTCCACACTGTCAGAAAGGAGAATGCCACCAGTCTTGGACAATTCCAAATCTTCTGCCAGCAGTTCATTATAGTTGGCAAGTTTCAGAGTCAACGTACTAATCTTATACTGTTTCTCGCGTGTTTGCTGAAATACAATAAAACTGACAGCGAACACAAGGAACACCGCCAGTACGCTGAAATACAACTTCTTACCTACATTATTCAGTTTAAACATGATGATATATGTTTATGCATCAAAATAATAACCAAATCCCAGACGGGTAACGATACACTTGGAAAATTTACCAATTTTCTTTCGCATACGGGTAATATTCACATCCACAGTACGGTCGAGCACCATCACATCCTTTGGCCATACTCGGTCGATGAGTTCCTGACGAGAGAACACCTTACCACGCTCTTCCAGCAGAAGGCGCAAGAGTTCAAACTCTGTCTTGGTAAATGGCACACACTCTCCATCCACAGTCACCGACTTCTTGTCCAGATTCAGCTGCAAACCCTGATAGTTAATCAGAGAAGGCTCGCTGCTGTTACCTCTCTGCTCCATTGTACGGCGCAGCACAGCACGCACTCGCACCATCACCTCCCGGATAGAGAAAGGCTTGGAGATATAATCATCTGCACCCAGATTGAATCCGGTCACAGTATCATTCTCCGTATCACGGGCTGTCAGGAAGATGATAGGCACATGAGCTGTCATCGGATTCTCCTTCAACTGTCTTGCCAGCTGAAATCCGCTCATTCCTCCCATCATCACATCAAGCAATAAAAGATCATAAGAGGCAATATCCATCGATATAGCTTCCTCACCCGAATTGGCAGTATCTGCCTGATACCCCTCTGTCTCTAAATTGAACTTCAAGATTTCACACAAGTCCTGCTCATCATCAACAACCAGGATTTTCTTCTTATTTGCTTCCATATTCCTATCATTTAAATTCTGCCTGCAAAATTACACTTTTTCTTTTGTAATACGCATTACATTCGATTACAATTCAATTACATTCACCAAATCAGCTTAAAAAAGATTAGTTTTATTACAATTTTAAAGAATTTTATGACACACTTTAACGCAATGTAACCAAATCCGCTACAAGTTTGTTCGCTATTTTAATACTATATTGGTAATTTTGCAACCGGATTTAGACAAGAATATACAAAATCTTTAATAAGCAAAGAATTATGAACGATAAAGTTAATACTGTGGCCATAGGCAAACTCATCAAGGAAGAACTTCAACGGCAGGGTAAAACATCTGTATGGTTGGCAAACGAACTTGGTTGCCATCGCACCAATATATATAAGGTATACGATCGCACTACCATCGATACGGGCATGCTGTTCCACATCAGTAAAATCTTGAAAGTTGACTTTTTCAAGTACTACTCAGATGCTCTTTCTTCCAAGCGTAAGAAGTAAAAGTTTCCGCTCTTTATATCAAAAAAGCCTTACCAGTGTCATCTATTGACTCCGGTAAGGCTTTTCCTTTGTTTATCTGATTTTTGGCTTATCCCAATCTCTTCTCCAAACGCTCACGAATAGCAGCGATGAAACCTGCAGAGTTCACGGCCTTAGCCTTAACTCCCTCCATCAGGTTGACGAGGTCTTTGGTAGCGATACCGTCATTCAAGGTATCGAAGCAAGCAGCCTCCAACTGGTCGCCAAAGTCCTGCAACTCCTTGATGCCATCCAGCTCACCACGCTTTCTCAATGCACCGCTCCATGCAAAGATGGTTGCCATTGGGTTGGTAGATGTATCCTCACCTTTCAAGTAGCGATAGTAGTGACGTGTTACTGTACCATGTGCTGCCTCATATTCATATTTTCCATCAGGAGAAACCAAGACAGAAGTCATCATTGCCAGAGAACCGAATGCGGTACTGAGCATATCGCTCATCACATCACCATCATAGTTCTTGCAAGCCCAGATGAAACCACCCTTGCTACGAATCACACGAGCCACGGCATCATCAATCAATGTATAGAAGTACTCGATGCCAAGCTCTGCAAACTTCTCCTTGTAGTCGCTCTCGTATACTTCCTCAAAAATCTTACGGAACTGAGCATCGTAAGTCTTGGAGATGGTATCCTTGGTAGCGAACCAAAGGTCCTGCTTGGTATCGATGGCAAACTTGAAGCAGCTGTGAGCAAAGCTGCGGATACTCTTGTCGGTATTGTGCATACCCTGAATAACGCCAGCGCCATCGAAGTTATGGATTTCAACCTCCTGCTTCTTGCCACTCTTACCCTCGAACACGAGTTTAGCTACTCCCGGTTCATCAGCACGAATCTCCACGCTCTTGTATACATCTCCATAAGCATGACGGGCGATAGTGATAGGCTTCTCCCAGTTCTTCACACATGGGTGAATGCTAGGAATGGTAATAGGAGCACGGAACACGGTACCGTCCATGATGCTACGGATTGTTCCGTTAGGACTTTTCCACATTTTGTGGAGCTTATACTCGTCCATACGCTGGGCATTAGGGGTAATGGTAGCACACTTCACGGCTACACCATATTTCTTGGCAGCCTCAGCAGAGTCAATGGTTACCTGGTCATTGGTCTGGTCACGATAAGGCAAACCCAAGTCATAATACTCAGACTTCAAGTCAACGAAAGGAAGAATCAGTTCGTCCTTGATCATCTTCCAAAGGATTCTTGTCATCTCATCACCGTCCATCTCTACCAATGGAGTCGTCATCTTAATCTTTTCCATAACAATTCATGTCTAATTAATAATTTGCCTGCAAAATTACGAAAAAGATTTGATAAAAGAAAGGAAATTAAAATATTTTCTATCAAAATGACAACAAAACACGCTTTTTCCAAGCCATCTTCTATAATTCATGCATATTTATACAAAAAAGGCACCAATGAGCATAAACCCATTGGTGCCTTCTATCATATACATCAGGACGCAATGATGTGCAAGCCCTGATTATTCATTCTTCATAATCTAACCAAGATTACTTCTGAGAATCCTCTGGAGCCTTGTCGATCAAGTCCATGAACTGGTCGAGCTTAGGAGTGATGATAATCTGGGTACGACGGTTACGCTGCTTGCCAACCTCTGTATTGTTGGTTGTAACAGGGTTGTACTCACCACGACCACCAGCAGTCATACGCTTAGGATTAACACCGAAGTTGTCCTGGAGATACTGAACAACAGAAGCTGCACGGAGAGCAGAGAGGTCCCAGTTGTTACGGATGTTCTTCATCTTGGCACTTGTTGTGCTTACAGGCACGTTATCAGTGTTACCCTCGATGAGTACATCGTAATCCTTGTAGTCCTGGATAATCTTGGCAATCTTGCTCAAAGTCTCCTTAGCACGGCTGTTCACCTCATAGCTACCGCTCTGATAGAGCATGTTGTCAGCCAAAGAGATGTAAACCACACCCTTCAATACCTGAACGTCAACTTCCTTCATCTCCTCACGGCTGAGTGAGCGGGTCAGGTTGTTGGTCAATACCATGTTCAGAGAATCGCTCTTGCTCTTCACCTCAACCAAATGACGGATGTACTGGTTGCTCTCATTGATCTGGTCAACGAGCTTCTCGATGCTAATGTTGTTCTGATTAGCATTTGTCAAACTCTTGTCGAGAGCACTCTGCAACTTAGCGTAGTCGCTCTTTGCAGTAGCGAGCTGCTCCTGAGCTGCAGCGAGACTAGCCTCTGTAGCAGCCAACTTCTCCTTTGTATCTTGGTAATTGGCAGTCAACTCTCTGTTTTCTGTCTGGCAATTCTGAAGATCCTTCTTACTAGCGCAACTTGTTGTCAACAAAGCTGCTGCCATCAAAACCATTGCAAAAATCTTAGTCTGTTTCATATTCCTATTTTTATTTTCAGTTATTAAATATACATTTAAATGTTACACACGCTTTCACGGTGCAAAGTTACTTATTAGACCCGAATAAACATCATTTGTCAAAGCGTTTTAGACATTTTTAACCACAAAATCAATATTTTGTAGTTTTTTACAAGGGGAAAGCATTAACTAACTATAAAAATACGAGCAAAGGCTTTGTATTTCCAAAATTTAGCGCTATCTTTGCAACCGAAAGAAAAATAAATACATTAACATAATAAAAAGAGAAATAGTATGATTCTTTTTTTCAGAACTCCATCTAAGAGTGTGATTGCGACCGAGATTGATCACAAACCATCTCAGGACGAAATCAATGAACTTTGTTGGCTTTATGGTGACGCGACTTTAGAGGACGCCCAGCAGTTGCAGGGCTTCTATGTCGGTCCACGCCGTGAAATGATTACTCCTTGGAGTACGAATGCCGTTGAGATTACTCAGAACATGAGTCTTAACGGCATTTCGCGTATCGAGGAGTACTTCCCTGTAGATAGCGAGGACGCTGAGCACGACCCTATGCTCCAGCGTATGTACAACGGTATCGGTCAGGATGTGTTCACCGTGAACCACCAGCCAGAACCTATCAAGTACGTCGATGACCTCGAGAAGTATAACGAGGAAGAGGGTCTTGCCCTCAGCGAGGACGAAATGGCTTATCTCCACAAGCTGGAGAAAGAGAACGGACGCCCTCTCACCGACAGCGAAATCTTCGGTTTCGCACAGATCAACTCAGAGCACTGCCGCCACAAGATCTTCGGCGGCCAGTTTATCATCGATGGTAAAGAGATGGAGTCTTCTCTCTTCAGCATGATCAAGAAGACCACTCAGGAGAACCCTAACAAGATTCTCTCTGCTTACAAGGACAACGTGGCTTTCTCTCAGGGTCCTGTTATCGAGCAGTTTGCTCCAGCCGATCAGACTACCAGCGATTTCTTCCAGGTGAAGGATATCGAGAGTGTTATCTCTCTGAAGGCTGAGACTCACAACTTCCCTACTACTGTAGAGCCTTTCAACGGTGCTGCTACCGGTACGGGTGGTGAAATCCGCGACCGTATGGGTGGTGGTGTAGGTTCATGGCCTATCGCAGGTACAGCCTGCTACATGACTGCTTATCCTCGCCTGAAGGATGACAACGGAAAGAGCGATGTTGAGCGCGACTGGGAAGACATCATGCCTGTTCGTAAGTGGCTCTATCAGACTCCTGAACAGATTCTGATCAAGGCTTCCAACGGTGCATCAGACTTCGGTAACAAGTTTGGTCAGCCTCTCATCACCGGTTCTGTGCTTACATTCGAGCACGAGGAGAATGGTGAGAAGTATGCATACGATAAGGTAATCATGCTTGCTGGTGGTGTAGGCTACGGCAAGAAGCGTGACTATAAGAAGGGTGAGCCACAGAAGGGCAACAAGGTTGTAGTAGTAGGTGGTGATAACTATCGCATCGGTCTTGGTGGTGGTTCTGTTTCTTCTGTAGATACAGGCCGTTACAGCAACGGTATCGAGTTGAACGCTGTTCAGCGTGCCAACCCTGAGATGCAGAAGCGTGCCTACAACCTGGTTCGTGCACTCGTTGAGAACGATGAGAACCCAGTAGTCAGCATCCACGACCACGGTTCAGCCGGTCACTTGAACTGTCTCTCTGAGTTGGTAGAAGAGTGCGGTGGCGAAATCGACATGTCTAAGTTGCCTATCGGCGACAAGACTTTGAGCGCTAAGGAAATCATCGCCAACGAGAGCCAGGAGCGCATGGGCTTGCTCATCGACGAGAAGTATATCAGCGAGGTTCAGAAGATTGCCGACCGTGAGCGTGCTCCAATGTACGTGGTTGGTGAGACTACTGGCGATGCTCACTTCAGCTTCAAGCAGGCTGACGGCGTGAAGCCATTCGACCTCGATGTAGCTCAGATGTTCGGTCATACTCCTAAGACTGTGATGGTGGATGAGACCGTAGAGCGTAAATATGAAGATGTAACTTATTCTGCAGATAACCTCGACGAGTACTTGCAGCGCGTTCTCCAGATGGAGGCTGTGGCTTGTAAGGATTGGTTGACCAACAAGGTTGACCGTTCCGTGACAGGTAAGATTGCCCGTCAGCAGGGTCAGGGTCAGATTCAGTTGCCACTCTCAGACTGTGGTGTCGTAGCACTCGACTACCGTGGCGAGAAGGGTATCGTAACAGCAATGGGTCATGCTCCTCAGGCTGGTCTTGCCGATCCTAAGGCAGGTTCAGTACTCTCTGTAGCAGAGTCATTGACTAATATCGTATGGGCTCCATTGGCAGATGGTATGGACAGCATCAGCCTCTCTGCTAACTGGATGTGGCCTTGCCGCAGCCAGAAGGGTGAGGATGCCCGTCTGTACGAGGGTGTGAAGGCATTGTCAGACTTCTGCTGCGCCATCCACGTGAACGTACCAACAGGTAAGGACTCTCTCTCTTTGACCCAGCAGTATCCTAACGGCGAGAAGATCATCGCTCCTGGTACCGTTATCGTCAGTGCCGGCGGTGAGGTTTCAGATGTCAAGAAGGTGGTTAGCCCAGTTCTCGTTAACGACAAGAACTCTAGCCTCTATCATATCGACTTCAGCTTCGACGAGCAGCGCCTCGGTGGTTCTGCCTTCGCACAGAGCCTGGGCAAGGTGGGCAGCGATGTTCCTACCGTGAAGAACCCAGAATACTTCGTTGACTGCTTCAACGCTGTACAGGAACTCATTAACCGTGGTTGGGTAATGGCTGGTCACGATATCAGTGCCGGTGGTTTGATTACAACTCTCCTCGAGATGACATTCGCCAACGTAGAGGGTGGTATGAAGATCAACCTCCACGACATCGCAGATGCCGACATCATCAAGACTCTCTTCGCAGAGAACCCAGGTGTTGTCATCCAGGTAAGCGATGCTCACAAGGACGAGTTGAAGGCATTCTTCGATGAGAACGGTATCGGTTATGCCAAGATTGGTTATCCAGCTCCTGAGCTCCGCAAGATTATCATCAAGAAGGAAGGCTTCGAGCACGAGTTCGATATCGATGCATTACGTGATGACTGGTATAAGACATCTTACCTCCTCGACCGCAAGCAGAGCATGAACGGTATGGCTAAGAAGCGTTACACCAACTATAAGAAGCAGCCTATCGAGATGAACTTCGGTTACGGCTTCAAGGGAACTCTTGCTAGCTACAGCCTCGACGCTAACCGTCGCAAGCCATCAGGCATCAAGGCAGCTATCATCCGTGAGAAGGGTACCAATGGTGAGCGTGAGATGGCATACTCTATGTATCTCGCCGGCTTCGATGTAAAGGATGTGATGATGACCGACTTGATTTCCGGTCGTGAGACCTTGGAAGATGTAAACTTCATCGTATTCTGCGGTGGTTTCTCTAACTCCGACGTTCTCGGTTCTGCCAAGGGTTGGGCTGGTGCATTCCTCTACAATCCTAAGGCTAAGGAGGCACTCGATAAGTTCTATGCCCGTGAGGATACCCTTTCACTCGGTATCTGCAACGGTTGCCAGCTGATGGTTGAGTTGAACCTCATCAATCCTGAGCACAAGCATCGTTCACACCTCTGCCACAACACATCCAAGAAGTTCGAGAGCACATTCCTCGGTTTGACTATTCCTCAGAACGACAGTGTGATGTTCGGTAGCCTGAGCGGTGATAAGCTCGGTATCTGGGTAGCTCACGGCGAGGGTCGTTTCTACTTGCCTGAGCCAGAGGATCACTACAACATCATTGCGAAGTACAACTACGCTGAGTATCCAGGTAATCCTAACGGCAGTGACTACAATGTAGCAGGTATCTGCTCTGCAGATGGTCGCCACTTGGCTATGATGCCACACTTGGAGCGTGCCATCTTCCCATGGCAGAACGCCTGGTATCCAGCTGATCGCCACAACGACGAGGTAACTCCTTGGATTGAGGCATTTGTCAATGCACGTCAGTGGATTGAAGAAAGAGTAAAGTAAATAAATGAAATATACAGATTTATTTAAGACATTCATGAAGATTGGCATAGTCACCTTTGGTGGTGGCTATGCCATGATTCCTATTATAGAATCCGAAGTCGTCGACAAGCATCATTGGATGACGAAGGAGGAATTTCTGGATGCCATCGCTACTACCCAGGTTTGTCCGGGGGCCTTGGCCATCAACATGAGTTCCCTGCTCGGATATAAGTTGGCAAAGACACCGGGAGCCATCGTCTGCACCCTCGGCGCTTCGTTGCCATCCTTCCTTATTATCCTGGCGATAGCCATGTTTTTCCATCAGTTTGAAGACAACAAGGTGATTGCTGCCATGTTTGCAGGCATCCGTCCTGCCGTCGTGGCATTGATAGCCGTTCCTACGTTCTCACTTGCCAAGAGTGCCGGAATTTCGCTTGTCAACTGCTGGATTCCTATCCTGTCAGCCCTCCTGATATGGCTTCTGGGCGTCAACCCAATCTGGATTATTATCGCTGCTGCCGTAGGTGGATACATCTATGGACAGTTTATCCAGCCAACGGAGTAAAGTTTAATGTACAATGTATAATTAATAATGTATAGAAGCCTCCGAGGCAAAGGCGTAAGCCTCATTGTTAATTATCAATTATCAATTATTAATTGAAATGATATTTCTTCAGCTTTTCATCGTATTCCTTCAGATAGGCATCTTCGGATTCGGAGGTGGCTATTCCATGATTTCCCTGATCCAGGGACAGGTAGTTACGCAGTATCATTGGATGACGATGCAAGAGTTTACCGATGTGGTTGCCATCTCTCAGATGACACCGGGTCCTATCGGTATCAACGCCGCCACCTATTGTGGCTATACAGCAGTCCATAATGCCGGCATGAGTGGCATGATGGCTGTACTCGGAAGTGCCATGGCAACCTTTGCGTTGGTTCTCCCATCCTTTGTTTTGATGATTCTTATCAGCAAGATGCTGTACAAGTATATGAACACCTCAGCCGTTCAGAGCATCTTCATCGGTCTTCGCCCAGCCATTGTCGGTCTGGTAGGAGCCGCAGCCCTGCTTCTGATGAATGGCGAGAACTTCTCTACACCAGCCAATCCCTGGCATTTCTACATCTCCATCGCCCTCTTTTTTGCCACCTTTATCGGCGTAAAAGTGATGAAGATCAATCCTATCCGCATGATACTCTACTCGGCTTTTGCCGGATTAGTATTACTATATTAAACAAAATCTTTCGATTTTATTTGGTAGTAATAAATAAAAATCGTACATTTGCAACCAAAAGGAGATAGACCATGACATACTCACAGGCAGATATTACCGTTCCATACGCTGTGGCGAACTTTGCAGAGATTCGCCACAAGGGATATTATTATGTGGACAAGACCAACTATATTCCACTGCTTGAGCGTTACAAAGCACCAGTTTTTCTCCGTCCTCGCAGATTCGGAAAGAGTCTGCTCGTTTCCATGTTGGCTCACTATTACGACCGTAACATGGCAACACAATTCAAAGATTTGTTTGGTGGAACTTGGATTGGCGAACACCCAACAAACGAGCACAACCAATATCTCGTTGTAAGATATGACTTTTCCACAACTTCCGTTGCCAGCAAGAAGGAAGACATCGAGAAGAACTTCAACGCCGTGAATTGCAGTCCACTCCGTACATTGGTGGAACGCAACAGAGACCTTTTTGGAGATTTCAGGTTCAGAGAGGATGGCAATGCCTCCAACATGTTGGTTGAAGTATGCGAGTTTATCTCTTCCCATAATCTTCCACCTCTTTATATATTAATAGATGAATACGACAACTTTACCAACCAGCTACTAGTTGTCTATAAGGACTCGCTGTACCAGGACCTGACCACAGGGGAAAGTTTCCTACGAACATTCTTCAAGGTTATCAAGGCAGGCATTGGCGAAGGTACCATCCGCACCTGCTTCTGCACAGGAGTACTGCCTGTCACCATGGATGACTTAACCAGTGGCTATAACATCGCAGAGATGTTGACTCTGAAGCCGGAATTTACCAATCTATTGGGCTTTACCCATGAGGAAGCAGCCCAATATCTGAAGTATGTCATCAATAAATATGGCCCTCAAGCCTCTTTCGAGGAATTATGGACTCTGATACTCAACAATTATGACGGTTACCACTTTTTACCAAATGCAGAACCATTATTTAACTCTACCATTCTGACTTACTTCCTCAAGAACTTTGCTGAACTGAAAGGCGGCATCCCTACGGAAATGGTAGATGAGAACCTGCGCACTGACACTAGTTGGATAAGAAGATTGACCATCACGCTTGACAATGCCAAAGAAATGCTCGACAGCCTGTTGATGGATGGAGAATTGTACTATTCACAAGCCGATTTACGCAGCAAGTTCAACAAGCAAAAGTTCTTCTCCCCAGAGTTCTACCCTATCAGCCTCTACTACTTGGGTATGACCACCCTGAAGGACAATTACAAAATGGCTTTGCCAAACTTGACGACCAAGAGTGTATATATGAGTTACTACAACGAATTGAATAGTATCAGCGACAATGCCCGTAAGTTTGTTCCTGCATACGAGGCATTTGTCAGAGACAGAGAACTAGAGCCATTATTCCATAACTATGTTAAGGAATACTTAGGTCAGCTTCCAGCCCAAGCCTTTGACAAGATGAACGAGAATTTCATTCGCTGTTCATTTTTCGAGTTACTGAGCCGCTACTTGAGCAATTGCTATACATTCGCCATCGAACAGAACTTGCCATCAGGTCGTGCTGACTTAGTGCTGACCGGCATTTCTGGCACATCATTCCATAACGACTGCCGCATCATTGAGTTTAAATATTACAAGTCTAAAGACGCAGGCATTGTTGATAATTTGGAAGAGGCACGCTTAGAAGACGGCAAACAAGTGAAGGCTTATGCCGCAGATATGCAGAAAGCCTTTCCTCACTATCAGACAAAAGCATACGTAGCTTATATTGTAGGGAACAAGACTTGCAAGATTTTTAAAGTGAATAGCAATGATTGATTATAGCAACCAATATGAAAGGTTAAATAAACATTATCAATGTAAATCGACAAAAAGGTGGATTTTCATCAGAAAATCCACCTTTTACACTATATTTCGCATTTTGTCCACCTGTTTCTTGTGCATTTTGTGTACTTTTGCAACTGTGTATTAATAGCCGCATGGATTCAGGCTAAGCTTGATTTCATGCCACCAACAAGAAATAAAATAAACAAACCTAAGAATAAAAAATAAACAAATGAATAAGAAAAGACAGATTTTGCTTTCGGCTGTGCTCGCCACAACATTGGCAGCCAATGCCCAGGTAACCATCAACGTAGATGCCTCTAACCCAGGCATCAAGGTATCTCCTAACCTCTATGGTATCTTCTTCGAGGATATCAACCATGCTGCCGATGGCGGTCTCTATGCCGAACTCATCAGCAACCGCTCCTTTGAGGATGACGACAAGAACATCCCTACCTGGAAAACTGCGGCTCAGAAAGGTGCAAAGATCCAGACACAACTCATCAACAAGGGTCTACTCAACAATGCACAGGGCAAGGCACTACAGCTTACCATCGCTGCCAAGCCTGCTGCCACAGCCTCTCTCATCAACGAAGGTTTCTGGGGCATCAACGCCGTACAGGGCAGAACCTACAAGCTCTCTTTCTGGGCAAAGGGTAGCTACAAGGGCGGATTGAAGGCTCGCCTCACCAACACCCAGGGCGACAAGGTGTATGCAGAAACATCCCTCAATGCCAAGGTAGGCAAGAAGTGGACCAAATATACGGCTGAACTTACAGCCAATGCCAACGATGCGAAAGCACAGTTCGAACTCGTAGCCGACGGAAAGGGTACCATCGTTCTCGACGTGGTAAGCCTCTTCCCTCCTACTTTCAAGAATCGCGAGAATGGCTTGCGCCCTGATTTGGCTCAGCTTCTCTATAACATCCATCCTAAGTTCGTCCGTTTCCCTGGCGGTTGCTACGTAGAGGGACAGGAGTCTCCTGAGAATGCTTTCCACTGGGAGAAGACCATCGGTCCTATCGAGGAACGTCCGGGTCATAAGAACGTAAACTGGCGCTACCGTACCAGCGACGGTATGGGATTCGATGAGTATCTGCAGTTGGCTGAGGATTTGAACGCCAAGCCTCTCTATGTTGTAAACGTAGGTTTGTGGCACGGCGGTATGACTCCAGTGGATAGCATCCAGCCTTGGATTGACGAGTGCATGAATGCCCTGGAGTATGCCAATGGTCCTGTTACCTCCAAGTATGGTGCGCTGCGTGCCAAGAACGGTCATCCGGAACCATACAACATCGAGTATCTGGAGATTGGTAATGAGAACAACCAGCCAGACCCTGCCGCACAGAGCGACCACTACTACGAGCGCTTCAAGAAGTTCAAGGATGCCGTATTGGCGAAATATCCAAAGATGCACCTCATCGGTAACGTGGTGGCTTGGGGCGATGACAACCCTAAGTGGGAAAGCAACGAGAGCGTAGAGCTGCTCGACGAGCACTACTACAGAAACCCTGCCTGGTTTGCCGAGAACTTCAACAAGTATGACAACTACGACCGCAAGGGCAGCAAGATTTATGTAGGTGAATATGCCGTAACCCAGGGCTTCGGCAATATGGGTTCGCTCGATGCAGCACTCGGTGAGGCTGTCTATATGATGGGCATCGAGAACAATTCTGACATCGTGACCATGGCATCCTACGCTCCTATCTTCGCCAACCTCAACAACCGCATGTGGGCACCGGATATGATTCAATATACATCTGATAAGGTATTCGGAACTCCATCTTACTACGTTCAGAACGTGATGGCAAACAACATCGGTACCCGTGTACTGAAGGTGAACCAGGAGAATCCATACAAGTATGAGCAGACTCAGGTGAAGCCAACCATCTGCCGTGTAGGTATGGGAACATGGGGCACTCAGGTTTCTTTTGAGGACAAGGGCTACAGTGATGAGAACGGCAAGGCGCTGCCGATGACCTTGCAGGAGTTGCCTACCGATATCCGTGGACAATGGAAGGCAGACGGCAACCTCATCAAGCAGACCAGCAACGAAGAGAGCTGCATCCGTCTGAACCCAGGCGAAATTACCAGCAACGGTTATATATACAAGGTACGCGCGAAGAAGGATGCCGGCAACGAGGGTTTCCTCATCATCTTCAACTACGTGGATAAGAACAACTACTGCTGGTTGAACCTTGGTGGCTGGAACAATACCCAGCATGGTGTGGAGTCTATCGTGAATGGTGCCAAGAGTCAGATTGCTACCTGCCCAGGCAAGATTGAAACCGGCAAGTGGTACGATATCGAGCTGAAGGTGGTAGGCGACAGCATCTTCGCCAAGTTGGATGGCAAGGAAGTATTCGCCACCAAGTTGAAGGCAAACACCCTTCCTGGCATCTTCTCTACAGCAACACTCGATGAGCAGACGGGCGAGGTAATCCTGAAGATTGCCAACACCAGTACCGAGCACACCACAGCGAAGATTAATCTTCAGGGCAAGGAAATCAAGGCTGGCAAGCTCATCCGTCTTTCTGCAAAGAACGGTCTGGAGGAGAACACCATCGACAATCCTACCAACATCTATCCTGTAGAAAACTACGTAACTACAGAGAAGAATGGTGCAACGGTAGAAATTCCAGCCAGCTCGCTGAATATCATCCGTTTGAAATAAACAAAATACGTCTAGGGCATTAAGCCCTAGACAACTCCATCATATGATCCATTTTGAATAGTTGATAAGATAGTTAGTTAAAAAGAGAAGGCGGCAACCTGCGTGATGCAGTTTGCCGCCTCGTTTTTTATGATTGTCTATCACCTTAAAACTTATTTTACTGTCAACTTATAAGTTTTGCGCACAAAATTTTGGTAATTGAAAATAAAAGTTGTATTTTTGCACGATATTAATAGTAAATTATATTGAGACAATGCAAAAATACAAGAATTTGAGTAAATGCTTAATGGTCATTCTTGGCTTGACCATAGCATTTTTTATTGGAAACTTGATTATCGATGCCATATTCAATGATAGTATTGAATGGAAGACATCGTTATTCAAAGCTATTATAGCTGTATGTATCATTTATATCCTTAAATACTTTGAAAAAGTGTTTCTAAGGAAATAAAAACGTTCAAAATATCATAAAAGATACGGAGAATGGCTACACCCGTAGCCATTTTTTCGTACTTTTGCTAGCGTTATCGTTCTTTAGACGCCATTATGACAAATGAGCTATCGGACTATATATTAATATTACAAGATAGATAATTATGAAGAAAAGTTTAATTCTAATCATGGGTGCCGCTACTTTGGCGATGCCTATGCACGCCCAAGAGGAAAGCAATGCCTCACATTACTCCATCTTAGACCATCTGACGTTTGATCTCGATGCTAGCGTGGGAATGGAGAACAAAGGTATGACACCTACTACTTTGAACTTCGCCCTTGGCTATCAACTTACCCCACGCTTCTTCGCCTTCGCCAAAACTGAAGGTAGCATCAACCTCTACAAGAAAGATGATGTGAAGACTTATTTCAAGAGCCAAACTTTAGGTGGTGGACTGGGCTTCAAACTCTTCAACCCTAAGACTACCGCACAAGGGGTAGATCTTCGTCTCTCCGTAACCAATACTATCGGAAATGCCGACTGGAAATACACCTCCTATAATGCTGATCTCATCCTCTATCCGAACTGCAAGAAGAGTAGAAGTGTTCCCTATATCGGACTAGGTTTCAGACACATTAATTCTCACACCTCAGGATTATCCAATTGGAATGGCATCACTGGAACCATCGGTTTCAGATTCTAGAGATTACGCCTTCAATACAATATAAAAGTAAGTTGGCATTTTTTGCGAAAGAGGGTGCGTCATGGACTTATGGCACACCCTCTTTTCCTGCACTATCGTCTATTTAAAAGATCACCAATCAAAACAATTTTGAAAAATGATGGAGACATCCTATGGTGTTACCATTTTCAGTGCAAAGATACAACTTTTATCCAAAAGTCAAGGCTAAGCACCGTCACATGAGAAAGATTTTATTTCATACGGTGTCTTCTACGCTGAAATTCTATGGCATATTGTATCGGAGTCAGGATAACGCATGATAAAATACGGCTTTGAGTCGATTTAAAAGGCTAAAAAAGAAGTGTCTACTCTTCCAGTTTTATAAAAACTTTAGCGTCTACTTTTTCAGGATGTAAAGATTGTCAATATAAACTAGGAATAAGAGGAAAGTTTGACAAGTAGAATTAGGAATAGAGAAAATAATTGTCAACTTACAATAGGAATAAGGAACTATGTAGTCAACTAAATATAGGAAACCACATAGAAACAAATGCACATAAGGTGGTCTTTCAGAGCACATTAAGCGGTCTGTCCGTGCCCGCCAAGTGGGCACTCAGGGACCAAGTTACGGGCATCGACAGACCAAGTTACGGGCACTCATTGCCCGTACTGCGGGCATCGAGCGCCCAAAGTGCCGGACGTTTTTTGGGCATTTTTTGCGTGTCGGCGGCTTCGCTATTATGCATGATGCGTTATGAGGATTTCGTGATGCTTTTATGCTGATTTGGTGATACTACTATGCCAATTTCATGATACTTCGATGATACTTTGAGACTTTTTTCACGAAAAAACTTTTTTTGTATGCGTATAAACTCGACGGAAAATCTAAAAAGTATCTGATATGAAACCTTATAGATTCCCCAAAAATTACGCCCCGACGTAGACTTTATTACATGGCGACGTAATCTTTCCTACGTCCCGATGCAGAGTTTTCTACATCGCCATGTAACTTCAAGGGCGTCGGGAGAAAAACAAAAGTATAGTTTTAGAACCTGATAAATTCATCATATAAACAAATCATCCAGAGTTACTGAAGCCCTGAATATATCGGAGTACTCATTACTCACCAGCTCAGAATTTCCCACATAATCATACTCAATTAGATGCAGCAAATATACGACAAATTTCGGAAATAGCGAAAGAAAATAGCGTTTATTTCGCTACAAAACCGACTTTTTACCGTTCGTAGCGGAATAAACGCTATTTTAACTCTATTTTAACACTAAGCTAATATATCTTATTCTAGCGTCAGCCACCCATCTTCCGTCCAGTTGATTCGCTTCTGGACCAGGATGCTGGCGCCATTCTTGGCGATGCTGTAACCATGGCAGAAGAAGAAATCACCATCAGGGAAGGAGTAGGCAGAGCAATGGCCCATCGCCTCATATTCCTTCTTGTCACCTTCCAGCAGCAGGGTGCCACCACCCTCTCGCATATCCTTACCCGTCTTGTCCAAATAAGGACCGGAAACCTTCTTGCTTCTGCCTACGGCAACACGATAGGTACTCTTCATCCCCTGGCAGCAGTAATCCCAACTGACGAAGAGATAGTAATAACCACCATGCTTCATGATGAATGGAGCCTCGATGGCATTGGTGCCGGCATCCTTGGAAGTAGGATTGGTAGGCACATCAATCTGATTGAGTGCATAACGGCGGGCAATGGTCTGAGGCTTGGCGCCCTTCTTCACATGCATCGTCTTCTTGTCCAGCGGAATGAGCTGGATGCCATCCCAAAAAGACCCCCAGGTAAGCCAAGGCTTGCCCTTCTCATCTATCACGAAATTAGGATCGATGGCATTCCAATTCACTTTTCCACCCTTTGAGACAATGAGACAACCCTCGTCTTTCCAACCATCGGTATCGGCTAAAGAAACATTGCTGAGCAATCCGATGGCAGAGGTGTTCTTGCCGAAGGTAGAACAGGAATAAGCCATATACCACTTGTTCTTATACTTGATGACATCAGGTGCCCAGGTATGACTCTCATAACCCGGCACACTATCATGGGTCCAGGCTGGGAAAGCACCACGCGCCTCGTCTTTCAACACACCCTGCGGATTCAAGGTCCAATGCTTGCGGTCGGTAGAAGTCATCTGCGCAATGCCATGCCCCGTGCAGTAGAGATAGTACTTGCCGTTCTCATAAGCCATCACGGGGTCGTGAACCATCGGAGTATCTACCACGACAGGCTCCTGAGGAGCATTCTGTGCCATCATCTGGCAACCGCCTTTTACAGCAGGAGCAGCAATCATCATTGCTGCTCCCAATAGTATTTTAGATAAATTCATCTTCTTTGTATTATACCTTATTATAATATATAAGAGAATTACTTGTTCACAAACTTTCTTCCATTTACAATCACTACACCCTTGTAGCTCTTGTCCACCAGCTGACCAGCGAGATTATACCACTTGCCGTCATTCTGCTTCTTCTGGATGACGATAGGAGCGATACCGGTATCAACGAGGCTAGAGCCGTCGATATAGGAATTCTCACCAGTAAAGAAGACATTGATCTTGGCTGGCTTGCCGCTGATGGTCGTAGAATATGAATAATGATATACCTTCTTGTCCTTGGTAGTAATCACAGCTGTCATCTTGAAAGTACCAGTAGCTGCATATTCCACGGTCATATCAACCAGAGAACCGTTCATATCCTGCACAAATGTATCCCAGTTGAAATCGCTGGTACATCCGATGTTGCCCCAGGAAATGTTCTCCCAGTTATCATTACGCAACATCACATACTCCTTATATCCAGCTGCACCATGAGCTACGTTGGAAACACCCAATACCCAACTCTTGAAATTATCTGTACCCACAGTATAGTTATAGAACTTGAACTGAGCCTTATTGCCAGCCTTCACAGTATAATCCTGACTCAGGTTGGTAGCATAGGCATTCGTAAGATTCTTCTGTGCAGAAACAGGATAATAAACCGGAGTAGTTTCCTCAGCATCAGCATCGATATTCAGGGAATAATCCTTCACATACTCATACTCATCCTTGCTGATTGTCATGGTCATAGTAACCTTGCCTTTACCGTTCACCTTGCCGTCATCGGTCAGGATAGAAGTATCGCTTGACTTCCAGGAGATATTAGCACCCATCTTGCCCTGAGTAGGCAGAGAAGGAGCCGCATTCAGGGTGGCACCGTCTGCGAATGGCAGAGTCAGATTATTGACTGTATATTTGATGGCAGCCTTGGCATCTGCCTTCACAGCCCAAACCTCCTGCTGATAGGTGAAGTTGTTCTGTCCCATAGTCAGGCTACCGCTTGATGAAGAGAGAGCAGAGATGGCGATGGCTGGGATATTGGTATAGTCGATGGTCTGATTAACCAGTACGCCACGATATACTACATCATTGATAGTCAGGTGGATGTAATCAGTACCAGCCGTACGCTTCCAGGTTCCCTTCTCGGCACCAGTGATGGTTCCATCGGCATTGAGAGTGATGTTCACAGGAGTCTCGAAAGCCTTTGCCTTGGTGTTCTGACCATACTGATGACGCATGAACTGATAGTCGCCTGCAATGTCAGCATCTGCGATAGATGCCTTGGAAGCGATAGCTGCATCGGTGATGGTCTCGCCGTCAAACTCAAATGGAGCTGCCATCAACCACCCCTCGTCATTGAGGAAGAGCTGATGAACACGAACCTGATGACCCTCGCCACCATTGCTGAAACGGGTGTGGTAAACCACGAAAGAACGGTTCTGCTTGTCTACGAACGCAGAGTTGTGACCCTGTGCTATTTCAGCACCGCTCATTGCATCCCACTGGTAACCGCCAAAGAGCAATACGCCACGGTTGTCGGCTGTGGTAGCACTATAGTTCATCTTATAACTCTTGAAGAGTGCCGATGTACCATAGCAGTCTACGTAAGGTCCGTCAGGATTCTCAGAACGGAAGATGCGCATCTGGTAACCGCCATCGCTTTTCAAGCCACCATAGCTCATGAAGAGGAAGTAGTACTTGCCTATCTTCTGAATATAGCTAGCCTCTCCCGATACATAATATCCACCCGCTATCTTCTTGCCGAAGTAAGGGTCGCTGGTGCAGTTGGCACTGGCAGCACCCGGAGTGGTGACCTTGCCATTCACCTCGTAAGGGAAGGTGTAGGTATAGTCGCGGAGACCATTGGTCTTATCCAACTTAATCATAAAGATACCACCCGACCAGGAGCCGTAGCTCATCCAGAGGTTGTCGTTGTCATCATAGAAGACGCATGGGTCGATACAGTTTGGCCAATAGGTTCCCCAACTCTTACCATTCTTATAACGAGTAGGAAGAGCGGTTTCGCCAGTGGCGATGGCATAGTCGGTATGCTTCCAGTCATCCGCAGCAGCGTATGAGTTATGAGCGTATGAGCCCTGGAAACCGGAGAAAACTACTGGTCCCTGATAAACCCAAGGTCCTTCGATGTTATCAGAAACAAAGCATACGATGGAAGAACACCAGTTTTCGCCATTCAGACTCATATACATACACCATTTCTTCATGGTTTTGTTATATACGATGTCTGGTGCCCACTGATTGCCCTGCACATTATAGCCTTTATACTGCCAGCCGTGGGCATTGAAGTTGCCGAACTTCACGTTCTCGCCCTTGCTGTTCTTCACTTCGGTGACAACATGCGACTGATAGGCAATGGAATAATTAACCAATGTGCCCTGCTTGTTGGCAAAGAGACTGTTCACATTGCCGGCAGCTTCCTCGCCCGCCTTGAACGAAGTCCATTCCTGGTAGTTGCTTGCCGCAGTGGTCTTGCCCCTACCCAGATGAGAACCATATATATAATAGGTAGGCGAGCTAGGGTTGGTGATGTCATCTACCACGATAGACGGGTCGTGGCAAACCACACGCTTACTATATGATCTCGACGTATAAGCATTCGTCAGGTCGTTGTCGCAGACCTGTGTCTGGGCAGTAGCACCGATGGCAGCAAGCCCCAACATAGAGAGTAATAATTTCTTCATAACTTGATTGAGTTTAATTATTGATTTGTAAAAAGAAAACCAAGACTTCTGATATGATGCAAAAAGGCAGACCTATGGGAATGTGTTTCCGCATAGGTCATGCCTTCTCATACTATTTCAAAAATCTCTTATCTGCGATGTGCACGTGAGTAATGCTTGCGGGCAGCAAATGATGAATTTGCGAAAGGAAGGTCGAATACGAGATGAGCCTTCTCTATAGTGAGCTTGAACGCCAGGTCATTGGCATCGATGTTGTTGATGCCATTATAGGTCTGGGTGTAGGTTACACCATTGTTGCCTATCATGGTTGCCTTGATGTTGGCTGTACCATTACCTACATTGGTTACAGAGAGCTGAACCTTGGCACCATCCATGGCTGTAAGCCAAGCACCCCAGTCTTCCCATGAGCAGGCATGAGTACATGCATCATATCCTGCACCCCAACCGTAGTTGTCGGCACGAACGGCAGCATACTCCTTATCGTTTGCCTTGTTGACAAGAACTGCTACGAAGTTGAACCAGTTAGAACCACCAGCTGTGTAGTTGACGAACTGAGTAGAAACGGTCTTGCCTGCAGGAACATCAAACACATTAGAGAGAGCTCCGAAGAAAGCAGAAGTATTGTCCTCATTACCAATGACGGTATCAAACTCGAGGTGAGCCTTCTCAAGAGAGAGCTTGACGAAGAAGTCGTTAGGATCTACGCCAGAGATTCCAGTGTAGCCCATGTGATACTTATGTCCATTGGCTGCCAGGATATCGTACTTGATATCAACAGTGCCATCACCATTGTTGGTTGTATAGAGGGTAACCTTGGCGCCATCCATGTCAGCGAGCCATGTAGCCCAGTTATCAGGAGCACCGAATGGAGTTGCCTTGCCGTCATAAGCAGCACCCCAACCGAAGCAGTCGGCACGGGTAACACCGTATTCTGTTCCAGCACCGTTTACCATTACAACGAGGAAGTTTTCCCAGTTATTACCACCATTGGTATAGTTGGTAAACTGCATCACCTGAGTCTCATGAGGAGCTACCTTTACTGGATCTGACAGAACACCGAAGAATGGAGTTGAGTTGTCGGTAGCACCCAGGCTGTTGAACATCTTGTCAACAACGCTGAACTGAGCCTGACCTGTGATAGGAGAACTGCAGTTCTCGTTCTTGAATGTCTTGTTGTAGATAGCAACGAGTGTCTTCACACCAACCTGATCCATGTTAGGAACAGCCACGAATCCGAGTTCAGCAGCAGGAACCTCCTTGGTAATGCCAGTCTCGAATGTAATGGTAGCAGAAACGTTAGCCATTGCATCCTCAAGAGATGTACCTACCATTACCTTCTTAGGAACAGAGTGCAACTCCATAGAAAGAGGCTGCTTATCCTCTGCAGAAGTGAAACCACCGATAGGTTCGAGGTTAGACTGGAGGAAGTTGATGTAAGAACCTTCCGGTACAAGGAATGCACGGATATTGGTATCGCTTGCATCAGGATTGAGATTTGGGAGAGGGGTAGCCTGCTTGTATGTCTTGGTTACAGTTCCGTTGGTAATCTTGACGCTGAAGGCATTAGGGTCAGAACGGTCAACAGTAAGAACCACTGTACCACCGAGCTTCTGTACGCCTTCGTCGGTATCTTTTTCAAAAGTAAGATCACTTACTACACCACTTCTATCAATATAATCACCCCACTCAGAGTTACCGCTAGGCTGATTATCGAAACGGATAGCTCCATACTCCTTATAGTTAGCGCCACCACGATCATCATCACTAGCAAGGACGAGGGCGAAGTTCTTGTAGGTATTAGGAGCCGATGGGTTGATGTTCAGATTGAACACGGCATTCCAGGTCTTGCCATCAGGAATGACATAGTACTTGGAGAAGGCTGTCCACCAACCTGTAGAATAGTCAGTAGCACCGACTGTGTAAACATCCTCTTCACCTTCTGGCAATGCATTGTCATTGCCCTTAGCGGCATTGATGGAGTCTATCTTTTCTGAAATCCAATCAGGAGAGTTAACACTGAACATGTCACTTCCCTCGCATCCAGTCATCGCTGTCAATGCCATTGCAGCTACGCAGAAGACAGATGCTAATTTATTTAGGTGTTTCATATTATATTCTATATTATAAATATGTGAATTGTTTAGTTTTATCTCATGAGGCAGGTAATCCTGCCCCTTGAGATAATGAATATTGTTACTTGCTCAAGTCTACTACTGGATGAACTGTCCAACCTCTTCCGAAGAAATCAGATGAGTTATCCGTATTCGTATTAGCTGAGTTACCTGTCAGGTTAGGGTTATCATTCAACAAACCCTGATAGATAGGCAGGAACTCATGACCTGGTACGTATGTATCGTAAGAGCTCTTCACCTCAGAATCAACACCTACCAAAGAGTAGCTTACCGGCTCCTTTGCCTTGTATGGAGAACGACGGAAGGTTCCGTGCTCCTTCAACTGAGCCAAATGACCCTGATCATAGAAGAATCCCCAACGGATCAGGTCGTAACCACGACCGTACTCGCAACCGAACTCCTTAGGACGCTCTACATTGGCAATCTGCTCGAAGAGCTTATCCTTGCTATTGAAGTCTGAAAGCTTCAAGTCCTTCAGGTTGGCACGCTCACGAACCTGGTTAATCCAGTCGATAGCCTGCTGTGTAGGACCGTTCACCTCGTTCTCGCACTCTGCTGCACGGAGCAAAACGTCTGAGTAACGCATCATGCGGAGGTTGATACCGCAATGAAGACCGGTTGTCACCTTATCATAAAGGTTGGTACGGAAATTGGTCCACTTAGCGATAGGAAGACCACCATAGTTGTTGTTGGTTATGATGGTATCAGAAGCTGTCATCTCGGTCTTGTAAGCTACGTTACCATTCTCAAAACCAACCCAGTCAGTCTCGTATGTACCGATGGTCCAGTAGAGACGTGGATCCAACTTACCTTCCTTGGTACGCTCCTGCTTGAAGAGGTTGTACAACCATGGAGAAGCTGAGAGGTCAGCCCATCCACCGAATCTACCTGGAGCGAAGTTAGACTCAACGGCATGTCCCTGTGTAGCGTTAGGGCTTGTATTGACTGGAGTCCACTCATCATCCACACCCTGTGAACCGTAGTCGAGATACTGAATCTCGAAGAGGCTCTCGTCATTGTTCTCGTAAGCAGAACCCTCACGGAAGTTGTCGCCATAGTTGGCCATCAGCTTGTAAGAGCCATACTTCTTGTTCATGATGTCCTTGAGTACGGTGAGTGCTTCGCTGTACTTATGACGCTGCATCAGAGTGCGGGCATAGTAACCGGCAGCAGCACCGCAGGTTGCACGACCCTTAGCCCACTGACCACCTGCATCGCGAGATGGGAGGAGAGTCATAGCCTCTGCGAAATCCTTCTCCACCTGGTCGAGCACATCATCGTAGGTACTGTTCTTGCCATAGAGACCATCCAGAGAAGAATAGTTGGCATAATCAGTAATCAGCGCAGGATTCTGGTAATATCCTGCCAATGTATAGTATGAATAACCGCGGAGGAAGAGCGCCTGTCCCTTGATCTTCTTCATGGTCTCTGAGAGCGAAGCATCATCACCTGTGGTACGTGAAAGGATGAAGTTACATACATTAATAGTATAGTAAGCCTCACGCCAAGGCCACATGGAGATTTCGTCTGTTACTGGGTCGTTCATGTCGTCGAATGGCATATACCATACCTGTGATGAGTTCCAAACCTCATCGCCACGTGTCACATCGAGGGTATAACCCACACGTGCCGAAGAACCTTCCATACGGATATGGTTGTATGCTGCAATAACGCACTCCTCCAAATCATCTGCATTGAAACCGAAGGTTCCGGTGGTCTGCTGGTTTGGATTTGTTACCTCCAACTTGTCCTCACATGATGTAGTAGCCATTGCACCGAGGCCAAGGAAGAGAGCTAATGATAATTTATATAGTTTCATATCAAATGTTCTTTTAAATAATGATTCTTATACTTGTCTATTCTCATTATTAGAATGTGAAGTGGAGACCACACATGAATGTTCTTGCACTTGGGAAAGAGCAGAAGTTGTAACCTGGGGTAAAGGTACCGCCAGCATAGTCTACATTATATCCATGATAGCCTGTGAAGGTGTAGAGGTTCTGTGCTGATACATAGAGACGTACACCATTTACATATCCACCAAACCACTTGTCTGGGAAGTTGTAGCCCAACTCTACGTTGGCTATCTTCCAGTAAGCAGCATTCTGAATCTTGCGAGAGCTGAAGAGGTCGTTCCATGCCAAGGTAGCGTTGTTGGCTGCATAGGTGCGTGGAACACTAGAGAGGTAGGTAGAACCATCCTCTGACCAGCGGTTGGCATCCAGCATGCCTACTTCCTTGTTGCCATAGCCGTAGCAAGAGTTCAAACTGTTATAGATATCATCTGATACGTGATAATTCAATACTCCGTATGTAGAGATGTTGAGGTCGAAACCCTTATACTCCAAGTGAGTGCTCAAACCGAAGTTTACCTTTGGAAGACCACTGCCCAATACGGTCTGGTCGTAAGCATCGATTACGCCATCAGGAGTTCCGTCAGGACCTGAGATATCCTCATAGAGGCAGTCACCGACATTGGCACCCTGCTGAACAGCATTGTTGTCCAAATCTTCCTGAGTACGGGCGATTCCCTTGTAAACCCAACCGTAGAACTGACCAATCTCCTGACCTACGTAAGTAGCGTATGCACCAGAAATGTATGAATCCTTACCGATACCCAGAGAGGTTACCTTGTTCTTCAGGGTACTTACGTTGGCGCTGATATCATACTTGAGGGCATGATCGTGGTTGCGGTAGGTAGCGCTGAACTCGAAACCACTGTTCTCCATAGAGGCAGCGTTCATGGTTACAGCGGTGTTGGATACACCGGTCTGTGCTGGCACAGGAACTGAGTAAAGCAGGTCTTCTGACTTGTTCTTATACCACTCGGCAGTGAACTCCAAACGGTTGTTGAACATTGCCAGGTCGATACCCACGTTGGTGGTCTTCTTCTTCTCCCAGGCGATATCGTTGTTCACGAAGGTAGAAACGGCAGAACCGGTTACAGGACTGTTGCCGAAGCTGTAAGTCATGTTGTTACGGTTCATGGTAGCCATATACTGGTACTCACCGATGTTCTCGTTACCGAGCTCACCGTAGCTGGCACGAATCTTGAACATGTTAACGATGTCGCGGCTGATAGGGAAGAACTTCTCCTTATCGAAACGCCAACCTAAAGATACAGATGGGAAGGTTGCCCAACGGATGTTCTTGCTCAAGCGAGAGCTACCATCACGACGTACTACTGCAGAAAGCAGGTATTTCTCATCATAGTTATAGTTCAAACGACCTACGTATGATGCCAGGCTATGCTTAAACTCGAATGACTCTGAGTAAGTATTCTTGGCGTTCTGGAGCTGGAGGAAGTATGGCTCTGTGAAGTTGATACCCCAACCAGTCAGGAGGTTGGTATTCTCTTCCTCGTAAGTCATACCGGCGAGCAGGTTGATGTTGTGCTTGCCAATCTTTCCATCGTATGTAATGGTATTCTCAACCAGGGCATCGCTGTAGTTGCGTGAACCCTTGGTGAGGCGCTCATTCTCCTTGGCGAGATATACACGGTTGCTCTGAATCCAGGAAGGAATCCAGGTCTTATCCTTAGCCTCTGTCTTGCTGTAAGAGAGGTTTACATTATAGTGAAGACCATGGTTCTTGCTCTTGATGCCTACCATACCCAACAGGTCAACATCAGCAGAAGCTGTACCTACGAAGCGGTCAACCAATGTATTGCGCTGCAACATATTGTTAACCAACAATGGGTTAGAAGCAGAGATATCACCATGTACGCCATCATAGTAAACACCATAACCGTAAGCATCGTAGCGATAACCGTTGGCTGCACCCACCTTGTCATCGAGAACCCATGTAGAGTTATCGTAAGCCTTGATGGTAGGCTGCATCAGAAGTGTACCACGGAGCACGTTGGTTACATCACCGTAAAGACCCTGAACATACTCTGAGGCATTGGAAAGACCCATGTTGTCCTGGTTAGAGTGAGAGTAAACCATGCTGGTACGGAACTTCACGAACTTGGTGTCCATAGTGTTGTTGACACGGGCAGTATAACGCTCGTAGTTAGGGCCTGCACCTTCCAAGGTACCCTTCTGGTTATAGTAGTCGAGAGATACATTATAAGTACTGTGAGAGCTACCACCGCTGAGGGCTACGTTGTGGTTCTGGCGGATACCGGTCTTGAATACCTCGTCAAACCAATCTGTGTTGGTTTCGTCCTGGAAATGATACATTCCATCCTCGCCCATCTTGTAACCGCCAGGCAGAGGAGTGTTGGAATTCTTGCAAGCCTGACCCAGATAGTTGCTATACTGGTCAGCGTTCATTACATCATATACATCGCCAGGAATCTGGTCAACACCAAAGTAACCGGAGTAGTTCACCTTCAGAGGCTGGTCTTTCTTACCATTCTTGGTAGTGATGATAACGACACCATTGGCAGCACGAGAACCGTAGATGGCACCCGCAGAAGCATCCTTCAGAATCTGGATGGTCTCGATATCATTAGGAGAGAAGTCACGGATAGTGGTACCCATAGGCACACCGTCGATGACATAAAGAGGAGCTGTGCTACCGAAAGAACCGATACCACGAATTCTCACACTAGGATCTGCACCAGGCTGACCGTCTGATGTAATCTGTACACCGGCAACCTTACCCTCAAGCATGGTAGAGATGTTGGAATTAGATACCTTCTTCATCTCCTCAGCATTGACGATAGATACGGAACCGGTAAGGTCTGCCTTCTTCTGGGTACCATAACCTACGACAACCACCTGGTCGAGTATATGGTCATCAGAAGAGAGCTGGATAGCATCAATAATGGCACGACCGCGTACTGCAATCTCACGCTCCTTGTAGCCAAGATAGCTTACAAAAAGAGTGGCGTTCGCCTTCACACGGATTTCAAAATTACCATCCAAGTCGGTAACTGTACCTGTCTTGGCATCCTTAGTCTTGACTGTTGCGCCAATCAGAGGTTCACCCTGATCATCTACAACTTGTCCCTTGACTGTGATCACCTGGTCCTGTGCAACAGCAGCCATTGCGGGCATTGGGGCAACAAAAGAAGCGCCACCAACAGCACCAAGGCATAGCATCATAGAGAATAATTGTTTCCTCATTGCTTATCAATTTTTAGGTTTGTATTTTTGTTTATTCTAATTTCTATAGTTTGCAGTTGCTTTCGTCCGTTTACTCATTTTAGGGGTTGCGGATGGAAGTAAGTAGCGCAGGGCAAAGCCATACGCATCACAAATTTTCGGTGGCAAAAGTACAATTAATCAGTAATTATAGGGTGGACAAATGAAAAATATAGGTGGACAAAACGCATAAATATCTTATTTTTAGCTGATTTACATACTTATCCACCCTCTGTGTTCCCACACATACAAAAATAGGAATCACTTGACCTATATCAAGCAATTCCTATTTTCTGGGATTCTATTTTAAAATTTACTAATTTGATTTTTCCTCTTTATCCGGTTTCTCATCTACCATCTTATCCACTTTTTCATCTTCTTGGGCATCCCTGAAAGATGTAGGTGAAACTCCATACTGCTTGGTAAAACAGCGGGTGAAATACTTCGGATCATTGAAACCTACCCGGTAGGCTATCTCGGTAATGTTGCGATTGGCACCATTATCAACTATCATCTTCTTGGCAATATCCAGACGATAGTTTCGAATGAACTGAGCAGTAGGCAAGCCTGTTTCTGCAGTCAACTTCTTGCTCAGTACACTTCGGTTCATGCCCATCGCATCGGAAAGTTCCTGAACTCCAAACTCGGAATTATCATAATTCTTCTCCATCACCTCCATGACGCCTTCCATGAACGGATGCATATTCTCCACAACCTGTTTCTTGTCAGCTTCGATACTCTTCTTCTGACTTTCCTGATAACGCTGCTGATTTTGCAGAATCATCTGTATGCGGCTCTGGAGCTTTTCCGGTTCATCACTGTCCTTGAGTGCCGCTTCGATAGGTCGATACAGCGCCTCTACCTCCCGTTCACGCATCTTGTTAAGACGGCGTACATAAGCATATTGGAGCAGAGCTATGATACCTATTACTATAAGTGTAACGAACCACCAGCTCTTCCAGAAATAAGGAGTCACTGTAACATCAATAGAGATAACCTGCTCCTTATCGGAATTGATAGAAGGCGTATATTTCACTTCAAACTTATAATTACCGGCAGGCAAAGTAGAATACCGGACACTATGCTGCCCCGGTTTGAGCTGTACCCATTCATTCTCATACCCCGTCATTCGATAGAGATAAACTCCCTGAGTTCCACTGCCATAGTTGAGTGCTGAGAAATTGATGGTAAAAGACTTATCGCTCTCATGGATACTCAACTTCCTGGCAATAGAGATATCCTCATCCAGATAATCACTGCCGGCAAAAACCGGCTGGTTATCTACCAGAAGTTCGGTAAAACGCAGTTTTCCCGCATAAAGAGCAGAAAGATTGAGTCCCTGCACCGCCATCATTCCCTGATCCGTTCCCAGGAAGATTTCTCCCTTGGCATTGCGAATGGCTCCATTGAAATAGAACTGGGAACTGAGCAGACCATCCTCCCGATAGAAACTGCTGAAGGTTTCCGTCTTCGGATTAAAGACAGACAGTCCGTTGTCTGTGGCTATCCACAACATGCCCTGATTATCTTCCACAATGCCCTTGACGGTATTATTCGCCAATCCATTATTGGTAGTAAACGACTTCACGTGGGTCTTACCATCCTTATCATAGTTATAGCAATATAAGCCATAACCATTACTGCCGAGCCAGATTTTACCATTCTTGGCAAGACAGAAGGACAGAATTTTGTCTATCACCCCACTCTTCGGGTCATCAAGCTTATACTGATGATACTTAACCGCGAAATCACCCTTTCCATGAGGACGAGACTTCAAGTCTACTTCTACCATACCTTGCACGCAACCCATCAGGAGTTTACCTTGAGGAGTTATCAAGCTACCGATGCAACCACGCACATTCAAGCTACCCTTGAACGGTTCGATGATTTGCTGGCGCTTGAAGTCATAGAAGAAAAGACCGTCATTGGTTCCCAGCCACATACCATCATTCACGGAATCGTAAACCGAGACACCAGCAAACAGAAGCAGACGCTGATACTTGCTATCCACCACAAAAGGAGTAATCTTGCCAGGCTGCTTCAGATTCATCACCGCGAAACCTGCACCCCAGGTTCCTATCCACAGATTGCCACGATTATCGGCAGCAAGCGTAGAAACACTGTTATGAGGCAAACCGGAATTGGCGGTCGTATAATGCGTAAAGGTCTTGGAATGAGGAGCCAAGGCATTGAGACCTCCCTCCACGGTACCAACCCATAGCGTACCATCGGCAGCTGCATACATGGCATTGACCGCATTAGGAGAAATACTAGATGCATCAGCCGGGTCATGGCGATAGAATTCCAACTGCAACTGGCGTGGAGCCAACTTGGTTACACCACCGGTTTCAGTACCCACCCATATCTGTCCGTCATTAGAGAACAGACTGTTCACAAAGTTACTGCTCAATGGATTCACTGCACTGTTACAATTCCAATGCTCAATATTCCCTGTCTTATCATCTATGATATCTACACCACAGAGAGTACCCACCAGAAGCTTATCATCTGGAGAAACGGCGAGACTCGTCACTACTTCATGCTGGAGGGAATGATCGGTTGCCGAACAGTGGAATTCCTGCTTGGCACTATTAAACAAGCCGCGGTTGGTAGCCAACCAGATTTTTCCATGATAAGAAATGACGGCTCCCGCATATCGGTAATCAAGCGGTAAGAACATAGAACTGATGTTCTTTGCCACCAATCTGTTGTTTTGAACAGAGAATTCACTCACCACTCCATTATTGCACATCACCACCGTGCCATTGCGATACACATCGCAAAGACCGAAGTCAGGAGCATTGAATGGATAATCGATAGATAAGACACTACTTACCTCTCCCTTTTCATTGAAAGCGAAACGGGTAAGGATATTGATGGATACCATCCATATATTGCCCTTTGCATCACAATACATTCGGGTGCAAAGGTTCTTGAGTGCCTTGTTGAGCTGAGCTTCTATTTTTTCATTCTCACAAGGTGGAATGATAGGCTGCATCGTTTTGAGGTCGAGCACCTGCGGACCTTCCTCGAAGGCTATCCAAAGGCGCTTGAAATGATCTTCATAGACATTGCGGCAGCTATTGCTTCGCAGACTGATACCGGATGAACCCAGATTGAAGTTCATATAATTGAATCCGTCATAACGTACCAGTCCACCACCATGTGTACTGATCCAGACGAAGCCGTATGAATCCTGGAAAATATCATCCGCAAAATTATTAGGCATTCCTGCTGCCATGTTGAGGTAACTTACATTAAAGCGACTAGGAAGGCTGCCTTGCGCAAAACTGCTCAAGGTTATGAATAATGCTGCTATGATGGAAAAAATATATCTAGTCATTAACTATTCTTTTGCTCTTTTCTGTCTTCAATCTTAACGTAAATGAAAGAACCAACAGCAATCAAAGCCAGAAATATATACATTCCTAATAATCCGTAATCCATACTTATTTTACTTCCCTTTCTTATTATCTTCAATTTTGGAAAATACTATCATTCCTAAGCCTAAAAGCATAAGAGCGACATACATACTTAACAATCCTGCATCCATACTTATTTCTCCTTTCCCTTATCTTTTTTATCGTTATTATTATCTTTATGCAAGAAATAGACACCTATGGCAAACATTATCACCATGATGACTATTGCCCCTAATGCAGCAAAGATTGAATCAACCTTTACAAACATTGTGGTCAAAACGTATGCTGTTACTATATACTTCGCAACATCCAAGAACCATTTGCCTATTTCCTTATACATTTTTATTAAGTTTTTGTACTTCTGCATGCAAAAGTACGAAGAAAAAATGAAACCAAAGAATTTTTATCAAGAAAAAAACGTTCCTAGATGTGTAAAATTACAACTCTAGGAACGTTCATATAGGAATATACTTGCGTTGGCAATCGCAACTACTTGCGTCTGCCATCGCACCTACTTGCGTTTTAGAACTCAAGTATCATAGTCTGGCGAGGACGGAGCTTCACGTTCTTGTTGATCAGAACGGTGCGACCGTTTGTAACATCCGTAGCCTTGTCATGAGAACCGATAATCTCAGCATAGCGGGAAACATTCAGTTCGTTGGCTTCCTTCTTGCCATTGATGATGGTCATCACGCTCTTTCCCTTATACTGGCGGGCAATGACATACACACCCTTCTGTGGACAGAACTGGGTCTGCTTGCCCTTGGTGACAACCTCGTTGCCCTGACGCCAATGCAATAATCGGCTGAGCCAGTCGAACATCTGGTTTTCAGCCTGGGTTCTTCCTTCGGCAGTAAAGGCATTATGCTTGTCACCTGCCCAACCGCCTGGGAAATCCTTGCGCACATTGCCATCGGTTACGCTCTTGGTACCATTCATCAACACCTCAGTTCCGTAATAGAGCTGCGGGGTGCGGTTTACGGTCAAGAGAAGTGCCAAGGCCTGCTTCAATGCCAGAGTATCCTTGCCTTCACCCAGGAAGCGGTCGGTATCGTGATTCTCGACGAATGCCATCACGCTCTTTGGATTAGGATAGAGATAGTCGTAGCAGAACACATTGTAGATACGGTTCATACCATTCCACCAGTCATCGGTCTCCTCGTTCTTCGCACTATTGATGCGGTCGAAGAAGGCGAAATCCATAACGGTAGGCAGATAGCTGTTCTTTTCTGAGAGCTTGCTGTCTTTCTGCCATGCGGCGGTATAGGCAGGCTCGGTTACCCAAGTCTCGCCTACGGTATTGAAGTGAGGATATTCCTCGCCCAGCACTTTCATCCAGTGTGCCATCGCATCACGGTCGGCGTATGGATAGGTATCCATGCGGATGCCATCGATGCCAACGGTCTCTATCCACCACTCACTGTTCTGAATCAGATACTTGATGACGTGCGGATTGCGCTGGTTCAAATCCGGCATAGATGGAACAAACCATCCATCCACGGTTTCTGTGAGATCAACCTTGCTGGCGTATGGGTCGAGTACTGGAGTCAGCTTATAATTGGTCTGGAGATACTTGTCATTTACCTTGGCAGCACCATCCATGGTTCCGATATTCTTCTGATGCTCTGGAGTCTGGTTTTCAGGAGCAAGCCACTCCGGAGTATTGAACCAATCCTTCGATGGCATATCGGCTACCCAAGGATGATCGAAACCGCAGTGGTTGAAAATCATATCCATCACAATCTTCAGACCCTTCTTGTGAGCCTCATCAATGAGTTGCTTATACTCTGCATTGGTTCCGAAGCGTGGATCCACACGATAGTAGTTGGTGGTGGCATAACCATGATAGGTACTGTTCTTGCCATCATTAGGACTGTCGTTCTCCAAAACCGGAGTAAACCACAGGGCAGTTACGCCCAACTGGCTGAAATAATCCAGGTGCTGGCGGATTCCCTCCAGGTCACCACCATGACGAAGACTAGGTGCCGTGCGGTCGCAGGTCTTGTCACGCATGTTCTTGAATGCATCGTTCTTCAGATTTCCATTGGCAAAACGGTCAGGCATCAGCATGTAGAGCACATCCTTGTTAGAGAAGCCGATGCGCTTGTCTCCCGCCATCTCGCGGTTCTTCAACACATACTTCACCTTCTTCGACTGCTTGCCCTGCTTGAAATTGAGGGTCATCTCTCCTGCCTTGGCGCCATCGAGATTGAGATAAACAAGGAGATAGTTAGGAGAATCGAGGCGGGCGATGCTATCCACCTTCACACCAGGATAATCTACCGTAACATCGGCATTCTTGATATCCTTGCCATACACCATCAGCTGGAGCGAAGCATCCTTCATGCCCACATACCAGTCAGTTGGTTCTATGCGGCTTACGTTGACCGCTGCGTTCATACTTATTGCGCTACCCATAAGCAATAATGAAGCTATTATCTTTTTCATAATTTACACCTTATTATATATATAGACTATTTCTGATAAAGAATCAAGGCAGACTGAGGGGCAACCTCTACTTCCTTGCCGGAGATAAAGCCCAGACCTTCCTCGTTGATGACTCCGTTGCAGCAAGCCACGGTATAGTTGCCTTCAGGAATCTGCATCTTCTTAGTCTGCTTGTTGAAATTATAGATGACTACGATATGCTTCCAGGCATCAATACCTTCCAGGTTCTTGAGCTGGAAACCTACGAGACAGCTCTGTTCCTTGCCGTTGGCATCCTGATTAGACAAAAACTCCAGATGCTCACGTACCTTATCGCCTGTAGAAAGACGGAAGGCTGGATGGTTCTTGCGGAGCTGGATCAGATTCTTATAGAAGGTGAATGCCTGTGGATACTTCTGCAGATTGGTCCAGGTAAACTGGTTGATGCTGTCTGGAGAGTTGAAGCTGTTGTGAACCCCCTTCTTGTCGCGGAGCATCTCCTCACCGGCAAGAATGAAAGGTACACCCTGGGAAGTGAAGACGCAGGTCTGTGCAAGCTGGTCGATGCGAAGCAACTCGGCAATACGCATCTCCTCCGGGATACTCTTATCTGTCAGGGATGGGATACTTGCCTTCAATCTATCTACCAGACACATATCGTCGTGGCAGCTTACATAACTGATCTGCTCGGTTGGGTTGTTGGTCCAAGGCTTCTTGTCATAGTTCACCTTGTTCATATCCACCTGCGGATGAGCGATGCCACCCACGATACCGAACTTCAGGCTCTCCTCCTGTCCAGGAAGACCAGCCAGAAGCGCACCCTTATGGTCATCAGAGAAAGGACCACGGAGGGCATCACGCATATCATCGCTGAAGGCACCGATACCATTGAGCTGGTGGGTATTCGCCTTCATGGCAAGTTTCTCGGTAGGATAAGCACAGCTGCCTGCGCTCCATCCCTCACCATAGATATAGATGCTAGGATCAATACGGTTCACCAACTCACGGATAGCCTGCATGGTCTCGATATCATGCACACCCATCAGGTCAAAACGGAAACCGTCGATATGATATTCATCTATCCAATACTTCACGCTCTCCAGCATAAACTGGCGCATCAAAACCTTTTCTGAAGCAGTCTCGTTTCCACAGCCGGAGCCGTCAGAGTACTTGCCATCCTTGGTCTTGCGATAATAATAATCAGGATAAGTACGCTGGAAGTTGCTGCCGTTGATATCGAAAGTATGGTTGTATACGGCATCGAAAATCACTCGGATGCCTGCCTTGTGAAGCGCCATCACCATCTCCTTGAACTCCTTGATGCGGGTTCCCGGAGAATATGGGTCGGTACTATAACTGCCTTCCGGCACATTATAATTCTTTGGATCATAACCCCAGTTGAACTGTGGCTTGTTGAGCTGGGTTTCATCTACTGATGCGTAATCGAATACCGGCTGGAAATGGATGGCATTGATGCCGAGGTTCTTGAGATATTCGATGGCACCAGGCTCTGTAAGGGCAAGATACTTACCCTTATACTTCAAATCAGATGTAGGAGAAATGGAGAAATCACGTACGTGGAGCTCGTAAATGACGAGATCGGCTGGTGATTTCAAGGCAGGACGCACGTCCTTATCCCATCCAGATGGATCGGTATCGTACAAATCAACGATGGCACCACGATTTCCGTTCACACCTACTGCTTTGGCAAATGTTCCCGGAGTTTCACCCTTGCCGATATCAAAGGTATAGAACTTTCCCTTGAGGTCGCCCTTCACGGTAGCTTCCCAGCGCTCATCACCCATCTTCTTCATTTTCAGCGCTTTATAAGCCTTTCCCTTTTGTCCGTCCTTATAAAGACGGATGGTAACAGAAGACTTGCCGGCTGTAGGGGCATTGAGTACAAACATGGTTTTCTCCTTGGAATACATCATCTCATTGAATGTCTGCTGAGCACTCAATGAAGTAGGTAATATCGATGCTGTCAATGCTGCAATTATTAGTTTTTGGACTTTCATACTGTTAAGTTGCTATTATACAGGACATTAACGTGAGCAAAACGTAGAATAAGTGTCCCAGATTATCTACACTCATTTTTAGCGTATTTCCGTCCAACCCGACAGTTGGACGGAAATACGGAAATTATAGACTTATTTAGCGAGCAATGAGATGGCGAAACCACCACCACGTGCTTCTTTAATCTTCAAGACATCACCCTTCTTCACAGTCTTGTGGATAATCTGGTAAGATTTAGGATTCTTCTCGTAATCGGCATTCTTGCCGTCCTGATAGATAGCGCAAGCATACTTCTTGCCCTTATCCAGGAAGTCGAGCTTTACTACGGCTGTGCGGGCAGCATCTGTCTTGCCACCAACAAACCAGTTATCGGTACCCTTAGCCTTGCGGGCTACGGTGATATACTTGGCTGGCTCAGCCTCCAGATACTTGGAGTCGTCCCAGTCGCAAGCTACATCACGGATGAACTGGAAGGCATCATCATACTTCTCATAATGCTCTGGAAGATCGGCCGCCATCTGCAGCGGACTGTACATCACGAGATAGAGCGAAAGCTGACCACAGAGTGTGGTATGAACATAGCTCTGGTTGTTGCTCCACTCAGAAAGCTTGGTCTCGAAGATACCAGGGGTATAATCCATCGGACCACCCTGCAGACGGGTGAATGGCAACATCACGGTATGATAAGATACAGAACCGCCAAATGCTTCGTACTCTGTACCACGTGCACTCTCGTTACCAACCAGGTTAGGCCAGGTGCGGCAGATACCAGTAGGACGGGTTGCCTCGTGGGCATTTACCATGATATGATGCTTGGCTGCTGTCTCGATGACACGCTGATAGTGATTGTTCATCAACTGGCTGTAGTGATACTCACCTCTTGGGATGATATCGCCGACATAACCGGTCTTCACGGCATCATAACCGTATTTGTTCATCAGGTTGAAGGCATCCTCCAGATGGCGCTCATAATTGAGTGCAGAAGAAGATGTCTCGTGGTGCATCATCAGCTTCACGCCCTTAGAATGAGCGTATTCATTGAGCATCTTGATATCGAAATCAGGATATGGAGTCACGAAATCAAAGACATCGAGTTTCTGATGACCGAACCAGTCTTCCCAACCTTCGTTCCAGCCTTCTACCAGAACCTCCTGCAAACCGTTCTTGGCAGCAAAGTCGATATAGCGCTTTACTTCCTCGTTGGTTGCACCATGAGTACCGTTAGGCTTGCACTTGCTGTAATCGGTTACACCGAGACGAACGGATGGCAGGTCGTTGGTATAGCTCCAGGTCTTGGTGCCTACAATCATGTTCCACCATACACCGCAGTACTTGGTAGGATGAATCCATGAAGTATCCTCAATCTTGCAAGGCTCGTTGAGGTTCAATGTCAGCTTGCATGAAAGCATATCACGGGCATCATCACTAACGAGGACGGTACGCCAAGGTGTATTGAACGGAGTCTGGATGAATCCCTTTCTGCCTACGGCATCAGGAGTCAGCCAAGACTCAAAGGTCAATGTCTTTTCATCCAGGTTGAGGTGCATGGTTGGATAATCCAGGCAGGCAGCCTCGTGGATATTGATATAGAGTCCATCCTTGGTCTTCATCTGGAGAGAGGTCTGAACACCGGTATCAGAGAAGACGGTAGTAGAAGAATTGCTCTTGTAAGCTTCTCGGTTCTTCGCAATAATTGGACGAATACCGGTCAATGGGGTAATCTGATATTCATACTCCTGAGTGTCGTAATCGCCAGGAATCCAGTAAGCGGTATGATCGCCTGCCATGGCAAACTGGGTATGCTCCTCCTGAATGACGAAATAGTTAAGACTTTCCTGCTGAGGGAACTCATAGCGCAAACCCATACCATAATCATAAACACGGAAGCGGATGGTGATGTTACGCTTGGATGAAGCCTGGTTCAGGTTTACCTCCATCTCGTTGTAGTTGTTACGGATGGTAGCGGTTTCGCCCCATACTGGCTTCCAGGTTTCATCGAAGGTCGATGTCTTGCTGCCAGTCTCTGTAAAACCATCCATCAGGCTGGTTTCCTCCATACCCTTAGAAGCATGCTTATCCTTAGCCAACTCCAATCCGAGATGAGATGGCTTACATACAGTCTTTCCCTTATAGCTCATCTCGTAGGTAGGCTGTCCCTTTTCTGTCAAAGAGAAAGTTACTGAGACGTTGCCGTTAGGCGACTTAACGGTCTGGGCTGCTGCCAACATAGGGAGCAAGAGGCCCATCACTAATACATTCAGTTTCTTCATATTGTTCAGTTATTGCTTATTCTTGTTTTTTGAATTCTTGTTAGTTCGTCTTCATCATAATCAGTTTATTCTTAAGACAGTGCAAAGATACAAAAAACAAAAATACCCTCCACAAATTGGGAGGGTATTTTTCTGTATATCAAGGTGCAAACGTTTGCACGCACTTGCATCCTCTATTGCTTTTGCATTCGCTTTTGCTATTGTTTTTACAAAACCTTAGATTCTTCCACCTTGAGCTATCAGCTCGGTGATGTTCTCCATAAACTCCTTGCTGGCAGCCAATTCCTCCAGACTGAGGTGCATGCGATAGCGCCAGTAGTGCTTTGGATTGGCAGGAATGTTGATACGCTCGGCATCAGCATCCGGCAGACGGAGTCTCTCATCGATGGCGAGCCAATCCTGAACGCTCAATACACAGAGCATGGATGGAGAAGTCAAGTGGCGGGCAATGATATCTCTTGCCAACCAACCTGGGAGCGGATGAGGAGCTGGTCCTTCACGATAGAGCATCGTGTTGTAATACTCCTGGGTACGGGAGATGTTCTCATCCCACCACATACGCAAGGTTGGCATATCATGACTTGAGATAGTGCAGACTGAGCGGTATGGGTTGCGGCTCAGATGACCAAACTTAACCGTTGGATCCTTTGGCATGCTCTGGAGCTCCAGACTCAATATCTTCAACTCGTTCATTACCCATGGCACGCAATCTGGTACCATACCGAGGTCTTCGGCACAAACCAGCATGCGGGTAGCCTGAATCAACTTAGGCAACTTCTTCATTGCTTCGCCATACCAGAACTGGTTGTGGCGGCGGTAGAAGTAGTCATTGTAAAGACGGTTGAACACAACCTTATCACTATCATAGAGCGACTCGTAGATGAAGTCGAGCTGTGCAGAGATACGTGGATGGAAAAGCTCCGGATTCTTGCGGTCACGTACAAAGAGTACATCGCTGATCAGGGCATACAAGCCATCACGCAACCAGATTTCCTTCTCATCTGTTACATCAGCGAAGAGAGCTTCTACCTTGCGCTGGCTATCTACCTCTGGCTTCATCTGATAACGCTCATCGTCGATGCGGTCGAGATACTTCTCCTTCACCTCGTCAGCACGCTCATGGAACATGCGGTCCAATACCCAGTCGGTGATGAACGGACGGGTGAAGCGATCCTCCTGGAAGTTCAAGCCATAGCTCTGAATCTCCTCACGGGTCATGCCGATGGCTGGAGCAAACTGTCCGAGCAAACCATGTACGCTATCTACTGGAATTTCCCAAATACGGAAGAAGCCCAGCACGTGGTCAATGCGGTAAGCATCAAAGTACTTAGACATATTCTGGAATCTGCGGGTCCACCATTGGCAACCGTCCTTCAACATCTCATCCCAGTTGTAAGTAGGGAATCCCCAGTTCTGACCGTTCACAGAGAAGTCATCAGGTGGAGCACCTGCCTGACCGTTCAGGTTGAAGTACTTAGGCTCCATCCAGACATCACAACTGTGACGATGCACACCGATAGGAATATCACCCTTCAGGATGACCCCCTTAGCCTTGGCATGCTCGTGTGCCTCCTGCATCTGCTTGTTCAGAATGAACTGCACGAAGTAGAAGAACTCCACGTTCTTGTACGCCTCGGTTTCAGGGTTGGTCAAATCCTTGCGCTCAGCCTCATCCCAGACATTATGGTCTGGCCACTGAGTGAAGTCGGCAGTACCATTCTTGTCGCGCAGGTAAGAATACTGTGCGTAAGGCACGAGCCACTGTTGTGTTTCCAGAATGAAAGCCTTGAAATCGGCTCCCGACATTATCTTTTTACCTTCCTGTTCGAATATCTGGTGCAAGTAATTGATCTTGAAATCATTTACCTGTTCATAATCTATCTGGGACAAGCTGTTCAGCTGTTCACGTTTCTTCTCTGCCGCAGCACGAGCCTTGGCATCCTTCAACTCTGGAAGTGCATGAAGATCGGCATACATCGGATGGATGGCGAAGACGCTGATGCAGCTATATGGATAACTGTCCGTCCAGGTATGGGTGATGGTGGTATCATTGATTGGCAGAAGTTGAAGAACTTTCTGACCGGTAGATGCCACGAGATCAATCATGGTCTTGAGATCACCGAAATCGCCCACTCCGGCACTCTTCTCGCTGCGCAAGGAGAATACTGGCACCTGCGTTCCGGCAAGCTTGCGGTTGTAAAGGGCGAAGAATGCCTGGTCTAAATCATAGACTACGACTTCTCCTGCCTCCATCTCCGGCAAGTCTATGGTACGGTTCATTCCTGTCTCCCAAAGAACCTGTGACTTCTTCTTATCAACAGCCACAAACTTCAGTTCCAAATGAGAACTCTGCAACTGGGTAGCATCCAAATCTACCGCCCATTCATTATAGATATGCTGAGTCATTGGTACCACGTTCTGAAGCTTCCAGTTACCCAATACCTGACCTGCGCCCAACAATCCGAGACTCTCACCATCACGCAACTGAGGAGCACGAACGATGATACGGACTGTCTTAGCATAGTTGCATGGCTTCATCTCCTGAGGAGCCTGGTGGTTGATGCAGTCAGTAAAGGCACTACTATACAAGTAGGAATCCTGAGGTATCACCTTCCAGTGATCGTAGAGCGTATATTCCGCTGCCTTCTTCGCTGTCATATCCAGGCGATGCTTCACCAGAAGCCATTCAGTCTTCAGCACAACGCCCTCACGTACTACACTATAATAATAGGTGTAAGCCTGCTGAGTAGGTTCTACACACCAATCATACGACCAGCGCTCACCATCGAGCGTGGTCAAAGGAAACTTCACTTCCTCATTATCTTTCTGAATGTTGACGACAATCTGCTCGCCGAACATTGTCTTATACGAAATATGAAAATGTATAATCATAAGACCCAAAAAGGTTATTTTGTTATTATTTACGGTGCGAAATTAAGAAAAATATCCGTCATATTCAACTTTCATTTGCACAAAAGAACCCAAAAAACGATGCAAACGTTTGCATTGGTTTCGGTTTCACACCTATTTCTTTAACTCTTTTGCATTCTCTTTCTGATGGTCCTTGATGATACTAACCGATAAAGCTCCACAGATAAGCAAAATACCAGCCACAATCATCATATCGCTCTGATGAGAACCTACCAGACTCAAGACGCCACCACCACAGATGGCTGCTACAATCTGAGGAATACAGATGGTTCCATTGAACAAGCCCAGATAAGCACCCATGTGACCATAGCCCTGCAAGGCATTGGTAACGAAGGTGAAAGGCATTGCCAGCATGGCTGCCCAACCGGCACCAATCATCAGGAATGAGATAAACTGCAAGTACTGGTCGTGAAGGAACGGAATGAGAGCAAAGCCCACACCACCTATAATCAAGCTCACACTATAAGCCATCTTGGTATTCTTGAACTGAGGAAGAACCACAGCCCAAAGCACACTACCTACTGCCTGAACAGCGAAGAGAATACCTACCCAGTTACCAGCCTCCTGGAACTCAGCCGATTTAGGATCGGTAGTATTCCAAACTGTCTCGGCGATGGCACCGGTAGAATAGTTCCAGAGATAAAGGAAACCAGCCCAACAGAAGAACTGAACCAGTCCCACCTTCCAGAAGGTAGATGGAGCATTGCACAGCAAAGTAATCCAGTTAGCCTTGTCTTCAGGAGCCTCAGCATTAGAATTCTTCACTCTTCCCTCTTCACTCTTCACTTCATTATATTCCGCATACTGCTGAGGATTCCACTCTTTCACCTTCATCGTTGTATAGATGACGCAGAGAATGAGGATGGCAGCACCCACATAGAACGACCAGATAACAGAATCCGGCACTACGCCCTGTTCAGCTACATTCTTGATTCCCAGGAAGGTAAAGAGGAATGGGAAGATATATCCAGCCACAGAGCCGGCATTGCAGAGGAAACTCTGGATAGAATAAGCCTTTGCCTTCTGCTTCTCGTTCACCATGTCGCCCACCAGCATTTTGAATGGCTGCATCGCCATATTGATACTCGTATCCAGGAACATCAGGGCAATCAGTCCGAAGAGCATCGCTCCACTCACGGTCAAGCCCAGCGAACCGGCATTCGGCAGCAGGCACATCACGAGGACGGCTATCGTGGCTCCCACGAAGAGATAAGGGATGCGGCGACCGAATCGGCACCAGGTCTTATCGCTCAGTGTTCCTACGATAGGCTGTACCAGGATTCCCATCAATGGAGGGAGAATCCAGAAATAACTCAAGTTGTGTGGGTCAGCACCCAACGTTGCAAAGATTCGGGAGATATTGGCGCTCTGAAGGGCGTAGGCAATCTGTACCCCGAAGAATCCGAAACTCAAATTCCAGAGCTTCCAGAAACTTAAATCAGGTTTTTGTGTCATATTGTTATACTTTGAATTTTTATCTGGTAGTTCCTCTTACCACGAGTCGGGTTCTCACAACCCTTTTCTCTACATCATCTTTCGGGATGGAGCCTTCCACCTGCCCGATAAGGATATTTGCCGCTTCTTCTCCTACAGCCACACCTCTCTGTTCCACAGTGGTAAGCATCGGATCACTCGCCTTGGCACGGTCACCATTGGTAAAGCCACAGATGCTGATATCATCCGGCACACAGAATCCCATACGCTTAGCGGTATAGAGGATGCCGATTGCGGTATCATCGTTGATGGCAAAGAAAGCATCAGGAACATCATCCTGCTCCAGGATTTCCGGTGTGATAGCCTCAGCCTGCGCACGGTTGTCGCAAACCTTCACCCAATTTGGATTTTCCGTCAATCCATGCTTCACGAGGGCATCATGATAACCATTATACCGGTTCTTGGAAATCTCCATATTCATCGGCGAACCATAGAAGGCAATCTTCTTACAGCCCGTATCAATGAGATGAGTCACTGCGGTGAAGGCGCCCATGTAGTCATCCACCACCACTCTGGAGCAGTTGACGCCCGTACATATTCTATCATAGAAGACCAGCGGCACGCCATTGTTCATCAACTTCTCGAAGTGAGCATACTGCTTGGTGTCCTTTGCCTGCGAAACGATGATGCCGCACACCTTATTCTTATAGAAGTCATCGCAGATGGCAACCTCACGGTCATATCTTTCCCTGCTCTGTGCCACCATCACACGATAGCCTCTGGCTCTCGCTTCCTCCTCAATACCCGAAAGAACGGACATAAAATAATAATGTACCAACTCCGGAATGATAACTCCTATCACCTTCATCGGCTGCACCTTGCTATGTCGCAAAGCCTCTCCGATGACGTTGGGATAGAAATTATGTTCCCGCGCATACGCCTGTATACGCTCCTTCTGAGCAGCACTGATTCTAGGGCTGTCCTTCAAAGCTCTGCTCACCGTGGCGATACTTACCCCCAGGTCGCGAGCTATATCTTTCATTGTAATAATATTATTCTCGTTCATGATATCTTTCCTCACGCTGCAAAATTAGACAAATATCCGTTAAGTTGCATCATTTTCATTGATTTAAATCAAGCAAAAGGAATGCAAACGATTGCGCATAAGAAATAACGGAATTAACTAAAAAATAGTACATCGTATTGAAAAAGACCTTAATTTTGCACCCAGAAAGAATAAACAGCGCAACTCTTCGACCTATTTTTATATATAAAACGAGGCCAGAGACTAAAAACGTGATATTCATCACAAAACAAGCAGAATATTCATAAAGAATAAACAATAAATATAAACATAAACTTAAAAATCAGACAAAATGATGAAGCAGGTAAAATTTAAATTGCCTCTCAGAGCATTGACCCTCGCAAGTGGTCTGCTTCTGACAGCAAGTTCCTTTGCGCAGACTAATGCGATTAAGGGACACGTGAAGGATGCTTCCGGTGAGCCAATCATGGGTGCTACCATTACAGTGAACGGTAAGGCAGTAGGTATTACCGACATGGATGGTAACTTCTCTGTTGACGCAGCTCCAGGTTCTAACATTACTTTCACTTATCTGGGATTGACTCCACAGACAGTGAAGGCTGCCAACAACATGAACATCACCTTGCAGGATGACTCTAAGTCTTTGAACGAAGTCGTAGTCATCGGTTATGGTGTAGCAAAAAAGAACGACTTGACAGGTTCTGTTACTGCGATCAAGCCTGATGAGAAAAACCATGGTATCATTACTTCTGCACAGGATATGATCCAGGGTAAAATTGCTGGTGTAAATGTCAACTCATCAACGGGTGCTCCTGGTGATGGTGCACAGATTCGTATCCGTGGTGGTGCTTCTCTTACTGCGAGCAACAACCCATTGATTGTTATCGATGGTATGCCTATGGATAACAACAGCACAAAGGGTGTAAACAACCCTCTGTCTCTTGTCAACCCTAATGATATCGAGAGCTTTACCGTATTGAAGGATGCTTCAGCAACTGCCATCTACGGTTCACGCGGTTCCAATGGTGTCATCATCATTACAACCAAGAAGGGTCGCAGCGGCCAGAAGCCACAGGTTTCTTACAATGGTACACTTTCGGTAAGTACTGTTGCCAAGAAGATGGATGTGATGAATGCTTCTGAATATACAGACTTCATCAAGAACTATTATGGTGAAGATTCTTCTGCCTACAAAGGTTTAGGCTGGAAGAAGTTCAACGCAGATGGAACTCCAGATTATTCTGCCGGCACATACGATACCGACTGGCAGGACGAGATTTACCGTGCAGCTGTCAGCCATGAGCATAATGTCAGCTTGACAGGTGGAATCAGTAAGAATTCTTGGTCTATGCCTTATCGTGTCAGCGTTGGTTACACTGGTCAGGAAGGTATTCTGAAGGGTTCTGACTATAAGCGTGTTACTGCCGGTTTCAACATCAATCCATCATTGTTCGACAAGCACCTTAACATTAATGTCAACGGTAAGTATTCTTACTCAAAAACAAATCCAGGTGGACAGGATGCAGTAGGTGCAGCTATCAACATGGATCCTACCCGCCCAGTAAAGAGCAGTGACGAAACATTCAAGAACTGGGGTGGCTATTGGCAGTGGGCATTACCTACTACTTCATACGACCCTACATTCCCATATAACCGCAACGACGATGCTCCAACAAACCCTGTAGAAAAAGTTGAAAACTACGATTTCTACAAGAGTGCGCATATTCTCTTGGGTAATGTAGAGGCAGACTATAAGATACATGGTTTCGAAGACCTTCATCTTCACGCCAACATAGCTGGAGAATATAGCACTGGTGGAGAGTACAACACCAACAATCCACAATCTACATACGGATTCTACTATGGTGGCAACAGCGAAAATAAGGAGAAGAAGTATAACGTTGTAGCTACTGCCTATGCTCAGTACACCAAGGACTTCAACAAGGCTAACCACTTCGACATCATGGCTGGTTATGAGTATAGCCACATGAAATATTGGGGAGACCAGTGGAGCAAGTCTATGTATCCATCTACCTACGAAGGTAAGAACGACAAGGGCGAAGCTCTTGCAGGAACCGTGAAGTCTTACGATACAAGCAACTGGAAGGGACAGACTTACCTCGTGAGCTGGTATGGACGTGCCAACTATTCTCTGTTGGATCGTTACCTCCTTACATTCACTGCCCGTTATGATGGTTCAAGCCGCTTTGCAGACGGACACCGTTGGGGTTTCTTCCCATCAGCAGCCTTCGCATGGCGTATCAAAGACGAAAAATTCCTGAAAGATGTTGATGCTATCAGCGACTTGAAACTCCGACTTGGTTGGGGTAAGACCGGTCAGCAGGATACAGGTAAAGAGTACTACACCGCTACCTATAAGAAGAGTACAAGTAATCACTTCCTCTATCCAATCGGTGGTATTGCCAACAACCCAGGAACACTCTACCGTCCATTGGCATACAATGACGAATTGACTTGGGAGACGACTACTACATGGAACGTAGGTCTCGACTATGGTATGTTCGACCAGAGACTCACCATCAACCTTGATGGTTATATCCGCAAGACAACCGACTTGCTCAGCACAACAACCATCGCTGCAGGTCAGAACTTTGACAATGCGCTCTTGATGAATGCAGGTACATTGGAAAACAAGGGTTTTGAGGTAGCTATCACAGGTCGTCCTATCCAGACCAAGGACTGGTTTGTAGAATTGAGCGTCAACGCTGCTTACAACAAGAACGAGATTACCGAACTTGCTGGTGGTCGTGATATGATAGAGGCAGGTATGAAGGTAGGTCAGGATCAGGCTATCACCTATCATAAGGTAGGAAAGCCAGCCAACTCATTCTTGGTTTACCAGCAGGTTTACGATGAGAGCGGACGTCCAATCATGGGTTGCTACGTAGATCGTAATGGCGATGGTACAATTGACGAGAACGACAGATACTTCTATAAGAATATCGTGGCTCCTTGGACAGGCGGTTTCAGCTTCAAGGTTGCATACAAGAACTGGGATCTCGGCAGTAATTTCCGTGCAAGCTTCGGAAACTATCTCTACAATGGATACGCTGAGGGTGCAATAAATACGAAAGAAATTTGTAGTGCTAAGGGATATTACAAAAACAGCACAAAGGATATTGTAAATTTGGGCTGGACTTCATACAACTATCCTCTTACTGACTACTTCGTTCAGAATGGTAGCTTCTTGAAGTGCGACAACATCACACTGGGCTATAACTTCAACAATCTGCTGAAGGGTGGCAACTACAAGGGCATCTCTGGCCGTATCTACGCCTCATGCTCTAACGTATTTACTATCACCAAGTATAAAGGTATCGACCCTGAAGTAACATCAGGTAAGGACGACAACATCTATCCTCGTTGCCGCACATTCCTGCTCGGTCTGAACCTTAACTTCTAACATTTTAAAATAGATTTCGATATGAAACTCAATAAATTCAAAATAATTGCCCCAGCAGCAGCTCTTCTGCTTTCAGCAAGCTTGAGCTCTTGCATGGATGACTTGAACAAGGGAAACATTGACCCTACTGTTGATGCCAATCCTAATATTATGGGCTTATACAGCAAGTGCTATGCTGGTCTTATCATGGAGGGTAATGACGGTAATGCCGATTTCACTATCGACGACAATGGTAAGTCAACCCTTCTACGCAACCTGTTCAACTTCAACGAGGTACCTACCGACGAAGCTGTCTGCTGGTGGTCGGATGGCGGTATCGCAGATGTTGCCAATAATAAGTTAGATCCGGGTAATGCTACATTGAAGAACTTGTACTATCGTCTGATGTCGAACATCTCTTACGAGAATCATTTCTTGAGCCTCGATGCAGCCAAAGAGGATAAAACTAAGTATGCAGAGGTACGTGTACTTCGTGCCTACAGCTATTTCTTGATGCTCGACTTCTTCGGAGACCCGACATTCATTGACAAGATTTCTGCAGAGACACCGCGTCAGGCCCACGCTTACAACGAAAAGTTTGAAGAAGGCAAGAGCTACACTCGCGCAGAGCTTCTTCAGATGGGCCGTGAATTCCTGTTCAACTGGGTAAAGGACGAATTGCTGGCAGCAGAGCCAGACTTGCTGGCAGCAAAGCCTGAGACTGACAGCGACCCAGACTATGGCCGCATTGATAAAGGCACATGCTGGTTGCTCTTAAGCCGTCTGTACCTCAATGCTGGTACATACCTCAATAACGATGGTCAGAACAATCAATATTGGGATAAGGCACTCGAATATGCCGAGAAGGTTATCAATTCAGACTATAAGCTCTTCGATGACAGCAAGATGTCTAATGAGGCTAAGGCTAATGGCTACAAGCCATACGACCTGCTCTTCATGGGCGACAATGGATCGAATGGAGCAAGCTGCGAGGCTCTTCTCCCATTGATGCAAGATGGAGAAAAGACTCAGGGATGGGGTGGTTCTATGTTCTATGTAGCTGCTCTTTGGGATGCTACGATGCAGACTGTTACAGGTAAGGATGCTGCCACTACTGCCAACACATGGTCAGGTATGCGTGTTCGTCCACAATTCGTAGAGAAGTTCTTCACCGATCCAAAAGTTGTTGTAAACAAGTCAGCTTCCGAAATCCGTGCTATGAACGTTGACGACCGTGCTATCCTTTGGGGTAAAGGCAACAGTGACGGCGATCGTACTTTGGAGATTGGTGCTAACGATAAATTCATCAAGGGTATTGCAACACCAAAATGGAATAACAACTATTCTAATGGTGGTACTCCTCACGACAGCTATAATGTCGACATCGACTTCTTCCTCTTCCGTGTAGCTGAGGCTTACCTCAATGCAGCAGAGGCAGAGATGCACATCAATGGCGAGGGTTCGGCTAAGGCTAAGGGTTATATCGACGCTCTCCGCAATCGTGCCCACGCTGCCGTACGTCCTTCTTACACTCTTAACGATGTTCTTGACGAGCGTTCTCGCGAGCTTTATTGCGAGGGTCTGCGCCGTACCGATTTGATTCGTTTCAATCAGTTTGGTGGAACTCAGGCTACATACAAATGGGAGCTTAAGGGTGGAAGTACTAATGGTACAACCTTCACCAAGACCTATAATGTATATCCTCTCCCATCTTCAGAGGTTCGTTCTAACAAGAACTTGACACAGATTGATGGATACAACGAGGTTCAAAACTAAAGTATAAAAGAATTATAAAAGAAAACACAATATGAAGAATAAATATATAATTGGTGCTCTGCTTATCGGCATCATCAGCTTATTCGCTTCATGTTCGGATGACAACGACTCAAACCCTACGCTTATCCAGCCTAAGGAGTTCACGTTGAATACTCCAGAATATGCCAATGCGACGACTATTGATTTGGAAAAATCTACTGGTCTTGAGCTTACATGGTCACAGCCTAAGTACACAGCAGACAATGCCCCAATCAACGCAACTTACGAGGTACAGGTATCTCCAACCAACAGCTTCACAGTTTCTACTGATGAAGCTGCTGCAGACGAGAGTGGCGAAAAGGTGCCAGACTACGCTGTTCTTAGCAACACCACACAGAAATGTAATATTTCTGCCTCTGCAGAAGAAATGGACAAGGCATTGGTAAAGATACTTAAATGGACTGAAGGTAATGTTCCTGCCGAGCAGGAGATGTACGTTCGTGTTAACGCTTACATCCTTGAGGGCACAAACCACCTGAACCCTATCGCTTCAAACTCAGTAAAGCTTAACGTAAAGCCTTACTACATTGAATTGAAGGATGCTGTTCCAACAATGTGGTATCTTGTAGGTAACATGTTCGGCGCTAAGTGGGCAAACGACAAGAACATTGGAGTAGACGCACTTCCTATGTTCCTTAAGCCAAACTTCTCTTACGACAAGAAGACTGGTGCTGGTGAGATTGAATACACCAACTACTTCCTTACTGGCGATTACAACGACAAGGCCGAGTGCGACGGAGCTGGCTTCAAGATTCTGCCTTCAGACTTCAACTGGGATTACAGTATGAACGCCATACTCAATAACGAAATCAGCGCTAAAAAAGGCACAATAGAAAATCGTAATGGCGGTGCTGACGGTGGTCATATCGTTGCTTCTGAAGCCGGTTACTACACCATTACAATCAACACTGCTGACAATACAGCCAAGATGGAGAAGTACGAGGGTAATGTAACCAACTATGGTACTATCCAGATTGCAACCTCATTAGACGATTTCGCGAGCGACACTCCAATGCTTCCTTACAACACTGAGGGCGTTGAAAACCACGCTTGGTACTATGTGATGGAAGTTCCTGCCGGACAGACAGTAAGCTTCAAGTTCAAGATTGCTGGTTCTTGGGATACCAACTGGGGATATGGTGCAGCAGATGGCGCTATCAACATGTATGGTAAGTGCGAGGCTAATGGTCATAACATCGGTTTGGCAGAAGGTAAGTATGTCATCTCATTCAACGACATCACAGGTGCATTCAGCATCGTTAAATTGTAAATCACTTAAAGTATAGACAATTATGATTAAGAAAATATTATTGGGAATGACCCTGCTGATGTCTATGGTATCTTGTACCGAGGACTACACAGATTGGGGTAACCCACAGTCAAATCCTCAGGAGGAAGCTGTATCATTCGGCGACGGTAGCGTAACTCCAGTTGATGTCATCAACTTGGCTAACGTTAAGACAGAGAAGGTAAAAGTAGCGAGCATTGTTGCTCCTACTTCTTCCGACGCAGCTTATACACCTAATTATAAGATTAACTTCGACGGTCAGTCATTCGACATTGATGCTGATGGTAACATGGCTAAAGCTGACTTGGTAAATTACATCACCAATAAGTATGGCAAGCGTCCTAAAGAGCGCGACATCGATGCTACTCTTGACGCATGGCAAAGCAATGGCTCAACAGCCGTGAAGATGGTTACATCTGAAACATTCCAGGTTAAGGCTATTCCTGAGGCTCCATTCATCGATGCAGCTTACTACCTCGTAGGCGATATGTTTACTACAGATGACGTTAATGGCTGGACTAAGGGTGTTGCAAAGGCATTCAATCACAGCGAAAAGGATGTATATGATGATCCTATCTTCACCGTAAGCTTCGAGACAACAAAGGCAGACCAGTATTGGAAGATTATTCCTAAGAAAAATATTGATGCAGATGACCTCTGGGCTCCAGGTGTTGTAGGACCTAAGGTTGACGGCGACGACAGTATGACTGGTGCACTGACCAACGGTGAAGCTAAGGCAGGTAAGATTGCTAAGGCTGGTAAGTATAAGCTCACCATCAACATGATGGACTACTCTTATACCATAGAGGAGGTTAACTACGATCCATTCATCTACTTCATCGGTAGTACTGATGGTTGGAAATCCAATGATCAGAAGCTTGCTCTCGTAGACGATGCAAAGGGCGTATACACTGGTTATGTTTATTTGGCCGATCCTAACGCTGCTGGCTTTGAGTTCAAGTTCCAGCGCGCGCAAGGAAACTGGGACACCGCTATTGGTGCAGGTACATTTGTAAGCTTTGGTGGAGCTGCTATCGGTGTCGACAATGGCAACATCGGCGTAAATGCAGGCGAAGGTGTTTACTACATGGATGTTAATCTTTCAGAAGGCACTATCACAGCCACTAAGGTTGAAACCATGGGAATCATCGGTGGCTTCAACAATTGGGGTGGCGACGCAGTCATGACTTGGAATGCTAAAGAGTATTGCTTCGAAGCAACAAAAGTAGGTGTTACTGCCGATGGTTGGAAGTTCCGCATAAACGGTGGTTGGGACATCAACCTCGGTGGTAGTCTCAATAACTTGACAGCAGGTGGTGACAACATTGCTGTTGCTGGAAACACCATCAAGTTGTATCCTACAAGAAAGACATCTGACAACATCTACTGCACAGTAAAGTAAGCATTTGTTTCATCATAATAAATACTGCATAATCATAGGCGACTCTCGAATCCGGGAGCCGCCTATTTTTTCTTTATCACCCTCCCTACATTTTTCCCCCAAAAACTTGGAAGTTACGAGGAAAAGTCGTATCTTTGCGGCAGCATTAAAAATAACATTAAAAGTAAAGCAATATGGATGTAGCTATAAATAATATAACAACAACAATAACTGTTCCGCAAGTTGACTTCAACTTATTAAAGGAACTGGCAAAGAAGTTTGGCTGGGTTATTCAAACCGAAAAGAAAAGTGGCATTGAAGAAGCCCTAGAAGATGTTAAAGCTGGCAGAGTATATCATGCAAAAGATGCTCACGACTTAATCAAACAGTGCTTAGAATGAAATACTCTATTGACTTTACAAACAAATTTAAAAAGTCTCTGCGAAAAGGAGTGAAACGTGGTCTAGATCCAACCCTCATTGAAAAAGCCGTAGAGAAACTAGCCAAAGAGGGGAAACTGCCACCATCATATAAATCGCATAAACTTCATGGAAACCTAGAAGGTATCTGGGAGTGTCACATAACCCCAGATTGGTTGATGCTGTGGGAACAAAACAATGAAAAACTAACCTTGCTGTTTCTTAACAATGGAACCCATAGCGATTTGTTTTGACTATAATGTATTATTGTTGGCAAAATGCATATAAAAACATAGTATGGTAATTACTCCAACTGCCATTGTTTGACAAGCACACGGAGGCAGAGTGTATGGATATATTTGATTGTTGGATTTATATAGTGAAGAATATGAACATGTTTGAACAGATGCCATTCAGCGAGAAGTATCCAGTCTTCCGCAAATTGGCAGAGATAGGCGACCTCCGCAAGCTTTCCCGAGAGGAACTTGAGCTTTATGACGAGGACATCAAGAATATGCGTGATATATATGCCACCAGAAAGTTTGATGAGAAGAGAGGAATGGAAATAGGTATGGCAAAAGGAATGAAAAAAGGAATGGAAAAAGGAATGGCGAAAGAAAAGATAGCCACAGCTTACCGCCTTTTGTCAATGGGTCTTTCTGAAGCGCAAGTGGCAACGGCCACAGAGCTTCCACTGGAGGAAATTCAGAAAATGAAGGAATAAGAAGAGATTACCAGGCGGCTCTCGAACATATCGGGAGTCGCCTTTTTTGTATGCCTTTACGTTATGCAAATCGTATTAAGCCTTCTGCACGTTTTCAAGATTTTTATGATTATATTCTTTAACAGACAATGGGATGAATTTTTGCACTTGCTTGTTGAATTCGCATTCTTTGTCTTCTATGAAAGATGATGCATATATATATAATAATGTGATAACTTGTATCTTTTGGTGTAAAATATTAGGTTTATTTATACTTTGATATATGTCATGTGATTATACGACATTTGTCATCCGACCCTACGACAAGAGTCGTATAAACGCATGACAAATGTCACGCAATCGTAAGAAAGGCTTCCTTGCATCGTTATAATTGCTTCCTTGCATCGTATAAGTTGCGGCATTGTTATCATCCATCTCACCATAGCTAATTCTCAAGGCGAGGCATGTGATATGCTTGACAGTAATTCGGCGGTTGAACCGCCGAATTTATATCTTGCCGTAAAGAAGCTCCGCCAACGAAATTGACTCTTCCACCCAGTGAAGTCGTATCCTTCACCCAGCGCAACCGTATCCTTCGACTCAATGAAACGTATGAACTTGTGCAATGACGTAATTTTCATTTCCTCAGTTGGCTATGATTCCCCCTTTCACCAGCCACTTCGAAAAGAAGCGGTCGCTTACTAAATAACCGTTTGGGGTCTTGCTTACCAGCTGCTTATCCACCAATGCCTTTAATGCCGTCTTCACGCTGCTCGTGGCAGGAAGATGGTGGGTGCAGATAAACTGCTGGCTCAATGGCGAAGATACCAGGCTCTCACTAGCTATAGCCAGCAACAGCATCTGCTGGTTCTCCGTAAGCCAGGCACAATAATTCTGATAAGCCATCGTTCAATGTTGCCATATTATTGCTTTTATCTTATTGTTTTCGTTATACTTACAGCTATTGCGCTTTTTACGCAACGCAAATTACGCAATAAAAAACGAGATAGCCAAATGTTTTCTAGTTTTTTAATAATAATTATCTCCTAAAGCCGCCTCAAATGCACAGACAACGGAATAAGCAAACGTACTTCACACTACACTACAGCGGAAAGGTTAAGGCAGAAGCTGCTAACCCAGGGCATAAAAAATCTGTGTAAATCTGTGAAATCCGTGGGACATATAAAACTCCCACAGATTCCACAGATTCACACAGATTCATTATCTTTAACCCAAGTTTTACATAAACGAAAAATTATTTTTTATCAAATTAATGCCACATCTGCCACACTCACACTTAACTCATTGATTATAAACAAATAGCGTGTGGCAATAAGGGATTTTTTATTGCCACCTTATTGCCACTTATTGCCACACCCTGAACCTGATGCGAAAATTCTGATAAAATACTTTTTCCGAATGAGGCTTACCTGATGGTCACCAGGATGCTTCTGAAATTACGTCCCGACGTATCTTGTACTACGTCGGGATGCATCTTTTACTGCGTCGGGACGCATCCGATGCTACGTCGGGACGCAATTTCTACTGCATCGGGTGAGATTTCTACTGCATCGGGTGAGATTTTTCGGAAAAAGAATGACTAAAAAAGCAAAAAATAGCAGATTTGGGCTTTTGTTTTGAGTTTCAAGTGGTTGTGGCAGTTGTTGGCTTTAAGTGACGTTCGTGAGGAAATGCGAAAATGGCGGATTTGAGAAGTAGAAACGCTTTCAAGTCATTACCTCAAAGAAACGCTCTAATAAGCATTTTTAACGGCTTCGGTTTTTACTTCTCAATTCTGCACAGGTTGTGAATTTGCCATGCAACTCTCATGATTTAATTTTGCACAGAACAAAAAGCAAGGAATTATGAGAAGTACATTCAAGACAGTCTTCTATGTAAACGGAAGCAAGGAGAGAAACGGAATTGTCCCTATCATGGGACGTGTGACAATCAACGGAACTATCGCACAGTTCAGTTGCAAGCTGAGCGTGACCAAGG
>NZ_VZCB01000011.1 GCF_009494395.1 Segatella copri | reverse complement strand
CCTTGGTCACGCTCAGCTTGCAACTGAACTGTGCGATAGTTCCGTTGATTGTCACACGTCCCATGATAGGGACAATTCCGTTTCTCTCCTTGCTTCCGTTTACATAGAAGACTGTCTTGAATGTACTTCTCATAATTCCTTGCTTTTTGTTCTGTGCAAAATTAAATCATGAGAGTTGCATGGCAAATTCACAACCTGTGCAGAATTGAGAAGTAAAAACCGAAGCCGTTAAAAATGCTTATTAGAGCGTTTCTTTGAGGTAATGACTTGAAAGCGTTTCTACTTCTCAAATCCGCCATTTTCGCATTTCCTCACGAATGCCACAAAAAGCCAACGACTGCCACAACCACTTGAAACTCAAAACAAAAGCTCAAATCTGCTATTTTTTGCTTTTTTAGTCATTCTTTTTCCGAAAAATTGCTAATAAGCCATTAAACTGCGTTATTGTAGAAAATTCAAACTTGCTGTTATACAATGGTATGGCGTTCGTGGGTGATGATATGCGAAAGATGAAGATTTTGCAGAAGGTGTTGGAGTCTGATATTTTTTGGAACTATGTTGTAGCTAACAGTAAGCCTTACACATCAGGATATTATTCGCTGAATGGTTCAAACATCAAAAACTTTGGTGCTCCTAAGTTTACTAAAGCAGAAGAGGAAGAACTTCTTAGATTGGAAGACAAAGGAGCCGTTAATCAATGGCTATCGTCTTTCTATGAGTAAATATAGGGCATATTATTTGAAATATGATGATTTCCAATGTAAATACAAAAGAATTAGTCATTTTATTTGGTGGTTTGATAAAAAAGTCGTAACTTTGGAAATTATTATTTGTAAATAATGACAAGTATGGCAAACGACAATAATAACATACAGATTACTGATGAGTCGCAGATAGTTCTCTATCAGCCAAATGAAAGCATCTCTCTTCAAGTGAAGATTGATGCAAGCCATGATACTGTATGGCTTACTCAGCAGCAAATAGCTGACCTTTTCGGTACAAAACGACCAGCTATAACAAAGCATTTGAGAAATATCTTCAACAGTGGGGAACTTGACCAAAATTCAGTTAGTTCCATTTTGGAACATACTGCGGCTGATGGGAAAACCTATAAAACGCAGTTTTACAATCTTGATGCTATTATTTCTGTTGGCTATCGTGTAAATAGCATCAATGCTACGGCCTTTCGTAGATGGGCAACTCGTGTTCTCAATAATTATTTGTTAAAAGGTTATTCTGTTAACCAGCAACTATTGGCGATGCAGCGACAGTTTGATTCTCGATTGGAAGAGCATAGTCTGCGTATGACACGAATTGAAGACAAACAGGCAGAACAACAGGAGCAGCTTGACTTCTTTATTCGTACATCTACACCTCCTGCAGAAATGGTTTTCTTTGAGGGGGACTTCTATACGGCACGTGTGGCATTGGAAAATTTGGTTAGTTCGGCAAATCATCGTGTAATTGTTATTGATGCTTATGTATCAGCCTTGACTCTTGACTTTCTGAACATTAGAAAATCTGGAGTGGAAGCAATTATCTATACAGTAGGTGTCGGTCAGGGAATGCAACGATTGATGGAGGAGCATGATAGGTTGTTCCCTGATGCTCATATTGATATCAGAAAATGGAGCAAAGAGTCACATGACCGCTGGCTTGTCATTGATGATACGCTTTATCATTGTGGTCATTCGTTAAATGCAAATGGTGGACACAAAATCTCGGCTATAACAAGAATGGGTATATCGCCAGAAGATATTCTTTCTGTTGTTGGCTAAAAAGTATTTTTTCATTTGTATAACAATTAATCATATACGCTATAAGGTTGGCGGGGCATCAAAGCCCTTGCCATATTTTGCGGGATGGGACCGCCGGGGGAATAGCAGTTTACAGTTAATAGTTTATTGTTTACAGTTGATTTTGTAGCAATTTGATGATAAGTTGCAGATTTCTTTTGATTTTCTTGGTGGTTTCGAGAAAAAAGCGTAATTTTGGCGGCAAAGTTGAACGTTTAATTGAAATAGAATGGAACAGACTGTATTTAACCCTGCTCAGATGAAGATTCTTCAAATGATGTCTTATATCAAGACTCCACAGGAATTAGATAATCTTGAAAATGTTCTCTCTCAATACTTTGCAAAGAAGGTTGATGAGGGGATTGATGAGCTGTGCGATAATGGAAGTATAACTCTTGATACTATAGAGAGCTGGGGTAATGAACATTTACGTACCTCTGGCAAATGAGAAAGATAGTTCTTGATACTAATTGCTTATTGATGAGCCTTCCAAGGATAAGCCCTTATCGTAAGATTTGGGATGATTTCTTGAAAGGTAAATTGACCTTGTGCGTTACAAATGAAATTATTGAGGAGTATTTAGAAATCATTGAGCAGAAAACTAATGCAAATATTGCTAGTAATGTTGTGTCTGTGATTCTAAGTCAAAAGAATGTGGAATTCGTAACACCCTATTATAAGTTGCATCTCATTCAAGCTGATGAGGATGACAACAAATTTGTAGATTGTGCTTTTTCTGCTGGTGCAAGTTGTATAGTGAGTAATGATGCTCACTTTAAAATTCTCAATGAGGTTGAATTTCCTCGCATTTTTGTTGTAAATATAAAAGATTTCGTGGAGTTATTATTGCGGAATCAAGGAAACAATCATCTTAATTAATAGTTTAAGATGTCGTAACTATTGATTATTGCAAGTAGCAGAAGGAACTCATCTCGGTCTTCTTCAAGTCTTTACGACCCCTTCGGTTCCCCTTGTAGGGAACAGAAACCCTCAGGGGAGAGGGAGGAAAACGCCCTACAGTGCTATATTTGCCCCACCTGTCCCTCCCCAGCGGAAGGGTCCTTAATCCTAAACCAAGCCTTTCCCTTAACCATTAAGAGGAAAGGATGTAACCGCCCTCCGGTGCTCGGAACCGCTTCGCTATAAGGTTGTCGGACCATCAAAGGTCTACGCCATGTTGTGCGGGATGGGACCGCCTGGGGAAAGGTGAAGACAGTATGGGGTGGGTTTGCTATAATGGGGGTATAGATTACTGATTTTAAGGCTAATTCGTTGATAACTTGCAGATTTCTTGTGGTTTTCTTAGCGGTTTCGAGAAAAAAGCGTATTTTTGCGGCAAAGTTGAACGTTTAAAAAGGAGAAAATTATGAATATTGTTGCTTTAAGTAATAGGCTCGTAAGTAAAGTTCCTCATTGGCATGAACTCGAAAAATTAAGTAAGGAAGATAAGATAGAGGTTATTGCTTTACTTTCCATGTCGATGGCAAATGCAGAGGAAATAAAAACGCCAGCAGATAGAACTAAAGAAATGGTAGAACGTTGCTGTGGTTCTTGGGTTGGCGAACAGTCGGCAGAAGATATTATAGCAAATATCAACGAAAGTAAAATGTCAAAGTCAGAACCTGTCAAGTTTGGATGATATGAATTACTTGTTGGATACCAATATTTGTGTATATTTTTTCTTTGCTGTTTATTAGTCCCACAGATTTCACGGATTTACACAGATTTCTTTTGATTTTCTTGGTGGTTATGAAAAAAGTCGTGCTTTTGGAAAGTTATATAAATAATATCAGAGAAACACAAAGGGATTAGATTTTAAATTTTAATTATATACGATAAGATGGGCTGAGCTTTGAATAAAAGCTCGGCTCATCTTGTTGGCTATTGTCTTCTCATATAATTTCTTTTGATGAAGAAAATCAAGCTTTATGACTACTAGCAGAGGATGCTGGAGGATATCATCAACGTGCTGACCATTATGATAGATTTTGCTTTCATCAGAAAATATCCGATTGTGAATTACAATGGATACTCCTCGAAAGCATAGAGTACAGTGCTCAAATAACGCTCGCCAGTATCTGGCAAGAGGGCTACAATCTTCTTGCCCTTGTTCTCTGGACGCTTCGCAATCTCGGTGGCTGCAAAGGCGGCGGCACCTGATGAGATTCCTACCAAGAGGCCCTCGGTCTGAGCCAGGTCACGACCTGCCTTGATGGCATCATCGTTCTGAATATCCAATACCTCATCGATGAATTCTGAAGAGTAGGTCTCAGGAACGAAACCGGCACCGATGCCCTGAATCTTGTGAGGACCGCTCTGTCCGCCGTTCAATACAGGCGATGTGGCAGGCTCTACGGCAATCACCTTCACGTTAGGATTCTGCTCCTTCAGGTACTTGGCGATACCCGAAATGGTTCCACCTGTTCCCACACCGGCTACGAAGATATCAATCTCGCCATCGGTATCTGCCCAGATTTCTGGTCCAGTTGTGGCATAGTGCTTGGCAGGATTGGATGGGTTGGTAAACTGTCCCAGAATCACAGAGCCTGGGATGGAATCACGGAGCTCCTCGGCAGCCTTGATGGCGCCAGGCATTCCGTCCTTACCGCTGGTCAGTCTCACTTCTGCGCCGTAAGCCTTCACCAGGTTTCTGCGCTCCACACTCATGGTTTCAGGCATGGTGAGGATGAGGTGGTAGCCCTTTACGGCTGATACCAGAGCCAAACCTACACCCGTATTACCGCTGGTTGGTTCGATGATGGTGGCACCTGGTTTCAGGATGCCCTTCTGCTCAGCGTCTTCGATCATCGCAAGGGCGATACGATCCTTTACGCTTCCGCCAGGATTGAAGAATTCTACCTTAGCAATTACAGGAGTCTCCAAACCCTTGGATACTGAATACTTACCCAATTCTACCAATGGGGTCTTACCGATTAAATCAGTAATCTGCTTATATATCTTTGCCATAACTGTACTCTAATTTAAATCATTGATAATTAATCACTAATAATTAATCACTACTCACTACTTTACGTAGGTAAATGCCTCATCGAGTGCCTCAATCAGGTCGTCGATGTTCTCGATACCGATGCTCAGGCGAACGGTAGAAGGATAGATGTGCTGCTCCTCCAACTCCTCTGGGCTCAACTGAGAGTGGGTGGTTGTTGCTGGGTGGATAACCAGTGACTTCACATCGGCTACGTTAGCCAACAGAGAGAAGATGCGCAGGTGGTCGATGAACTCCCAAGCCTCTTTCTCGCCGCCCTTGATGTCGAAGGTGAAGATAGAACCACCGCCGTTAGGGAAGAGCTTCTTGTAAAGCTCGTGGTCTGGATGAGAAGGAACGGCTGGGTGATTAACCTTAGCCACCTTAGGGTTATTCTCCAGATACTCTACCACCTTCAATGCATTCTGTACGTGACGCTCTACACGGAGGCTCAATGTCTCCAAGCCCTGAAGAAGAATCCAGGCGTTGAATGGAGAGATGGTTGCACCGGTATCACGAAGGATGACCGCACGGATTCGGGTTACGAAGGCTGCTGCTCCGGCTACATCTGCGAATACGGCACCATGATAAGATGGGTCTGGCTTAGCGAGAGTAGGGAACTTGTCGGCATTTGCCTTCCAGTCGAACTTACCGCCATCTACGATGACACCACCGAGAGATGAACCGTGACCGCCGATGAACTTGGTTGCAGAGTGAACCACGATGTCTGCTCCGTGCTCGATAGGGCGGATGAGGTATGGGGTGCCGAAGGTGTTGTCGATAATCAATGGGATGTTGTGGCGATGAGCAATCTCTGCCAACTTATCGATATCGGTTACATCTGAGTTAGGATTTCCGAAGGTCTCTGCATAGAGTGCCTTGGTATTGTCCTGGATAGCAGCCTCTACCTGCTCGAAGTTGCGAGGATCTACGATGGTGTAGCTGACACCCTGTGTGGATAATGTATGAGTGATGAGGTTATAAGTACCACCGTAGATGTTGTCGGCAGCTACGATGTGGTCGCCGTTCTGAAGGATGTTCTGCAGAGCGTAGGTTACGGCGGCAGCGCCAGAAGCGACAGCCAAACCTGCTACACCACCTTCGAGGGCAGCCACACGGTCTTCGAATACACCCTGAGTAGAGTTGGTCAAGCGACCATAGATGTTACCTGCGTCACGGAGTCCGAAGCGATCGGCAGCGTGCTGAGAGTTGCGGAACACGTAACTTGTGGTCTGGTAGATAGGCACCGCACGAGCGTCGGTAGCTGGATCTGGATTTTCCTGACCTACATGCAACTGAAGTGTCTCAAAGCGAAGTTTCTTTTCTGTACTCATAATCTATGTCCTTTCTTTAATTTTACGTTAATATTCAATCTATTCATTTATATAAATTGCCGCCCAGAAATCAGATTGATGTTCTCTCTCTGAAAGACATTCTGATGTCCTTCTGAAAGTCATCATGCTGTTTGTTCTGATTGACGCTGCAAAGGTACGGCGATTTTTTGGATTCTGAAATAGCATATGAGTAGTATTCCTGCTACCACGTTTGTGGTATTCGGGCATTTTTTCGATTTTTTGAGAGAAATTACAGTCTAAATCCTAAGCCGATGGTCATCGGGTAGCACTCGGGAGCCTTGGTCTTGTTGAGCAGCGGGGTTACTCCGGCACGGGCGTAGAGCATCACTCCTGAGTAGCCGGCACGGGCCTCGAGATTCACGCCGATAGGGTTGAGGTTGATATCGCCCGTTTCGGTATGCTTGTGCTTGCCTATGAAGTAGCGGGAATGCTCGTGCCAGCGGTATTCTACCGATGGACCTAACGCCAGGAATGCATCATGGCATCCTATGCGCTTCTGCCACTCCAGCATGATAGGCAGGCGGAGCACATTGTAGCTGATATAGCTTTTCTTCAGCGTTTCGCCTTCTATCGGAGTCATTGCCGATATCCCGTTTTCGGTGCTTAATACATAATTGTCCTTGAAATGGTGGTGTACCTGTCCGATGGAGAGAGAGGAGGTGAGCGCCATTTCGTTGGAAAGGCGGAAGCAGAGACTGGTGAGGGTGATGCCCCATTCCCACGACTTGGAGTCGCGACTATGCATCTCGTTGTTGCCTCCCATGCTTCCCCTGCTGCCTGGCAACTGGCTGCAGCCGAAGAAGAAGGTTGGATAATGACTCTCCAGACTGCGCTTGCGCTTGCTCAAAGTCTGAGGGATGAATGGTGAGGTGACAAATACCTTTTCTACTTCCTGCCCATCTACGAATTGGGTCTCTGAAATCTTGGTCATCTCGTTGCCGTTCATCTTATATATCTTCACAGAAGTCTGTTCGCCATCCTGCTTGATGACGATGTTCTGGTCGTTCACTCTGATTGTGGTGTCGTTAGCCTCTACAGAGACTGGTGCACTGTTGCTGTTGGTTTCAGCAAGGGCGAAGGCTGGCATCATGGCAGCCATCATCATTACGTTTTTGATATTCATAATACTATATTTTATGTTGTTTCTTATTCTTATTGAGAGGATTCCTATAGGAAGATGTTGCTTCTATCTTCTGGAATAGCAGAGGTGCATGATGTCTTCGGGCGACAGGTCGCCTTCGATATAAATCACGGTTCCCTTGTTTTCATTCGGATTACTGAAGAGGATAAAGCGGTTGTTGCCATTGCTCAAGGGTGCCATCATGTAATAGCCGCTCACCATCTTGCCATTCTCCACCACCTCTCTGATTTTTTTTGCAGCCTTGCGGTCGGACTTCAGATAGTGGGCTATTTCCGTGGCGTGGTTCTTATATACCAGGCTCTTGTATATCTTGAGCTTGTAACCTTTGAGTTGCGTATTCTGCATCGTAACCATCTTGCATCCCTTGGCGTGTCCGAAGCGTTGGAATATACTTTTTACATATAGTCCCTCCTGGGCATTAGCCGAAATCGAGGCTACCACGATAAGAAGCAGTCCGATGAAGAAGCGTTTTATCAAGTTGCATCGTTTCATATTCTATACCTTAATTATATATATTATACTTTATAGTTTGATTGATTCATCTAAAAGATGAATTTATTGTTTCATCATATCCAGGGCACTGAATGGATCTTCGGAATCTGCCGAAACATCTTCCAGGGCATCCAGGGCTTCATGGTGCACGAATTCCTGGTCGGTATAAACCTTTCCATCGATAACCGCATAACATTCAGGCTGAGGCTGGGCTATCTTCTGGATGCCCACAATCAGGAATGCGATGATAGCGGCGGCTGCTACAGATGTGCCGAAATATTTGATCCATCTGCTGCGAGAAGCTTCCTTCTTTGTAAAAGTTTCCTTCTTTGGAGAAGCTTCCTCTTCCTTTCCTTCTTTCTTTGTGATATTCTTTTCTTCATCTTCTAGAATATCCTCCTTTTCTATCTCCTTCTCTTCTTCTTTTAGATTTTGAGAAAGATTCATCTGTTCGAATCCGATATAGCTGAAGAGGGCGCGGTAGGATTCCCATTCTTCTGGAATATCATTGCCATGCTCTTCGAAATATTTTCTGAGCGTTGCCTCTTCCTCATTGGATGAGGCACCATCCATATACTTGTCGAGCAAGTCTTGTATCGTCTTGAATTCATTGATACCCTTGAATTCATCGATTCTTTTTATTTTATCGTTCATCTTCTTTCCTCCTTCTTTATTTTGTTCTGTTTTGTTTCACGATATTCATATAAGTCTCTCTTATTTTGAGTCGGGCTCTGGAGAGATTCTTTCGGAGATTATCAGCTGTGCATCCCGTTATCTGCATGATTTCATCGGCAGTATAGCCTTCTATCTCCTTCATGCGGAATATCTGCTGCTGCAAGGGCGGGAGCTGTGCCACTATCTGTCTGATGAGATTTACCTCGTCCCGTTGCTCTGCCCGCCGGTCTTCTATGGGTACTTCCATCACCTTGTCGGTGGTGAAGTTCCGCTCCTCATGTCGGCACTGGTCATAAAACTTGTTGCGCATGATGGTGATGGCGAGCGCCTTGAGGTTATCTTCTGCCTTGATATTCTGGCGTATGTCCCACAGCCTGAGCATGACTTCCTGCACGAGGTCTTCGGCATTGTCGTCACTCTCAGTCAACCTTAGCGCATACGCTTTCAAGTCGCTGCGCATCGGTAGGATGATATGGTTGAATTCTTCTGTTCTCATAACCTTTACACTCTATAGACGTATGAAATTGAAAAATCGGACATCTTAAAAAAGATTTTTTTCAAAAAATGCTTTCTTTTTTCAAAGAAAAATGTTATTTTTGCAGTCATAAACAAAAAATTTAGCAATCGAAAACATTAAAAAACTGAATGGCTTATGGCATCAATAGTTTCTATTATTCCCATCGTGTTGCTGTTCATCCTGATGCTCGGCTTCAAGATGGCAGGTCATAAAAGCGCCTTGCTGACGCTCGTTGTTACCGTGTTGCTCGCTCTCTTCGCTGCTTCGCCGCTAGGCATGATAGCCCCGGAACATGCGGAGGATAGCGTTATCGCCCTGACGGGATGGGCGGTGGTGGAAGGCATCCTGAAGGCGGTATTCCCGATTCTCATCATCATCCTGATGGCTATCTACAGCTATAATATCCTCGTGGAAAGCAAGCAGATAGACGTTATCAAGAGGCAGTTTACATCGATTACTGATGATAAGGGACTGCTCGTTCTGCTCCTCGTATGGGGATTCGGCGGACTGCTCGAAGGTATGGCGGGCTTCGGAACGGCGGTGGCGATACCTGCAGCCATCCTCATCGGACTCGGATTCAAACCGATGTTCTCGGCTCTGGTGTCCTTGATCGGCAATACCGTGGCTACGGGATTTGGTGCCGTGGGTGTGCCGGTTACTACGCTCTGTAATGAGGTGGCTGAAAGCGGATCAGCTTCGGCGGCTCAGATTTGCGAGACTTCGGCCTTCGCCATCATCCAGCTGTCACCTCTCTTTATCATCCTGCCTTTCATCATTCTGACGCTTACCGATAAGCACAATCTTGTCAAGAATCTCATCATCGCCCTGTGGGTGGGAGTGATTTCCGTGGTAGTGCAGTTTGTCTGCGGCTATTATCTCGGTTCAGAGACTCCGGCCATCATCGGTTCGCTGGCTGCCATCATCGCCATCATCGCATACGCCAAGGTGTTTGCTAGAAAGAGCAAGGTACAGGATAAGGAAACTTTTACGCTTGCCGAGAGCCTGAAGGCATGGAGCGTTTACCTCTTTATATTGATATTTATCCTGGTTTCCGGAGCACTCTGTCCTCCGGTCAATGCTTTCCTCAAGAGTCATCTGGTAAGTGCGGTTCATCTGCCTGTGCTCGACAGCACCTTTAAGTTTGGCTGGATTTCCAATGCGGGACTGATGCTCTTCCTGGGTGCTACGATTGGTGGATTGGTACAGGGATTGAGCCTCAAGAGACTGATGGTGATTCTTGCCCGTACCACGGTGAATCTGCGCAAGACGGTGGTGACTATCTGTTCGCTGATAGCCCTGGCGAGTGTGATGAACTATTCGGGAATGATTACTTCCATCGCTTCCGGACTGGTGGCTGTGACGGGCGATTTCTATCCTTTGGTTGCTCCGATGATTGGTGCCATCGGAACCTTCGTTACGGGTTCTGATACCTCTTCGAATATCCTCTTTGCCAAGCTCCAGGCTCATGTTGCCAACCAGTTGGGCATGACGGGACAGAGCACTTTCTTCGGTATGGAGGGCGGTCAGGAGAACTGGCTGGTTGCTGCCAATACCACGGGAGCCACGGGTGGAAAGATGATTAGTCCGCAGAGCATCGCCATTGCGACTGCAGCCTGCGATATGGAGGGAAAGGATGGAGAGATTCTCCGCTCGGCTATCCCATACGCCCTATTGTATATCGTTTTGGGCGGACTGATGGTTTACTTCGGTTGCTGATATCTTTTTTCTCATATAACAAAAACTGTCCTCATCTGTTATCTCAGATGGGGACAGTTTCAGTTTTATAAATCGACATTAAAGCAATCTACGCATGTCTTTTCTCGAAAGCCAGGCTGTGGTCGTGCTGGTCGATATCTCTCTTCGATTTGCTCTTGACCACGAGCCATACACCGGAGAATACGAGGATGGCAGCAATCGCCTGCATGCCCTTGAATACGGCGAGACCTACGATGACACTCACGGTGACTGATACTAGCGGCTGCACATAATTATATACAGATACCACGGTAGGGCGCAAGGTCTTTTGACCAATCATCATGCAGATGTAGCCCAGATAAGTGCCGAAGAGAACCACGTAGCCCGATTCCCACCAGGTGCTCATCGGAACGTTGGCAAAGTCGATGCTCATTACGTGGCTGATGGTGAAAGGCCATATCAGGACGGTTGCCCAGAGGAACATCCACTTGTTGATGGTGAAGAGCGAATACTTAGACAGTAGGTTCTTGAAGAGCGACAGGTAGAGGGCGAAGGATAGCTGCGCCGACATACAGAGCAGGTCGCCCCAGATGTTTCCCACTTTGGCATTGCCGGATGTAGCACTTGTCAGGATGATGATGACGGCACCAGCACATCCCATCAGCACGCCGAGCGCCTTCTTCCAGGTGATAGGCTCCTTCAATATCAGGAAGGAGAGTATCATGGCGAAGATAGGCATCGAGGTGGTCATAATGCTGGAATTGCTAGGCGAGGTCATGTTCAGACCGATGGTGTAAGAACACTGGTTGAATACGAGGGCGAAGAGCCCGGCAGCAGCAAACTTGAAGATGTCTTTTACAGGAACATGCTCTTTCTTGGTGAAGAGCGAAGTGAGCCAAAAGAGGATGGCGCCACCCAATACACGGAAGCTCACGAGGTCGATGCCGTCGATGCCGTGAAGCATGGCATCCTTGCCTACGGGAGCCATCAGTCCCCAGAATGCGCCGGAACAGAAGAGGCACAGGTGGGCGATAAGAGGTCGTTTGTTATCCATTTTTTCCTTATTTCTATTTAAATCTTCTTTATTTTGAATAAAATCGGGTGCAAAGGTACAAAAATTCGAGGAATTTTGCTATATTTGCGGTATATTTTTTGGAAGTTAAAGGAGTTAAGAAGTTAAGACAATAGTCTTTTTCCGTTCTTGACTATTAAAGATAGGAGATTATTCTTATGCAGAAATATGCTGATTATATCAAACAGATAGAGATAGAATCTCTATGGAGCGGTACCAAACATATTCTTTGGAACCTCGACCGCCGTGTCAATATCCTGAGTGGTGTAAACGGCGTGGGCAAGAGTACTATATTAAATAAGGTGGTAAAGGGTCTGGCGGCTGGCGGTGAATTTCCTAGTCACATGATCAAGGGCGTGCATCTGAAGGTGGAGCCGGAGGAGGCTAAGTGGATTCGCTATGATGTAATCCGATCGGTAGACCGACCATTGATGAATGCAGAGATGATCAACAAGATAGACCTTACCCTGGTTACCGAACTCGACTGGCAGCTCTTCCAGCTGCAGCGCAAGTATCTGGATTATCAGGTGAACATCGGCAACCGCATCATCGCCGTGCTTCAGAGTGGCGAACCGGATGCTGCCTTCAAGGCTCAGCAACTGAGCGAACCGAAGAGAATGTTCCAGGATATCGTAGATGGTCTTTTCAAGGATACCGGCAAGACCATCATCCGTACTGCCAACGAAATCCGTTTCAACCAGATAGGTGAGCAGCTCTCGCCTTATCAGCTCTCGGCTGGTGAGAAGCAGATTCTCGCCATCCTCCTAACTGTATTGGTGGAAGATAACCAGTCATACGTCCTCTTTATGGATGAGCCTGAAATCAGCCTTCACTTCGAATGGCAGAAGCAGCTCATCGGACTGGTATTGAAACTGAATCCGAATATCCAGATCATCATGACCACCCACAGTCCTGCTGTGGTCATGGACGGATGGACAGATAGGGTGACGGATGTGAACGATATCACGATTTCGTAATTAATAATGTACAATTAATAATGTATAATGTATAATGGTAGAATGGGGCATTGTACATTATACATTATAAATTATTGATTAAAAGTATTATGGCTAAACGTTTAACCGATAATATCAATTCCCTCTACTTCGAGGCCGCCAACAAGATGACCTCGAAGAAGGCTCGGCGCAAGATAGTGGCTTACGTCGAAAGCTACGATGATGTCTTCTTCTGGCGTTCGGTATTGGGAAAGTATGAGGATGAGACGCGCTATTTCGAAATCCTGCTTCCTACCCGCAACAACCATCTCGACCGTGGCAAGAAGGCGGCTATCGTGAATATGCTCAAGGGGGTGGGAAGGGATATGATAGCCTGCGTGGATGCCGACTATGATTTCCTGAGGCAGGGTTCTACCGAAGCCTCGCAGCAGATGCTGGAGAATCCCTATATCTTCCATACCTACGCTTATGCCATCGAGAATTTCCAGTGTTACTCCAAGGGATTGCACGAAACCTGCGTGATGGTGACGTTGAACGATACCCATATCTTCGATTTCGAAAGATTCATGGAGGCTTATTCCCGTACGATATGGCCGCTCTTCGTGTGGCATCTTCTCTTCTATATCCGTCATCGCAAGATGTCGATGCATTTTGATATGGCAGAGTTCGATAAGGTCATCGTATTGCCATCAGTCAGAATCCAGGACCCTCAGCAGGCTATCAATTATCTTGCCAAGAAGGTGAGGGCGAAGCTTTTCCAGCTGGAGCGTCGCTTCAAGACGTTCAAGGATGAGCTGCCGGATATGATCCAGTATCTGAATAATCTGGGGGTAAACGAGCATAACACCTATTTATATATACAGGGGCATCATCTTTTCGACCTGGTGGTTTGCCCTTTGGTGCAGAGCGTCTGCGATACGCTGCGCAATGTCAGGGAGAATGAAATCCGTGCCAGGGCGGTTCATTCCGAACAGGCACGCACCGAGATGGCATGCTATGAGAACAGTCTGGGCAAGGTGAAAATGATGATGAAGAAGAACACCTTCTACCAGTTCTCTCCGGAATTCCAGAAGATTCAGAGGGACGTGGAAAGATTTTTAGAAAGGTAAAAAAGTAAAAAGGTAAAAGGGTAAAAAGGTAAAAAGAAAGCAGGCAGATGACATTCCGCCAGGCTCTTTTTACCTTTTTACTTTTTTACTTTTAAATTTATACGTATGTCTCCAGGAACTTCAAGGTTCCTTCTACCTTCAAGGTCTGGGTAGAGGCAGGAACTACGATGCTCTCGCCGCCCTGGAGCGTAATCTCGTTACCCTCGTTGTCGGTAATCTTAGCCTCACCCTTCAGACCTATCAGAATCACGAAGCTGTCCAGTTCTGAATAATCCAAAGTCATAGGTTCATCGAGATCATAAACGGCTGTGGTGAAGTAAGGGCACTGTACCATGCTAACACCCTGGTTCTTGGCAGGAGTGTAGTTCTGGCGATAGTCTGGCAATACGGTGTAGTCGATGCACTCGGCAGCCTCCTTGGTGTGGAGCTGGCGATAGTTGCCATCCTTGTCCTTGCGCTTGAAGTCGTAGATGCGATAGGTTACATCGCTGGTCTGCTGAATCTCTGCAACGAAACAGCCTGTTCCGATGGCATGGATTCTGCCGGCTGGGATAAAGAAGCAGTCGTCTTCCTTCACGTTATACTGAGCCAGAGCATCGGTGATGGTATCATTCTCCACCATCTCCTTGTACTGCTCAGGAGTAATCTGCATCTTCAAGCCGTTGTAGAGCTTGGCATCTGGCTCGCTTGGCAGCGCATACCACATCTCGGTCTTGCCGCGTTCCTTGCCTTGCTTCTTGGCAATTTCGTCATTAGGATGTACCTGGATAGAAAGGTCGGTATTGGCATCGATAAACTTGATAAGCAATGGAAACTCGTTGCCAAAACGCTTGTAGTTCTCTGCACCGAGGAAGTTCTCCTTCAACTCAGCAACTACCTCATTGAGTTTCTTGCCCTTCATTTCGCCGTCGGCTACGATGCTCTCGTTGCCAGGAACACCTGAGATTTCCCAACTCTCGCCAACTTTCTCCTGTTTGATGTCAAGATGCTTGAAGGCGATAATCTTGTTTCCACCCCAGATGGTGGACTTCAATAGTGGTTCAAATTTTAATGGTTTCATAACTTTATGGAATTAGTTGATAAAATGTTATATTGTTATAGAACTCTTCGTTCTTCGTTCTTCACTTGAACTCTAGTTCTCTCTCCAGAAGGCTGGAGTAAAGATTACCAGTACGCTGAATATCTCCAGACGTCCGATGAGCATCATCAGCGAGCAGAACCATTTTGCCACATCCGGCAGTTCGCTCCACGACATCGTCGGACCAATCTCCGTACCCAAGGTAGGTCCCACATTGCCCACACAGCTCAGGGTGATGGTGATGGCATTGGTATTGTCGATGCCCATGGCTATCATCGTGAAGGAGATGACCAGGCAGATGATGAGATAGGTGGTGAGGAAGGCGAGCAAGGTGACTCGTTTCTGCATCGGAACGTTCACGCCATCAATCTTCAATGGAAGTACGGCGTTAGGATGCAGAATCTGGCGGAATTCATTCTTCACCATTCTCACCAGCATCACGCCGCGGATACACTTCAAACCTCCACTCGTACTGCCCGAGCAGGCTCCGAAGAACATGCAGGCTGCCAATATTACCCAGGTTACATGAGGCCACACGGCTGCATCGTCGTTAAACAATCCGGTGGTGGTGATGAAGGATACCACCTGGAAGATGGCACTGCGGAAGGCATGTTCCACATCATAATTGCGCATCGCCATCAGCTCTACCATGATGAAAGCCGTGAATGCCGCAACCAGGAATGCATAAAACTTGAATTCCGAGTTCTTGAACAGATCCTTAATCTTGAACTTGATGACTGCTGCATAAAGCAGGGTGAAGTTCACACCCGACAGGAAGCAGAAGAACGTACAGATGTATTCCAGCGCTGGTGAATGGAAGAACTCGGTACTGCTGTTGTGGGTAGCGAAACCACCCGTTGCCGTCGTGCTCATCGCATAGTTGAAACTGTCGAAGAGATTCATTCCCGCCACATAGTAGGATACGATGCAGGCGATGGTGAGCATCAGATAGATACTCCATATCCATTTTGCCGAAGTGGAAAGACGGGGATGAAGCTTGGTCTTGATAGGACCCGTAGCCTCGGCGGCAAACACCTTGGTCTGTCCTCCTACAAGTGATGGCAGCAGGGCGATGGTGAAGAACACGATTCCCAAACCGCCTATCCATTGGGTGAGCGATCGCCAGAACAGCAATCCGTGCGGGACGCATTCTACATCGTCAAGAATGGTGGCACCCGTGGTGGTGAATCCCGACATTGTCTCGAAGTAGGCATCCGTAAAGTTATTGATGTAACCGCTGACCATGAAAGGCAGGGTGCCGAAGAGACTGAAGATAATCCATGAGAGCGAAACCACGAGGTAAGCATCACGGCGCGACATCGAGTTGTCGGCTCCATGGCCCTTCCATTTCAGGATAAGTCCGCCTCCGATGGTGATGAGTGTCGCCACAATGAAGGCGAAGATATCGTCCTGCTGATAGTAATAGGCTACCAGCAGACTGATGAAGAGCAGGAATGCCTCGATGAAAAGCAGTTGCCCCAAGATCTTGTATATCAGTTTACTATTTATCATTTATCTGATTCTCTTTTGTATCATCGTTCTTTGTGTGCTGATTACACAAAGTACTTCTCTATTTTCTTCATATTGATGTTATGGCAGAATACCATCACCGAATCGCCTGGTTCTATCTGGGTATTACCCGAAACGAGCATACCTTCGCCCTTGCGTACCAGTCCACCAATGGTTACACCGATAGGCATACCGAGGTCTTTCACCGCTTTCTTGGTAACCTTGGAACCTTCTTTGGCGATGAACTCAGCTACATCGGCATTGGCATTCATCAGGAAGCGCACGTTCATCACGTCGGCATCCAGCATCATCTGATAGATGTAGCTGGCAGCAATCATCTTCTTGTTGATGATGGTACCGATGTCAAGACTTTCTGCCATGCTTACATAGTCTACGTTCTCTACGGCAGCAACCGTCTTGCGCACACCCATTCTCTTGGCAGTAAGACAAGCCAGAATATTGGTTTCTGCATTGCCGGTCAAGGCAACGAATGCCTGGGTGCTTCTGATTCCTTCTTCGGTGAGCAACGGAATGTCTCGTCCATCACCATGAATGATCAGGGTCTTGTTCTCGTCCAGAATGTCGTTGAGATATTCGCAGCGGTTCTCATCCTTCTCGATGATTTTGCACTCCATGTATTCCGGCATCTTCTTGACGGCTCTTACGGCAGTTCGTCCGCCACCCATGATCATCACGTTCTTCACGTCTACATAATGTTCCTTGCCCACAATCTTGCGGATGTAGGGAATATAGTTGCGGGTAGTCATGAAGTAGGCGAGGTCGTAGAGTTTCAGTTCATCGTTACCACCAGGGATGATGGTATCGCTGCCTCGCTTGATGGCTACCACGTGGTATGGGTCGTTAGGACCACTGATGTTCTTGAGCGGTTCGTTGAGGATTTCACATCCTTCGCGCAACTTGATGCCGAGCATGACGAGCGCTCCGTCGTGTACATCCCAACGCTGGCGAACCCAACTCATTTTCAGACCGTTATTGATATCTACAGCAGCCAGCATCTCAGGATAGATGAGCTTGCTGATGCCCAGCTTCTTGAAGAATTCCTGTGCTTGTGGCTCCATGTATTCCGGATTGTCAACACGGGCTACCGTACGCTTGGCACCCAGGTTCTTGGCTAGGATGCTAGCTGTGATATTGGTACTCTCTATTGGGGTGACAGCAATGAAAAGGTCTGCACTGTCGGCTCCTGCATCACGCAGGATCTTCAGACTGGTAGGCTTTCCTACCATCGTGAGCAGGTCACAGTCTGAGCCGATGCTTGCCAGTCGCTCTTCGCTTTCGTCGATGAGCGTGATTTCTTCATTGCTGCGAGACAGCAGTCTCGCCAAGTGTGTACCTATGGCGTATGCGCCAGCTATGATAATCTTCATTTCTTTATTGCTTCTTTGATTGAATCTTTATCCAGATGCACGATTTCTCTCAGTTCTGCCACAGTACCATGTTCCACGAAGGTATCTGGTATTCCCATTCGGGTGATGTGAGGCTGATAGTCGTGATCGTTCATCCATTCGAGTACGGCAGAACCCATTCCGCCCATCCTTACTCCATCTTCGATGGTAACGATGCGGCTGAACTTTTCTCCCACCTCTTTTAATATGTCTTCGTCGAGAGGTTTCAGAAAGCGCATATCGTAGTGGGCAACGCTCATGCCTGTTTCTGTTTCTACTTCGGCGATTGCCTTGGCAGCATCATTTCCGATAGGACCGATGGTGAGTACAGCCACGTCCTTTCCATCCTTTAGTTTTCTGCCGGTACCGGTCTTGATTTCTTCCATCGGGTTGCGCCAGTCTACCAGCACACCGTTTCCTCTTGGATAGCGGATTACGTAGCTGCCCTGGTTTGGTAGTTGGGCAGAATACATCAGGTTGCGCAACTCATGTTCGTTCATAGGAGAAGCGATGGTAAGATGCGGTATCGGACGGAGGGCTGCCATATCGAAGACTCCGTGATGGGTAGGACCATCTTCGCCTACCAGTCCCGCTCTGTCCAGACAGATAACTACTGGCAGATTGAGCAATGCCATATCATGGATGATGTTGTCGTAGGCACGCTGTGCAAACGAACTGTAGATGTTGCAGAAAGGAATCAGTCCATCTTTCGCCATACCTCCAGAGAAAGTGACGGCATGTCCCTCTGCAATACCCACATCGAAAGTACGGTTAGGCATCGCCTTCATCATGATGTTCATGGAGCATCCTGTAGGCATGGCTGGAGTCACACCTACTATCTTTTGGTTCTTTTGAGCCAGTTCCAGCAAGGTTTCGCCAAAGACATCCTGGAATTTTGGCGGCTGGTTGCTGGTATCCTTAATCAGTCGCTCACCTGTTTCTGGGTCGAACTTGCCCGGCGCATGCCAGATGGTAGCACTCTTTTCTGCCGGTTCATAACCCTTGCCTTTGGTAGTATGCAGATGCAGCAGCTTAGGACCCTTCATCTGCTTGAGCTGTTTCAGCACTCTCGCCACTTCCTTGACATCGTGACCGTCGAACGGACCGAAATATCGGATGTTCATTCCTTCGAAGATGTTCTGCTGATGGCTCAATGCAGACTTCAGCGCATTGTTCAGACGTAGAATTCCCTTTTTGCGCTCTTCGTTCAGATAGCCTTTGGAGTGTAGCCACTGTGAAGCCTTGAAGCGGAGCCTGTTGTAAGTTTCATTGGTATCCAGATTGAGAAGGTATTTCTCCATACCACCTACGGCTCTGTCGATACTCATATCGTTGTCGTTGAGGATGATGAGCATATCGTTCGGGGTGCTCGAAACATTGTTCAAACCCTCGAAAGCCAGTCCGCCACTCATCGCACCGTCTCCGATGACAGCAACGATATTACGGTTGGTTTCTCCAGTTTCTCTTGCAGCAACAGCCATACCGAGTGCAGCGGAAATGGAATTACTCGCATGTCCACAGGCGAAGGTATCGTATTCGCTTTCTAAAGGAGTAGGGAATGGACGGATGCCGTGCAATTTGCGGTTGGTACAGAAGTTGTCGCGGCGACCTGTCAGGATTTTATGTCCGTAAGCCTGATGTCCTACATCCCATACGATACGGTCGTAAGGGGTGTTGAAGATATAATGTAGGGCTACGGTTATTTCAACCACACCAAGAGAGGAGGCAAAATGACCAGGATTTACGGCAACCTCGTCGATAATGTCTTCTCTTAACTCTTTACAAACTTGCGGCAGCTGGTCAATACTCAACTTTCGCAAATCTTCTGGGTATTTTATTTTACTTAATAGACTAAACTTGTTCTTGTCCATGTTTTCTTTGTGAAAATCTTCTGCAAAGATAATGCTTTTTTCCTATATAAAGCACTTTTGAAGCAATATTTTCGGTTTTTCCGATAATTCTTTGTATTTTTCTACTTATATGTGGATTACTTGTAGATGAACTTTTCTGAGAATTGCTGTCCGTTAACAGAAATGTAGAGTATGTAGATGCCATGTGAATGAGACGATAAAGGAAGACAGATGTTGTATGTCTTCTTGCTGGATTCTTTAAAACTTTGTTGGCATACCATCATGCCATCAATGGTATGGATATTACAATCTATCTTTGCTCTTGAAGAGCAGAACATGACAACATTTACATTACCATCGGAAGTCACGTTTACCGAATAATCTATAAATGTACCATTAGAAAATACATGTCTGGAAATACTGGGACGACCATTGGAGGTAGCTTTTGCTCTCTCTCTCTGAGAAATATCTCCTGATTTCTCGTATTCATTGTCTTTCAATGATTGTGGAGAGTAATAATAAGCTACTTTAAATCCAATATTGTTACCCTTAACATGAGAGTCTAAGGTTTCGTAAATCGGATAAGACTCCCCTTGTGCATACCATTTGTATATGTTTGTTTCTACCAGATTGGAATCCACAGCAAGATGTTGTATGATGCTATCATGTGTGTAGATGTTAACACTGTCAACTAACAAGCGTAAGGCCTTTGCATGCTCAATGTTTTTGAGATATTGTTGTCCTGTGTGTTTCTGGATATGTACCCTTGTCACACCAGTAATCGTATCACCTGATGGTAGTAACATTGTACCGAGCCCATCAACTTGGCATTCATATGTTCCATAAATACGAGAATATATTGACTCTGAATATATGGCATATCCATTGAAATACCCCGTTGTCATGCTGTTCTGTACAAAATTAGGCGGAGCAATCAAGTCTGTTAGTTTGTAGCTAATTTTCGATTGGTTGTTCTCATAACCATCCAAATATGTGCCAGTTTCGTTTTGATGACAAAAATAACGAGTATTGAGTCCATTAATTATAAGTCCATGTTCATCTTGGGGATTGGAGGTAATTGTCAACCACGAGACATTGTCAGATAAATTGATGTCAGTCAAGTCCCAAATAGCACCTTCCCCTTTTTGGTCAAAATGTTTGAAGGTGGCTTGCTGACGCTCAATCTTGTCTCCTATATGATATGTATGATTACAGATGTTCTGTTGCGCATTTATTCCTAGATAAATGCACAACAAAAATAATGTATGTATTAATCTTAACTTCATAAGCTCTATTTCTTGAATTCAATAGCTAAAGTTGTAAAAAATCATTATAGTTGTTATTTGTTCTACTATAATTTAGACATTTTGAACAATATGCCTTTCTTATACGTAAACAGTCTAATTCTTTAGGGCTTTACTACAATTATTTGAGCGGATTACATAAAAACAGCGATACTTTCTGAATAAGAATCCAATTGTTCCATAACTACCCATTCCGTTTCTTCATTATGAAGTGAATGAAAAGTAATGTGACAACAATTTTGGTTGTTGACAGAAAGTATTATTTTGAATTTACATTTACCTTGTAATATTCTAGCCAATTTATTCGTGAAACTAAAAGCATATTGTATTGTATTACCAACGCAATAATCCTCAACATGAAAACCATTCATGAAGCATTCGTATGCAGTATAATCTTCAAAGTTTTCTAAAGAATAGTGCTGATTCACTTTATAGAAATATTGCAGAATATAGCAATTGTTAACCCATATTACTCCTTCATCCAAGATTTTTGAAAGTTTTTTATTTAATCTTGGATAATTAATAGTTTGCTTATTAATCTTAACTAGCATTTTATAGTTCATCACTATCATATTCCTAAGTATTTTTCTCTTTTTTTTATATCGTTTTGTATATTTTTGTTTTCTTATAATTACCATCCGCTCCGAATGTTGGAGCGGAGAGTATGATGCTGAGTGCTATAAATAATATCTTTTTCATGCCTTCACAATATATACTTTTAAACTGTTGCCAAGTATGGAACATTCGAAGTTCCAAACTAAGTCTTTTAAAGTTTCATTTAATTCTTTAATATTATAAATGTTCTTCCTAATTTCGGCACGTTCTTCTTTAGAATAATAGTGCCAAGATAAGTATCTTGCCCAATGTTTTATTGCACTAATAGAGGCTATATTCTTATTTTGGCTAATATAAGTTCCTTCCTTAAAATAAGCAACTATTGTATATGTAGCATCAGTATTGCCTTTTTTCGTTTTTATAATATTTGCATCAATATTTACTCCATTTATAGTAAGTGAAATATAATAAACATTGTGTACTCCAAGTAATTTTGTTATGTTGTATAGTTTATATGGATTGTAAATCAAATATTTTTTTATTTTAGAAATACTCTTTATTCCTAATCTTGGGAATCTAATTTTAGAAACACAAGAAAGAATAGCCTCTTTTTTATCTGTTACTTCCGAGGAAAAAAATGCGACTTTTTGTCCTTGATTGATATCTATTAATATAATGTACATCTATCTATTTCCTTTAGGGTTTCTACTATGATTTTCACCATTATAATTTTTTCGTTGTTGAGCTCGTTTTAATTGTTTCCCAAGCCGTTCTTTCTCAGCTTTGATTTGGGGCGTCTTATTGGGCATTTTTTCCAGTTTGTCATATTCTTTTTTTAGTTGTTCATACTTCTGTCGATTAACCTCCTTTCTTTTTTGATTAGCATGAGGAGAATTCTTGTTGCCCGATGAAACATTGCTTTTCTTTCCTCTGTTGTACCCTTGCGCCTTGTTGCTGTTGGAGTTAGCCATCATGACATAGCCTGCTATACTAGTAGCCAAGCCTGCCGTTGTTATAGTCTTTCCTACACCAATTATTGGTGCAGCAACTGTCGCACTTGTTCCTGCGGTAACCACAATGGCAGTCGTACCTGCGGCCGCTACTGCACTGCCAAAAACTGTTGCAATTCCACCCCAGTTTGTAGATGAAAGTCCTAATCTGCTCGCTGTATCATCAGACTGTCGTAAAGAATAGTTGTAGTCTTCGGGATCCGTTGGGGTATAGGTGTCTCGAAGTCCGCCTGAAAAAGGAATGACGTTTGTAACAGCACCGATTATGCAACCAATAGTGCGGTCTCTACCATCCTGTCCATCAGGATCAGCCATGCGCATCGGATTATTATAGACATATACATAGCTGCCAATGTCCGGATGTATTTCCTGCAAATTATCCTGGCTTCTCCATATCCCCAGAGCGGCATCATAGTTCCTAACTCCATAGTCGTGCCAATCCAAGCCATTCATGCGGTCCAGTTCCTTACCATTGTATTTGTATCTCTGAACATCGCCATTCGTGCTGCTCCCCATCAATGCACCTGTAGGGTAGTAATCGTTGATTTGTTCGATAGCTCCGCTTTCGTTCATAACGACACGGTTGTCACCTAGATGGTCTTTGAGATAGTAATGGAAAGAAAGGTTGCCGCTTTTGTCATACTTGGCATAGCCTACGTCATTTAGCACAATCGTCTCATCACCATCATAAATGATGTTTCCACAATAGTTGATTACCTTTTGCCCATTTACTGCATTTGCTGATGCTGCATCTGCAGATTGCATGACTGGCATCTGAGGCAATGTGTTGGTCATTGCCGTTAGTGTATATTGAACGGAGTGCTTGTTTCCCTCAGCATCATATACGTAACTAGCTTTCCTTCCATCATTATATAATATTTTCTGTGGCAAGTTGTTGATGTCGTATGATATCGAGCTAATCCCCTTGTTCTTGTCCATCACCATGTTGCCATTGGCATCATAGCTATACTCCGTAGCCTCCTTCGTACCATCCACAAAGTGGAAGGCACCTGCATAATATGGACCACTCACCGTGTCATCAACCTTGGTAAGCTGACTGCCGTTGTAGCCATAGCTAAGGTTGTCAATGAGCCCGTATTTATTGTCGTCTCTCAAACCGTAGCGTATCAATGACAGGATGTTTCCCATCTTGTCATAAGACAGGCTTTCGTCATAGTGACCTATGTTGTCCGATAAGAATTCTCCTTCCTCATAGTCGGCATCGGTCAGCATGTCCTGACGGTTGTAGGAGAACTTGTAGCCTTTCTCTATGTTGTTTCCCGTTTTCCAACTCATGGCAGATATATTGCCATTGTACTGTGCGGTCCCAGGTATAACAAAGCCATTTGCTTTGTTATAGGCAAGCGTTTGGGTAAAGTTCGTGCTACTTATCTCAGTCTTCCAACTCCGGATGTTGTAGGAGTTGTTGATGCACTCTTTGCCCAATAATGTCTGTTTGGCGATTCTTCCATAATCGTCATATTCTGTTGTTGATAAAACTCTGTTGGCGGAGCCATTGATGGCATAGCTAACCATAGTCTGTCTTCCAGCATGATCATAGGCATATTCGTAGCATTCCTGTATGGCTTTCTTGCCACTTGCGCTATGAATGTGCTTGGTTTTCAAAGGGGAACCTATGTAGTTATAAGAGGTGTAGAAATGTTCACTTCCTCCAAGCAAGTTGCTGGAATGTGTTTGTACCACTCTTCCCTTTAAACCATAGTACATAGAGGAGATTTCATGTCTATTCGTACCATCTGATGTATATACCTTCTTCCCAGTTAAGAATCCCTTTGCATTGAGGGAGCTGTTGGAAGGGAACGCTGCGTCCAATGTTTGGGCTGCGTTCAGATGCAAAATGCTCTGCTCTGAGGCGTTTTGCTTCTCTATGAAAGTATAGTCATCATAGAAATTGGTAATGAGCAGGGACTTGGCGGTAATCGTAGTGCCATTCAGTTGGTAACCGTCCAGGGTGCCTGCCCCCGTGTATAGCGCATAGACATGGATTTTACTGACATCACTTGTAGATGCAGTAGTGCCTTTTACTGCCAATCGTCCAAGTTTGTCATAGACATAAAACTCCCAAAGCCCTTGCTTTCTCAGGTTCCCGTCCTGCAAGAATATCATTCTTCCGCTGAGGTCATACTTCATGTAGATAGGCTCGCAACCTGGCAGCTTCTTCCAGGTGCAATTCCCCTGCCCATCATATTTATATTGGTAGGCATAGAGGTCAAGTGACGGCTCCTCCTGATAATTGGGAGGAAGCACAAATGCCAGGTTTCCACGGTAATCATATATATAATAGGTATCTGCTGCTTCATCGATGGAGCAGATGGTACGCTTGAGAATTACGTTGCCAGCGATGTTCTTGAACTCGTAACTCTCATTGCCGTTTTCGTCAGTGATCTTGGTAACGTAGAGCCTACCCTGAGGATAATACCCTTTGTCTTGCAACGATCCTTGCATGGAGACACGGTAGTATTTGCAGTTCAACGGATATTTAGAGGTGTTTACGAGATTGTCTTTCTTTACGGGATGGCTAGTCCACTCAGTTCCAACTCCCTCCACTGTGTTTATTCGATTGAGTGGGCTTTCATCATATTCTTTTAGAGAGAAGGCATGGCTATCCCTGTATTGGTTATTTCCCTGGGAGTGAGCCGCAGAAATGCTGAGGAAATCGTCGGTGCCCTTGACAGGCAACCATGTCTTCCAATCACGTCCTAGTCCATCATATTCTTGGAGATGTATCAGGTTGGCTCCATCTGGAGTCTTCTTTTGCTCCACCATTTCGAAGGGTCTTCCCAAGCCATCATAGTATACCGTGGTGGAGAGGACCTGCGTGTCGCTGATGCGCTCCGTCGTCAGAATGTAGTTCTCTGAAGACACTTGGGCCTTTGTTGACAGGGCGGCAAACCATGTCAACAAAAATAAGCATCGAAAGTTAATCTTATTCATCATAAGCTTATTGTTTGTAGTTGTATTTGAATGATGAGGACACAATGCCGTTATGATCCTTGATGGCAGCTAATCTGCTGAAAGCGTCATAGGTATATGTCGTAGATTCTCCATTTGGAGAAATCATCTCAACCATCCCTATTTGTGGATTGAAACTGTAGGTTGATACGCAGCAGCCTGCCAACTTGGATAATTTGCTGTGTAATTCCCTTGCGCTTATCGTTGGAGATGGAGCCGTTTCCAATGCTTTTACAGCAGAGTCCCCTCCAAGAAGGTCCCTTACCACAGGGTAGTCTGCACCTCTTATCACGGCAATGGGGTAATTGCTGTAATACCCCCATATATAGGTGACCACATCGCAGTTGTTTTCCTTTACCACACGAGGTTTTCCTGATGAATTGTAAGAAAACTCAGCGTTGGCTTTGAATGAGGAGAAGGCATAGTTGTCCTTTAACAGACTAAACGAACTCCTAGTTATGGATCTTTCTGTATCTAACGAGTATTCCGTGATAATATTGCCATTGTTGTCATATAAATATCGTTGGGAGTCGATGACGTAAGTGCCATCCTCATTTGATATTGATGTCAGACATTCTATGGGAATCTCGGTGATGTGCTTGTCTGCCAAAGTCTTCATATTGGCTTGGGAAAGAGCATTCTGGGGATAGAAAGTTTCTGTTGTGACAGTTGTTCCTGTCTCAGACTGGCTCTGGACCGAGATGGAGTCCAAGGTGTTGGTCTGTCCATACTGGGTACTAGTTTTTATGGTAACACAGTTATCACCATGATACTCTTTCTGGCTGGAATTGGAAGAAACCAAGGCGAACTGGACCGATGGATATAGATATATTTGCATGCACCCTCCTCCTAAGGCATCAGCGTATGCATTTTCTGACGCCAAAGCATTTCCACCAGTAACCTCGTTTGGTCCGCTGTAGATGTTCTCGATGACCGCACTTAGAAGTCGGGAGTCAACACATCTCCACTTATAACTGTTGTCTGTTGTCTTGATAAGTTTTCCCTTGGAATCAAACACGCTATCAGAAAGCAACATGCCATTTCTTGGGTCGGGCACTTGACGGCAATAGGTAAGCATGTTGGTGTCCCAAGGTCTGTTTCTGTAAGTAAAAACCTCTTTACCATTTGTCGTTCCATTGCTTTCCTGTTTGACGGTGACCCTCTCGTAGCCTACCACAGGCACATCTGGAACTGCATTACTGCCGCTCACTTCCGCATAGCGAATTTCTTTAGCTGTTGCAGGTTTTATCTGGTTCGATCCTGCATCTTGATACATTTCATTTTGGTAGACCAAGATTTTTCTTCTTGCATAGATGGCTGGGACTGACAATCGTCCTGAGGAAGTTAAGTCAGGATAGGTGTATCGATAATTTGTCGTAGTAAAGTTTCCATTCCCATCATTTTCAGATATGGACTTTACCCTCACGCCTGCACCGATGGAGGTATACGTGGATTTTTCTAGTTTGATATTGCCTTTTATCTGGTAATATTGCTGGGGACACACTCCAATGTTTAATGATGCCCCGCCAGCAATCATCAGTTTGTACTTCCCAGGGAAAAGAGTTAATGTCCTTGATTTTGTTATGTTTCTTGTCCCCACAGTGTCGCTTGGAACTGCGCTCAGCACATCACAAGCACTAACCACCTCATGTGGACCATTTCTGTCATAAATGGTGCTATAATGATACAACTGAAGAGGGTTGCTTAGAATATATCGCCAGGAAGGCTGCTCGGCAAGGTTGGATATCATGTAGCTTAGGGTCATCTTGTATATCCCCTCTTCTGATATATTAAACGTACTTTCGTTTAATGATGCCCCACTAACCTTTCCATAGCTTTGATTGGTGGCATAGATGTCCACATCCTTGAAACTTTTTCCGCTTGTCGTCTTTGCAGCGTCGAAATACTTATAGTTGGAGAAGCGATGCCCTTCATAAGTGATACTTGTAGTTCCTCCTGTCGGATAAGTAATGAAAGAGAGCATTCCCGCAGAGGCACAGTTTTCATTGAAACGTCGGTCTGCACCTGTAAAATATACCGTTTTATGGAAACCATCTTCTACGTCTGAAGTCAACTCATCCCAATGTTTTGGAAGAAGGGTGTGGTAACGACCGTTGAAGTTTTCCTCCCCATTGTAATATCCCCAATAATCAATGGCTGCGGAAGCCTTACAAGGCAACCCGTTATTATAGCCAAACGAGTACTTTGCCACTTGTTTGCCATTCGAATCCTCCTCGCTGTAACTGTCCAGTCGCAGTCTATAATACATAAAGTCGTCAGAGGCAAACCATCCGTTGTAAATGGACGAGTTGCCTAGATTGTCAAATAAATCCTTTACAGTGTTGCCTCCAGTGGTTACTTTAGAAAAATAACTGGAGCTGAAACTAAAGGACTTCAATAGTTTTTTCTGAGAACCATTCTTTTGGTAGATTTCTATCTTTGACAGTTTGCGACTGTTCCCATCCAGATCCTTACGAAAGTCACTGGATGGGATGAACTTTACCAATGCTTCGTCGGATTCTATTTCCGAGAGACGAAGAGCTTTTGTCCGATATAATTGTGAGAGGCTACGATCCAGAAGGTTTGAACCTTCTGGCTTGACTTCACGATAGCTCGAACCAATAGCATTTACTGGATATTCATGGCTGTATAAGTTTTCTGTTATTTTATATACAGAGGTTATAGTACCGTTGTCGACATATCTGAGTTGTATGGTATGTCCTGTGGGAGATTCTATTTTTGTAAGAAATAGCGTATAATCCTGATACACCATTTCTGGGTCAACCAAATATCCCTCTGGACTACTCTCCTCCTTTGCGTTGAAGGAATATTTTACTCCTTTTCCATCAATGATGGTGGGTGAGATGATGGATCCAGTAATCTGAAAGTTCTGATTTTTCCCCGTAATGAAGAACTCATTCTTCATCCTATCCCATACATAAGAGAGACTGTTGCCCATGAAATTAGCATGGAAGGTGGGAGTTTCACCAGCCTTGTTGTCTAGGATGAAATGATACAATTGACTAGACAGGTCATTGTTCTTATTACCCTCAATCTCTAGCGTCTGCTTAAACCAATTTTTACCATGGTCACCTCGCCAATTAGGGTGGCATCCATCCATCTTGTATCGCATTTGTGGAAACTCACCATCCAGGGGAATGTATGTCATGGACAGTTTGTTGGCAAAATAATCCCAATCTTTTTGAAACGATTCTCCATATTGTGTAGAGCATGCGGAAGTTGTCGTTGTGATGGCTCCTCCTGCATTCAGTAACCAATTTAATCCAACCCAAGTAGCCTCTTGGTCTACTCGTATGGCATTGCCTTGGTAGTCCAAGCTGATAGGCAGGCTGATGTCGCCGCTCACCAATGTATAGATTGGTATAGAGAAAGCCAAGCTGCCAGTATAGTTGCCCACTGGAATGGTGGATATTCTGTCAAAGGCAGCTGCCTCTGGTGACTTTGGGGAATAATCACGATGATTACCATCCGCTCCGAATGTTGGAGCGGAGAGTATGATGCAGAGTGCTATAAATAATATCTTTTTCATGACTTCACTATATATACTTTTAAACTATTGCCAAGTATGGAACATTCGAAGTTCCATACTAAATTGCGAATAACGCAATTTACATGGCTTGTCGATTTTAGAACCTTTTCAAACTCATTTTTCTCTTCTTGTGAGAATTCTTTCCATGGAATCATGGCTAAAAAATGGTTTAATGCATCCAGTGGGGAATCTAATATTTTCTCTGCCATAATCCCCCATGTTTTATAAAAGCCTAATATGACATATGAATTAGAAACTTCTATTAATTTTCTAACTTTAATGGCATAAACAGCAATGAAAATACCATTTATTATATAGAGATCTGTATAAAGATTTTGCGTACCATTTACTAGGACAAGACTACTGTTTAATATGTTGCAGTGAAATAATACTTCTCGTCTAAGTTTTTGTTTGGATTTTATGCCAATACGGGGATAGGAAACTCTTCTTGCCCAGCAAAGCAGCAAGTTATTTTTATTTTTACATGATATACTCTCTACTGTAATATCTTGCTTTTGTTCTCCATATTCTGTTATAACAATATACTTTTCCATTGTTAATGTCCTTTAGCGTTTCTACTATGATTTTCATCTTTAAAATTCATTCTTTCCTCTGTTGTACCCTTGCACCTTGTTGATGTTGGAGTTAGCCATCATGGCATAGCCTGCTCCCTTATATTTGTTGCCAAGGCGAGAATTATAAGTCTTTTCAACTTCTGCCCATGGAACCTTATCACCAAGAATCACCCAACGATTGGTCTTGTTCAGATCATCGAAAGATGATTTGAACAAATCTAAAGTAAGGGGGTTATATTGTGAACTATATTTCATAATTATTCTCTTTAACATGACAAAGATACTAATTTTTAGTGAAACAGCCAAATTAAAAGTGTTATGAATATCTAATTATTAAATACTTAATATTAATTTGGAGAACACTATTTATTGTTTTTGTACATTTCATCAAGTTTTTTAACCCACATCAAAGTGATGGTATCTTTTGGAGGGATATTGTAGATTTCAACCAAGACATTTCTTAGGTCTTTGTAAGTGGTATCGTTAGGGTGGTATTCATTCATAAGTAAGCCATAGAAAATGTCTTCTTTTTTTAAATGCCCGCCAGATAATTCTTTAAGTAATTCATAATCTTTTATGCTCTTCTCTTTAATAATTGCAGATTTTATCTTGTTTATATTCCATTGAGGGACGACTGGTTGCTTTACTCCCAAATTCCATTCAAACTTAGGGCGTGCTTGAAAAATTCCCCCCAAAAACAAACCTATAATGATGCCTAAGGCAACATTATGCATATTTCTTATTTTGTCCATTTTATCTTATAAATTTCGTTTATCTTATTCTCATAGAATTTTGCTTTTCTCTGATTTCTTTCGAATAATATTCCTTTTTCGTAATATTCCTTTAATTGAAAACAAGAACTTGAACTTCCGTTTTTTGCCCCATACAATAAGTAATATCTCATCATTTCAGACAATAATAAAGTGTTGTTCTTTTTAAAATCTTTAATAGCGCCGAAAATATTATAAGAAGCTTCGGGATAAGAATATTTGTCTGCCATGATTAATGCATAATATAAGAGTTCTTTAGAACCATTATGAATACTTCCATAATGATATAAGAGTTCTGTATATGAATCTTCGTTTCCATATAGAAGAACAGAGTCTGAGGTAAGTTTAAATTCTACAGAATCCAATATGAATACATCTCTGCTATTGGTAACAATGTATTGCTCATCCGTTTTTGTTGTACTATTTTTAAGCAAAGAAGCATTAAAAAATGAAAGAGTAAATCCCAATAAAATACCTAATACAAGTTTTATTTTTTCCATACATTTATATGATTAGATAGTTTCTTTATTAAAGTTTCCCACCCCCAAATAATAGGGTAAAAATATCAGTTTCTCGATAAAAAGTTGTATCTTTGTAATCGCTAAAGAACAAAAAAAACAACGATTTAAAGAGTAACTGTTATGAATGCAAAATTAAGCAATTTTTCTGAGTTATCAAACATATTAAGTGTTAAAAGATCCTTGCGAATCAATTTAATGGCACTTTTTACCCGTTTTGGACTAGGTCATCTCCTCTGCAAGCTATCTTTGGAGAAAGAAGCAGGTATTCCTGCCGTTCAACTAATCCTGTCTTTGTGTCTGTTTCGCATAGCAAGTGAAAGTATTCACTCTATGTACAAGAAATCATATTACGACTTGTTGAGTACTGGCAAGAACTGCTATTATCGAATGATGACGAGAGCTTCCATGGATTGGCGTAAGCTCCAAATGGGCGCACCAGTAGTTGTACGACAACAAGGTGTTCCCACTAGGCTCGACAGAGGTGCCGACTGCAGTCAGCAGACCTGCTGACTAGGCTCAGCAGGTCTGCCGAGCCTAGTGGCAACAATGGAGAAGTTACTTCCTAGCACCCGGAATGATACTTTCTCCAACCCGAGAAGATACTCTTTCCGACATGGTAAGAAGCTCTTTCCAACTCGTAAAGATGCCTATCCCCCACCTCTTGTCTTTATTCCTTCCTTCCTAAATCGATAGAGCGTAACGAAGCCTTCAGCATAAGCCGATGTTCCTCTCTTTCGTTAGCTATGCGAGTCATTTCCTCACATCTTAGGGAAACTCGAACTTCCTGCACGACCTATAAACAATATCTTTTTCATGACTTCACTATATATACTTTTAAATTGTTGCCAAGTATGGAGCATTCAAAGTTCCAAACTAAGTCTTTTAAAGTTTCATTTAATTCTTTAATATTATAAATGTTCTTCCTGATTTCGGCACGTTCTTCTTTAGAATAATAGTGCCAAGATAAGTATCTTGCCCAATGTGAAATTGTGGTTAATGGCAATTCTGCTTTGCTTTTGGAAATATAAATTCCACCTTTGAAATAAGCAATAATTAAATTACGTTTAGATTCAGTACTTCCTTGTAAAATGGAAGATACATCCAAAAAATGTGCATCAATTATTCTGTTATTTTGGAAAAAGAACATACAATGAAGCCCTTGCATTCTACGAATACAAGCGGAAGATTCAACCCCAGTAAGATATTCTTCCTGTATCTTCTTACGAGCAACAGGACCTATATAAGGAAAACGCAATGTTTTTATCCATTTTAATACTACATTTTTCTCATTTTCAGCTTCTAATATCTCTGTTTTCACAATAAGTCCTGTTTGATAATCTGTTAAAAATAAATATTTTTTCATTAGCGATTCCCCTTCTGATTTCTACTATGATTTTCACCCTTATTATCTTTTATAGAGAAAGCCAGGCTGCCAGTATCGTTGCCCACAGGAATGGTGGATGTTCTGTCAAAGGCAGCTGCCTCTAGTAACTTTGGGGAGTAATCACGATGATTACCATCCGCTCCAAATGTTGGAGCGGAGAGTATGATGCTGAGTGCTATAAATAATATCTTTTTCATGACTTCACGATATATACTTTTAAACTGTTGCCAAGTATGGAACATTCTAAGTTCCAAACTAAATTGCGAATAACGCAATTTACATGGCTTGTCGATTTTAGAACCTTTTCAAACTCATTTTTCTCTTCTTGTGAGAATTCATTCCATTGTATTATGTTTAAGCTATCAACTAAAGCAGCAAATGGGGAGTTGTATTCTTTCTCCACTTGGAAATCCCAATTCTTATAAAAAACAAATATTTTAAATAAAAATGAAGATTCGCAATTTTGCTCACGTTTAACGATATACAGTTCTATATGGATGCCATTTACTAGATATGATTCATGATAAAAATTCGTCATATAACTTCTGGCATTCATAACATATTGTTTAAATTCGCGCAAATCAAATTTTATATCTTCGATAAGCTTCGTCTTGGATTTAATACCAATATAAGGATAAGAAAGATGTTTTGCCCAGCAGAGAAGAAGATTGTACTTGTTTTTACAAGATTTTAGTCCCACTCTTATATCTTGCTGATCTCCAAATTCGGTTATAATTATATACTTTTCCATTGTTTAATGTCCTTTAGGGGTTCTAATATGATTTTCAATGAGCCCATATTTGTTGTCATCTTGCAAGCCATGCCAACAAAAACAAGCATCGGTTTTTTACTTTACCAATCATAGGTTTGTTGTTTGTTGTTATACAATGTGTAGCCAATACGATACTATCGTAAATTTGACTTAGTATTTCGCTTGCAAATATAATAAAAAACCGTAATGTATTTGCAGAACTCCTTGTTAATTAAGAAAAATTTAACTTGTTTTTTTAGAAAATGGCTTTCATTCGTAAGCGTCTTCGCATTTTTCAGCATAAAAGTTTGGAAAGTACGCAAAATAGTGTTATTTTTGCACAAAGAAATAAATAAATATAGAAGATTATGAGAAAAAACGTATTACTGATTGGAGCCATGCTGATGGCTTCCATGTCTATGATGGCGCAGACCAAGGGTGGCGGCATCAGCCAGTCTGCTCTTCAGCAGATGGAGAAAAACCATGCATGTGCTGCACACAAGGCTCTCTTTAATGCTGTTGCTAACAACAATATTGATGATCTGGTAAAAAATCATGCCAATGAGGCTCCTGTTGATACCCATTTCAGCATCGAGACTCCTTCTCAGAGCATTCATAATCAGAAGAGTTCGGGTCGTTGCTGGATGTTTAGCGGCTTCAATGTGCTCCGTTCCAACTTTGCTGTCAACGACAAGCAGGGTAGAGTGGTGGAGTATTCTCAGGATTATCTCTTCTTCTACGACCAGTTGGAGAAGGCTAACCTCATGCTTCAGGGTGTCATCGACCTCGGTAAGAAGAGCATCGAGGATCCTCAGGTGCAGTTCTTCTTCAAGAACCCTCTCAACGACGGTGGTACTTTCTGTGGCGTTGCCGACCTGGCTAGCAAATATGGTCTCGTGCCTATGAGTGCTCAGCCTGAGACTTTCTCCAGCAACAATACTTCCAAGATGAGCCGCCTTATCAGCAGCAAGCTCCGTGAGTATGGTCTGGAACTCCGCAAGATGGTAGCTCAGGGAAAGAAAACTGCTGCTATTCAGGCTCGTAAGACCGAAATGCTGGCTCAGGTTTATCGCATGCTCAGCCTTACTTTGGGCGAGCCTGTAAAGGAATTCACTTATGCTTTCCGTGATAAGGATGGCAAGCAGATTGGTGAGGCTAAGAAGTATACTCCTAAGAGTTTCTATGAGGAGACGGTTGGTAAGGATCTCAACGGCACCTTCATCATGGTGATGAACGACCCACGCCGTCCTTATCACAAGACATACGAGGTAGAATACGACCGTCATACCTACGATGGTCATAACTGGAAGTACCTGAACCTGCCTATGGAGGAGATAGCCCAGCTCGCTATCGCTTCCTTGAAGGATGGTCATAAGATGTATTCAAGCTATGATGTGGGCAAGCAGCTCGACAGAAAGCGTGGCTATCTGGCTCTCGACAACTTCGACTATGGCAGCCTCTTCAATACTACATTCCCAATGAACAAGGCTGACCGCATCGCTACTTTCGATAGCGGTTCTACTCATGCCATGACTTTGACTGCCGTTGATTTGGATGCAGCAGGTAAGCCTGTGAAGTGGAAGGTAGAGAACAGCTGGGGGGCTGACAATGGTTTTGGTGGTTGCTTCATCATGACCAACGATTGGTTCAACGAGTACATGTTCCGCCTGGTAGTAAACAAGAAGTATGCCTCTGAGCAGCTTCTGAAGGAATTCGACCAGAAGCCAACCATGTTGACTCCAGACGATCCTTTGTTCCAGTTGGAAGACTAATACCTATTTATATTATGTTAGAGAAAAATAAGCGTGAGCGCATCATCGCGCTCGTCAACAAGGAAGTTGTGCCTGCCATCGGATGTACCGAACCGATGGCTGTGGCACTCTGTACAGCTAAGGCTGCTACTACTCTGGGCAAACGCCCTGATCGCATCGAAGTACTCTTGAGTCCAAACATGCTCAAGAATGCGATGGGTGTGGGTATTCCCGGTACCGGTATGATTGGCTTGCCTATTGCCGTATCACTCGGTGCCCTTATCGGAAAGCCGGAGTATGAACTTGAAGTTCTCAAAGACTTGACTCCTGACAGTCTGGAGCAAGGCAAGCAGTATATCAAGAATGCTGAAATCAACATCAAGTTGAAGCAGGGCGATGTAGATAAACTATATATAGAGGTGAGCTGCTATGCCGGTGATGCTCAGGCTACAGCTATCATTTCCGGTTCGCATACCAACTTTGTTTATGCTGAGCGCAATGGCGAGGTGGTATTCGATAAGCGTGGTGGTGCTGCCGGTGATGAGGCTGATGATGACATCCAACTCAATTTTCCTATGGTTTACGAGTTTGCAACAACAGCTCCGCTTGATGAAATCTCTTTCATCCTCAAGACCAAGGAATATAATATGAAGGCTGCCGAATTGAGTATCAAGGGTAATTATGGACATTGTCTCGGTAAGACAATGGATCGTCCTTTGAGTCATGGCATCTTCGGTAATAACATATTCTCTCACATCATCTCCCGTACCGCTTCAGCTTGCGATGCCCGAATGGGTGGAGCCATGATTCCGGTGATGAGTAATAGCGGTAGCGGCAATCAGGGAATCTGTGCTACCAACCCTGTAGTGGTATATGCTCTGGAGAATGAGAATACTGAGGAAGAAATGATCCGTGCCTTGATGCTCAGTCACTTGACGGCTATCTATATCAAGCAGAGCTTGGGAAAACTCTCAGCTCTATGTGGTTGCGTGGTAGCCAGTACGGGCAGCAGTTGTGGTATCACCTATCTGATGGGTGGTGATTATACCCGTATCTGCAATTCTGTCAAGAATATGGTGGCAAACCTTACAGGTATGATCTGCGATGGTGCCAAACCTAGCTGTGCCTTGAAGATTTCTTCGGGTGTCAGTACCGCCCTGCTTTCCGCTCTTCTTTCGATGGAAGGCAAATGCGTGACATCGGCAGAGGGCATCGTAGATGATGATGTGGATAAATGTATTCACAATCTTACAAGTATCGGTGCCGATGCGATGAGAGCAACCGACGATATGGTGCTTGATATCATGACACATAAATAACGAAGAGTGTCTTTTTTACATTCTTTATCAAAAGGCTCGCAAGAAACACCTCTTGCGAGCCTTTTTTGATTGTTTTTTTGGCTATTTTACTTAAAAAGATTTAAAAAACTGACATTTATTGCCTTAAAATCTTAACCGTATTAAAAAATAACGTATCTTTGCATCAGCTAACTGAAATATAAAAATATAACGTAATAAATAAGAAACCAAATAACAAATTTTAAAACTCTATCTTATGATAAGACAACTATTCACAGTAAGTACTATGATTATGGCTCTTGGAATGGCTCCAGCCCAGGCTTATGGGGGAACTCGTATCCAGGAAACTAATCAGTCCAAAGACGGACAATGCACTGGTACCATTATTGACCCTACAGGGGAGCCAGTAATTGGTGCTACAGTCACAGTTAAGGGAAAGCAAGGTGGAACCATCACCGATTTCGATGGTAAGTTTGCTCTTTCTGATGTTAATCGTGGCGCAACTATCTGTATCAGTTACATTGGCTTCGAGCCAGTGGAGATGGTATGGAAGGGTGGTGAAATCAATTTGACCATGAAGGAAGACAGCAAGACTCTGAATGAGGTCGTTGTTGTCGGTTTCGGTACTCAGAAGAAGGTAAACCTCACTGGTGCCGTTTCTACCGTTGATTCCAAGACTCTCGGTGCTCGCCCAGTCAACTCTGTTGTTGATGCTCTTCAGGGTGCAGTAGCCGGTATGAACTTCTCTACACCAGAGAGCGGTGGTACTCTTAATTCAACCAAGTCTTTTAACATCCGTGGTACAGGTACTATCGGTGCCGGTTCTTCTGTATCTCCACTCGTGCTCATCGACGGCATGGAGGGCGATATGAACGCACTCAACCCACAGGACATCGAGAACATTTCTGTATTGAAGGATGCTTCTGCTTCTTCAATCTACGGTTCACGTGCTGCCGGTGGTGTAATCCTTATTACTACCAAGAGTGGTAAGAAGGGTAAGACTTCTATTAACTACAACAACTCTTTCCGTTTTGATTCTCCACTCAACATGCCGGAGATGATGGACTCTTACACATGGGCTAAGTACATGAACGATGCATCTGTTGGTAGCGGTGCAGGTGTCTGGTTTACAGATGAGAAACTCGAGCAGATCAAGAAGGCTCAGAGCGATCCTACCATGCAGAAGATGTTCAAGAACAGCAACAACCGTTGGGAGGTTTGGGACAATACGCCACTCTTGCCTCTTGGTAATACCGACTGGCTCAAGGAGCAGTTTGGTACCAGCTTCTCTCAGGAGCATACCTTGAGTATCAATGGTGGTGATGACCGTTTGCAGTACTATGTTTCTGGTAACTATCTCAACCGTGGTGGTCTTCTCCGTCATGGTGATGATAGCATGCAGCGCTATACCATGACCGGTAAAATCAACGCACAGATAACCAACTGGTTGCGTATGACCTACAATACCCGTTTCTCACGTCAGGACTTCGATTCTCCTGGTGATTTGATCAATGGTACAGATGTGTTCTTCCACAATATGTGCCGTTACTGGCCTATTCTGCCAACTACCGATCCTAATGGCAACTGGTTGCCAGAGTCTTATATTGGACGTCTTCAGAATGGTGGCCGTGCCAAGAATCAGGCAGACCGTCTCGCACAGCAGCTTTCTTTTGTTGCAACTCCTGTAAAGGGACTGACTCTGAATGCTGAGCTGAACTACCGTATTGTTACACAGTTCAACCACCGTGACTGGCAGACCGTATACGCCTACGACTGCGACAACAATCCTTATGTAGATATCAACGCAACATCAAGCGTGTATGAGTATTCATTCAAGTCAAACTATTTCAACCCTAACCTCTTTGCTGAGTACAGCCATTCATTTGGCGAGCATAATATGAAGGTAATGGGTGGTTTCCAGAGTGAGTGGTTCCGCCAGCGCAATATGAAGGCACAGCAGAACGGTATCATGTCTGGTCTTCCTACTCTTGATACAACAACCACCAAGCCAAGTGTAGGTGGTGCATATAACTCATGGACTACAGCCGGTTTCTTCGGTCGTATCAACTACGACTATGCAGGCCGTTACCTCTTCGAGGCTAACCTCCGTTATGATGGATCTTCACGTTTCCTCCGCGAGAACCGCTGGAACTTCTTCCCATCATTCTCTGCAGGTTGGAACATTGCCCGTGAGAAGTTCTGGGAGCCATTGACTGATTACGTAAACACATTGAAGCTCCGAGCTTCTTGGGGTCAGTTGGGTAACCAGAATACTGATAACTGGTATCCTTTCTATCCAACCATCGGCTTCTCTTCTCAGGGTGGCAACTGGTTGATTAATGGCGCTAAGCCAAATATCGCTAAACAGCCAGATCTCGTCTCTTCTACTCTTACATGGGAGAAGAGCCGTACATGGGAAATCGGTCTCGACTGGGGTGCTTTCAATAACCGCTTGACAGGATCGTTCGGCTACTATCAGCGCAAGACATTCGACATGGTAGGTCCTGCTCCTGAGTTGCCAGTTATCCTCGGTGCCAATCCTCCAAAGGTGAACAACCTTGATATGACATCTAAGGGTTGGGATCTCCAGATTGGCTGGCGTGACGTAATCGGTGAGGTAAGCTATGGTGCATCTCTCGTATTGAGTGATAACCAGGTGGTCATCGATAAGTATCCTAACCCATCTAAGAAGCTCGGTTCATACTATGCTGGTGCTAAGCTCGGAGACATCTGGGGTTATACCACAATCGGTATCGCACAGAGCCAGGATGAGATGGACAAGCACCTCGCAAAGGTTGACCAGAGCGCACTCGGAAGTGGCTGGACTGCTGGTGACATCATGTATAAAGACCTCGATGGCGACGGCAAGATCAATGGTGGTGAGGGTACAGCCGACAAATCTGGCGACCGCCGCATCATCGGTAACTCTACTCCTCGCTATAACTTCGGTTTGAACCTCGATGCAGCTTGGAAGGGCTTTGATATCAAGGTGTTCTTCCAGGGAACCCTCAAGCGTGACTACGCAGCAGGTGGTGCCGTATTCTGGGGCGCTATCGGTCAGGGTAAGTGGCAGGCTACTGGTTTCAAGTTCCACGAGGACTACTGGCGTGAGGATAACAAGGGAGCATACTACCCACGTGCAGATTGGGGTGGTGGCCGCAACATCCAGACTCAGACCCGCTATTTGCAGAATGCTGCTTATGGCCGTTTGAAGAACCTCACCATCGGTTATACCTTGCCAAAGACTATCACAAGCAAGGCTTATATTGAGAATCTTCGCTTCTTCGTATCTGGAGAGAACCTCTTCACCATCACTAACTTCACAGAGGCTGGTGATCCAGAGCTGATTGGAGCAGGTTATGGCCATGAGATTGGTAAGGCATATCCATTGTCTAGAACCTACTCATTCGGTCTTAGTGTAACATTCTAACTTATCATTTAGATTATAGAAAGGAAACAATTTATGAAAATTAAATATATTTCAATGCTCTTATTGGGCGCGACGCTCGGTCTGACAAGTTGCGATGACTATCTTGACAAGGAGCCTGAAAGCAACGTGACACCTGCGTCTTATTTCACTAGCGCAGACGACCTGGCTGCCTACACCGTGAATCTCTATGGTGTATTGACAAGTATTGAACCGGGTAAATATGGTATGAGTACCTTTGCTTACGATAACGATACCGATAACCAGGCGGGAACCGGTTATTCTAGCCGTTGGGTTCCTGGAAACTGGAAAGTAGGTCAGAGTGGTGGTGCTTGGGATTTCGGTAATATCCGCTCGGTGAACTATTTCCTGGATCAGGTATTGCCAAAGTTCGAGGCTAAGCAGATTAGTGGTGCTGAGGCTCAGGTACGCCACTACATTGGTGAGGCATACTTCCTCCGTGCTTACCTTTATTTGGACAAGTTGCAGTCTTTGGGTGATTTCCCTATCGTGCTCAATGCGCTTCCTGATGACAAGGAAACTCTCGTTGCGTCTTCCAAGCGCCAGCCACGTTATAAGGTAGCTCAGCAGATTCTCGACGACCTTGACAAGGCACTCGGTCTTCTGCAGGAATCAGCTCCTGGTGGCAAGAACCGCATCTCTCGCGATGCAGCCCTCCTGCTCCGTTCACGTGCAGCCCTCTTCGAGGCTACATGGGAGAAGTATCACAAGGGTACTGCGTTTGTGCCAGGTGGTCCAGGTTGGCCAGGCAAGGCTGAGGATATCCAGGGATTTGACATCGATTCTTCCATCAATCACTTCCTCGATGAGTCTATGAAGTCTTCTAAGGAATTGGGTGATAAGCTCGTTGGCAACCTTGTAGAGAATACGGATGCTCCAGAGGGACAGAATGCTAGCTTGGCAAGTCTCAATCCTTACTACACCATGTTCTGTGACAAGGATATGAGCGGCTATAGCGAGGTGTTGATGTACCGTGCTTTTGATAAGGCAAAGGCTAACGTTACCCACAACGTGCAGATGCAGTTGCAGCGCAATGGCGGCGGTACTGGTTGGACACGTGGTCTCGTCAACTCATTCCTCATGCGCAATGGTTTGCCTATCTACGCTGCCGGCTCAGGCTACGACCCAACTTGGGAAAACCAGGGTGTGAAGGCTACCTTGCAGAATCGCGATTCTCGCATCCAGCTCTTCACCAAGATGGATGGATCTATCGAGAACTATACCAGTGAGGGTGCTGTTCCAACCGACCTCTCATGGACAGTAAAGGGCAACAACGAGACTCGTATGGTGACAGGTTTCGCAGTAAAGAAGGGTAAAAACTATGATTCCCAGCAGGGACTCAATCACGACTACGGCGAGAGTGGTAGCATCGTATTCCGTGGCACAGAGGCTCTCCTCAACTACATGGAGGCTTCCTGGTTGAAGAACAATACTATCGACGCTACAGCTGATAAGTACTGGCGTGCTCTCCGCATCCGTGCCAAGGTAGATCCTGATTACAACAAGACTATCGCAGCTACCAACATGCAGGAGGAGGCTAAGTGGGACTTCGGTGCTTACTCTCATGGTCAGTTGGTTGATGCTACTACTTACAACATCCGTCGTGAGCGTCGTGATGAGTTCATCGGTGAGGCTTCCCGTTGGGAGGACTTAATCCGTTGGCGTGCTTGCGATCAGGTAAACGGTTACCAGATTGAAGGTATGAAGTACTGGGGTACTGTTTACGAGGGTACATGGCTCGATGGCACAACTAACCTCGCTAAGGTTGATGTTGAAGGTGGTAAGGGTAATATGAGTGATAAGACCATTAGTGGCGACTATATCCGTCCATACCAGATTTCCAAGATTAACAACCAGGTATTTGATGGTTATCACTTTACTCCTGCTCACTATCTGTCTCCTATCGCACAGAGCGTGTTCCGTCAGACAGCTGAGGGTGATCAGACCGATCTTACTACATCTGTTGTTTACCAGAACCCAGGTTGGCCATTGGTTGCTGGTCAGGGTGCAACTGACGTTAAGTAAAGCGTGAAAACGTATTCAAGCTTATGTCTTGAGCTCAAGACATAAGATACTAAAAAAGGCTCGCAAGAAGTTTTTATTTCTTGCGAGCCTTTATACTTTGAGCTTTGAGCTTTGAACTTTGAACTTTTGGCTTTGAGCTTTGAACTTGAACCAGTAAAACTAATCATAAAGTTCAATGTTCCAAGCTCAAAGTTCAATGTCTTTACACGAGTGTTGCAACAACTTCCTCACGAGTGCCTGGGAGCATGTCGATGACAGGAATCTCTGGCATGGTGTAGCAACCTGGCTGGAGACGGAATGAAGCGCGAGCCACGTTAACCAAGACCTGAGCGGTGAGGGCAGGGTTGTTGATGCTCATGTTGAACTCGAAGCGCTGGTTCTGAGTCTTGCCAGATACACCTTTGCGAACGAGGTTCACACCGTGACCCATATCCTTTACATCATCTACTGATGCTACGGCGAATACGTGAGTCTCATCGTGAGCGAAGTATGGGTCAGCCTTGATCTCTGCAGTCACATCCTCAAGCTTGGCGCCTTCCTCAAGTTCTACATATACCATACGGCGGTGGATACCCTCACCCAATGGGATGGTTACAGAAAGCGCTTCCTTGACACCCTTCTTGCTACGAACGCAAACTGAGTGTCCCATGCTCATACCAGGACCGAAGTTGGTATAGGTCAATCCCTTTGGAGCCAGACTTTCCATCAATACACGTACGATAGAGTCTGAACCTGGGTCCCAGCCGGCAGAGATAACGCTTACCTTGCCAGCCTTCTTGCAGTTCTCCATCTGCTTGGTGCGGTAGTCGAGGATGCTGGTGTGGATATCGAAGCTATCTACGGTGTTGATGCCGAGTGCAACGATCTTCTCAGCATACTCAGGGCAAGAGCGGGTAGGAGTTGCGAGGATAGCAACATCTACATCCTTCAACTTGGTGATGTCATCTACTACCTCATAGTTAGCCAACTCAGCTGGTTTGTCCTTAGCACCCTGGCGACGAACGATACCTGCAATCTCAAAATCAGGAGCTGCTTCGAGAGCCTCTACTGTAAACTTACCGATGTTGCCGTAACCTACTACGGCTGCTCTAAACTTTTTCATCTGTTATTTCTTTTATTTTATTGTTGTTTCTGTTTAAAAATCTACCTTTTTATATATTAAACTCTATCTTATGATAGTTATTGTCTTATCTTCCAACTATCTTAAGGGGTAGTTTTTGCGGATAAATTTCCGCATGATATCTATTTCCGGTTGCAAAAGTATAGCTTTTTCTTGAAATACGTGACGTTTTAATAGATTTTTAACTCATAAAAGTTGCAAAAGGTTATAAAATCATGATTTTTAGGTAGAATAAAGGGGGATTTGTAAGACTTCTTGAATGGATTCCTTTCAGTTTCGTGATTTTATGTGAATCTTAGCTTTGGCTTTCGCTTGATACAATATATGGAGCATTTTGCCGTTTAAATATATATTATTATAATTAATGTGGAGATAATTAGATATGATAGAATATATTCATGGCGATTTGACCGAGCTGACTCCAGCGATGGCTGTAGTAGAAACAGCAGGAGTAGGATATGGACTCAATATCTCGCTTAATACTTATACCGCCATCCAGGGCAAGCAGGAAGTGAAACTCTATGTTCACGAGGTGCTGGTGGCTGGTGGAAGAGACGATTCTTTCACCCTTTTCGGTTTTGCTACCAAGCAGGAACGTGAACTCTACCGTCTGCTCATCACCGTATCGGGTGTGGGTGGAAATACGGCGAGGATGATCCTTTCATCCTTGTCGCCAAGTGAACTGTGCAACGTGATTTCATCGGGCAATGACAAGATGTTGAAGGGAGTAAAAGGTATCGGACTCAAGACAGCCCAGCGTATCATTCTGGATTTAAGAGATAAGATCGTGAGTCTTGGTATCGCAGATGAACTTCCTGCTAATGGTGGCAATGTGGTGATGGTGAACAACGATGTGAAGGATGAGGCGGTGAGTGCCCTTACCATGCTTGGTTTCTCTCCGGCTCCTTCTGCCAAGGTGGTTGTCGACATCTTGAAGGCTCAGCCAGATTTGCCGGTTGAGCAGGTTGTGAAGTTGGCTCTGAAGCAAATCAAGTAGTTGCGGTAAGAGAGAAAATTAAATGTCAGGAAAAAGAATTTAGCATCTGTAAATGAGGCAGGGAAAAATATATTTGTTGCTGTTCTGGCTGATGGTTTCTACCTTCAGCTATGCTCTCGTCATGCCTTATTTGCAGGATAACCGTACCCGTAAAAGAACTCAGAATCCGGTTAATACCCAGCAGAAACAGCTGGATAAGCAAGCAAAGAATGGGGCACAGGATAAAGGAAAGAGCAGCAAAATTTCTGTTTCTGCCCAACCCTTCAAGGTGGAGGAAGATACCATTCCTGATTCTTTGCTGAATACCCGCTGGAAGATTCAGCTTACCCAGCCTTATTCACTCAGCGACCTCTATCAGAGTCCGCTTGACTTGCAGCGCCCGGACAACATGAAATATGATGTGGTCTATAACGATACGCTCAACCGTTTCGTTATCGGCAATCGTATGGGCAATACCTGGCTCTCGGCCCCTATCATGCTTACTCCCGAAGAGTATAACTCCTGGACTGAGATGAATGAGAGAAGCGCTTTCTTCCGTAAGAAGAACGATGAGATTTATCAGGCGAAGGGTAAGGAGAAGTTCGACTTCTCTGATATGCATTTCGACCTGGGACCAGCTGAGAAAATATTCGGTCCTGGCGGTATCCGTGTCAGGACACAGGGTTCTGCCGAGTTGAAACTGGGTATGAACAAGAAGAGCATCGATAATCCATCTTTGCCTATCCGCAACCGGAAAACCACGATGATGAACTTCGATGAGAAGATTAATCTTAACGTGAATGGTAAGGTGGGTGATAAGGTGAATATGAACCTGAATTATAACACGGATGCCACGCTGGATTATGATGCCCAGAACATGAAACTGAAGTATGATGGTAAGGAAGACGAGATTATCAAGCTTGTGGAGGCTGGAAATGTGTCTTTCCCCAGCAATTCTTCGCTTATCAAGGGAGCCAGCAGCCTTTTCGGTGTCAGAACCGATATGCAGTTTGGAAAGTTGAAATTGCAGATGGTGGCTTCGCAGAAGAAGAGTGCATCCAAGAGTGTTTCCAGCAGGGGCGGCGTACAGTTGACTCCATTTGAAATCAATGTTGCCGATTATGAGGAGAATCGTCACTTCTTCCTTTCCCGATATTTCAGGAATCATTATGACGAATGGATGCAGAAGTTGCCTAATCTCGTTACCGGCATTACGATTAACCGTGTGGAAATTTGGGTAACCAATAAGTCGGGAACTACTGCCAATACCCGAAATATCGTGGCACTGACCGATCTTGGCGAAGCTTCTAAAATCAGTAATCCGATGTGGACGGCAACCGGACTGGTGCCTTCCAACCGTGCCAATACCGAGTATCAGGCAATGACTACCCAGTATGTGGCTGCCCGGGATATCGACCAGGCTGCTGCTACTCTGGAGGGGGCTGGTCTGGTAGGTGGTGCAGACTTTGAGAAACTGGAGAGTGCCCGTCTTTTGAGCTCTTCTGAGTATTCCGTCAATACTGCCTTGGGTTATGTTTCTTTGAAGACGGGTATTCAGACCGATCAGGTATTGGCTGTGGCCTATGAATATACATCGGGTGGTGTAACTTATCAGGTGGGTGAGTTTGCTTCTGATATTACTGATACCAAGCAGGCTCTTTTTGTCAAGGCGCTCAAGAATACCAGTTGTAACCCTCAGCAGGGCAACTGGGACCTGATGATGAAGAACGTGTATTATCTCGCCTCTAATATAGAAAAGGAGAAATTCCGTCTTGACGTAAAATATCAGAGCGATACTACGGGTGTTTATCTCTCTTATATTCCTGAACAGAGAGTAAAGAATACGCCAATCATTCGTGTGCTTGGGGCTGACCGACTTGATAACAACAACAAGGCGCATAGCAATGGATACTACGACTATGTAGAAGGCTATACCGTTTCTAATGGTCGCGTGTTTATTCCGAAAGTAGAACCTTTCGGCTGTTATATGCGTGATTATCTGGTCAAGAACGGAGTGGCTGCGGATGCGGCTGAGAAATATGCCTTTACCGAACTGTATGACAGTACCAAGACCGTAGCCAGGCAGATTGCAGAAAAGAATAAGTATCAGATGGTGGGCCAGTTCAAAGGTTCATCAGCTAATGTCATTTCCCTGGATGCCTATAACGTGCCACAAGGTTCGGTCGTTGTAACTGCTGGTGGTGTTACCCTGACAGAGGGTACAGACTATTCGGTAGATTACAATGCGGGTGAGGTTACCATCCTCAACCAGAGCATCATCGATGCGGGTACTTCGGTCAATGTTTCCCTGGAAAGTAATACGGATTATGGTCAGACTCGCAAGACCATGTTTGGTGTGAACTGGGAGTATGATTTCTCCAAGAACTTCCAGATGAGTGGTACCTTGCAGCATCTTTCCGAACAGGCTCTTACTACGAAGGTCTCGATGGGCTCTGAACCATTGAAGAATACTCTCTGGGGTGTTAATCTCAATTGGAAGAAGGAGAGTCAGTGGCTTACCAATGTACTTGACAAGATTCCTTTCCTGCATCTTACCCAACCATCGCAAATATCCTTTACCAGTGAGTTTGCCCAGTTGTTGGCTGGAGAGGCTGGTGGTACGCAGGACAATGCTTCCTATATTGATGACTTCGAAAATACCAAGAATGGCATTGATGTGATGACGCCTACTTCCTGGTTTATCTCCAGCGTGCCATCGCTCAATTTCAAGGAAGATTATAATGATAAGACCGGACTGACGAGCGGTTTCCACCGTTCCCGTCTGGCTTGGTATTGCATCGACCCTCTCTTTACCCGTCGAGGCAGTTCCTTGACGCCTGGACATATCAAGAGCGACCTCAAGCAGCTCAGTAATCACTATGTTCGCGAAGTATACGTGAAGGAGCTGTTCCCATTGCGCCAGCAGAACAGTTATCAGGGTGCTACCAATACCCTGAGTGTGCTCAACCTGGCTTACTATCCGTCAGAGCCGGGTCCTTATAACTTTAATGTGGAAGACCTGCAGGCAGATGGTACATTGAAGAATCCACAGCTCAACTGGGGAGGTATGATGCGTAAGCTCGATACCAATGATTTCGAGCAGGCAAACATTGAATATATCGAGTTCTGGTTGCTTGATCCGTTCCTCTATACCCGTGAACAGCCGGATGCTAATGAATATGGAGGAGATTTCTATATCAATCTGGGCGAGGTTAGCGAAGATATCTTGCGGGATGGTAAGAAGTTCTATGAGAGCGGTATGCCTGTTGATGGCAGCAAGAGCTTTACTTATACTCAGTGGGGTAAGATTCCTACTCAGAGTACGGTAACTTATGCTTTTGCAACAACCAGTGGCAGCCGTGCCTTGCAGGATGTTGGTTTCAACGGTCTGACTGATGCCGAGGAACAGGAATTCTATAAGAGTGCTTATCTAGACCAGATTCAGGGAAAGGTGAACCAGGCAGTATTCGACAGCATCTTTGCCGACCCTGCACGTGATAACTATCACTATTTCCGTGGCAGTGACTGGGATCAGATGCGTGCTCCTATCTTGCAGCGTTATAAGTATATCAACAACCCTCAGGGCAACTCGCCTGATAGCGATAGCCGTTCTGAGAGTTATGATACATCTTATAAGTCTACCCCTGATGTGGAAGATATCAATCAGGATTATACGCTGAATGAATATGAGAAGTACTTCCAGTATAGGGTAAGTATCCGTCCGGAAGATTTGGTTGTGGGTACCAACCATATTGTGGATAAGCGAGAATATTCACAGACATGGCGAGACAATACCAAGTCGTCTGTTACCTGGTATCAGTTCCGTATTCCTGTAGATGAATTCGAGAGCCGACAAGGTAATATCAATGATTTCTCCAGCATCCGTTTCATGCGTATGTTCCTTACGGGTTTCAAGAAGCCTATCGTTCTGCGCTTTGGAACGCTCGACCTGGTACGTGGTGAATGGCGTACTTATGATCAGCAGTTGAGTGCTGCATCAGGTGGAACCTTGGAGGCTAGTGCCGTGAATCTTGAGGAAAATGCCGAGAAGACTCCGGTCAATTACGTCTTGCCTCCAGGCATCAGTCGTGAGCAGGATCCTAGTCAGCCACAGCTGGTAGAATCCAACGAGCAGGCTTTGAGTCTTGTTGTCAAGAATCTGACCAGTGGGGAAGCCAAGGCGGTATACAAGAATACGACTCTCGACCTCCGTCAGTATAAGCGTATCCAGATGTTTACCCATGCCAATGCCTTGGAGCAGAATACCACAAATCTGAAGGATAGGGAGCTGGCTGTCTTCATCCGTCTGGGTAGTGACTATAAGAATAACTATTATGAATATGAGATTCCGCTCACCCTCACGGCTCCACGCAGCAATTACAACCGTAATGTGCCTGCCGACCGCAGGTTGGTTTGGCCTGAGGAGAATATGCTGGATGTGGCTCTCAGCATCTTTACCAATCTCAAGAAGGAGCGTAATAAGGCTAAGGCTCAAGGCATGGCATCTTATATGGCACCTTACTCGGCATACGATAGCGAGCACCCTAACAATAAGTTGACCATTGTGGGTAATCCTAGCCTTGGCGAGGTGAAGACCATGATGATTGGTGTGCGCAATAATTCGGGAGATGTCAAGAGTGGTGAAGTTTGGGTAAATGAACTCCGCCTGAAGGAACATAACAACAAGGGTGGATGGGCTGCTAATGCCAATCTCAATGTGCAGCTGTCTGATTTCGGTAGTGTCAATGCTACAGGAAGATATGTCAGCGAAGGATTTGGAGGTCTGGAAGACGGCGTGGCTAGCCGCAGTACCGACAACTATGGCACCTATAGTGTGACCACCTCGTTGGAAATGGGTAAGTTCTTCCCGGACAAGGCGAAGGTGAGCATACCTTTATATTATAGTGTCACCAAGGAGAAGACTTCGCCAAAGTATAATCCGATGGATACGGATATGGAACTGAAGGATGCTCTCGATGCTGCAGGCTCGAAGGCGGAGCGCGATTCTATCGAGAATATTGCCGTGACCAAGGTTACGCAAACCAACTTCTCGGTATCCAATGCCCGTGTGGGGATTGCCACCAAGCGCCATCCGATGCCTTACGACCCAGCCAACTTCTCCTTTACCTATAGTCATGCCCATCAGCATACTACCGGTGAAACTACGGTTCGTGAGCAGAGAGACAACTGGCGGGGTGCATTGGATTATTCATGGACTCCGGTATATAAGTCCTGGGAACCTTTCAAGAAAATCAAGAACAAGAGCAAGTGGCTCGACATTCTGAAGCGTTTCGGACTGAACTGGTTGCCGCAAAATCTCGCTTTCAATACCGAGATGACACATGAAACCTATGAATTGCAGGAGCGTGATATGGAAAGTCTTACCAAGTCGCAGTTGCCTATCACTTTCAGCGATCAGTTCCTTTGGAACCGTGAATTTGCTCTGCGTTGGGACTTGACCAAGAATCTTCACATGAACTTCCAGAGTGCAACCCATGCACAGGTAGATGTGCCATATCCTGATGTGAATACGGATCTTTATGCTGATCAGTATCATGCCTGGAAGGATTCTGTATATAGAAGTGCCGTGCTCAATAGTGTCAGAACCTGGGGTACACCGCTCGATTATAGTCAGAGTTTTACGGCTTCCTATAAGGTGCCGCTCAACCTGTTGCCTGTTTTCGACTGGGTGAACACCGATGCTTCTTATAGTTCCAACTATTCTTGGGAGCGGGGTATGGAAGATGAGAATGGCAACTCCTATGGCAATACCATTAATACGCATCGCGAGTTGACCCTCAATGGTTCGTTCAATCTGGTCAAGCTCTACAATCATGTGCCTTTCCTCAAGAAGGTAAATGAAAAGTTCAATCGCACGATGTCCAGAAGCCAGTATGAGCGCAAGAAGCAGGAGAAGGAGAAGAAAAAGAAAGATGCCAAGGAGCTGGCTGCCGATCCTAAGAAGGCATTGCCTAAGAACAGGAAGGCATTCGAGAAGGAAATCACGCTCTTGCCTGATACGACTCTCTGTATCCGTCATGGCAAGAACAGCAAGCGTCTTATCGTGTCTGCCAAGACTGCTGATGGAAAGTTGTTCCCTATTAAATATAAAAAGGTGGACAATAATCAGATTAAACTCATCTCCAAGGTGGATAGTGCCCAGAAAATCAAGATCTCGGTACTGGCTAAGGAACCGCTGGAAGAAAAGAGTTGGTATAAGACCTGGCAGACGGTGGCTCGGTTGGCAATGATGGTCCGTAATGTCAGCTTCAATTATCGCAGCAGCTATCAGCTCACGCTGCCTGGTTTCACCCCAAGTATTGGTGATGCCTTCGGACAGAAAAAGGTGGGTTCTATGGCGCCTGGTCTCGATTTTGCCTTTGGTCTGGTGGATGATGACTATATCGGTAAGGCTAGGGAGAATGACTGGCTGCTCCGCAATGACTCTGTTGCAACGCCTGCCACTACGAGTAAGACGGACAACTTGCAGCTGCGTATGACGCTGGAGCCGGTGAAGGACCTGAAGATAGATCTTTCTGCTGTCCGCACCCAGACTACCCAGAAGAGTATTCAGTATATGTATGAGGGAACTCCTACTACTCAGAGTGGTTCTTTCCAGATGAGTACCATCTCGCTGAGTACAGCCTTTGAGGGAATGGGTGATGCCAATAGCGGTTATCGAAGCAAGACTTTCGAGAAGTTTGTCAATTCCCTGGCGGGTTATCGTGATAGGGTAGAAACTCAATATGCAGGAACTGTTTATCCGGCGGGTTCTGCATTGGGTGGAGGTAAGTTTGATGCATCCCGTACTCCTGTTAATCAGTATAGTGGTGATGTGATGATTCCGGCTTTCCTCAATGCTTATACTTCGATGGGTGGCAATTCTCTCTCGCTGTTCCCGGCTTTGAGCAGACTGTTGCCTAACTGGACGGTTCGTTATAGCGGTTTGGGTAAGTTGCCTTGGTTCCGTGATCACTTCAAGAGTGTTAACATCAACCATTCTTATAAGAGCATCTTTGCAGTAGGCAGTTATAACAGTTACAGTACCTATCAGGAATATATGAACGGTCTGGGCTTCATCAATGATGCTTCTACGGGGAATCCTTCGCCTAGCAGTATGTTTAACATTTCGCAGGTGAGCATCAATGAGGCTTTCTCTCCATTGATAGGTATGGACGTTACATTCAATAACAACATGACCCTCAAGGGTGAGTATCGCCAGACGCGTGTGCTGAATCTCAGTATGACGAGTGTGCAGCTCAATGAGGCACTCAGTAAAGACTGGGTAATCGGTATGGGTTATCGCATCAACAACTTCAGTTTGTTTGAGGGTGGTGCTCGCAAACTGAAAGCCAAGATGGGGGCTGGCAACAGAAAGGACAACAGAAATGCAACTGCTAACAGTCAGCAGATGCGTGGAGCCAATCACGATCTCAACCTTCGTCTTGACTTCAGTTTCCGCAAGCAGGCTGCCATTGTTCGTGATATTGCCTCCATGACAAGTAGTGCCAGCAGTGGCAATAATGCCTTGAAGTTGAGCTTCTCTGCCGATTATACGTTCAGCAAACTCCTTACCATGAGTTTCTATTACGACCGTCAGACCAATACTCCTCTGTTGTCCAGCAGTAGCTATCCGACGACCACTCAGGACTTCGGCTTGAGCATCAAGTTCTCGTTGACGAGATAAAAAGAAGATAAATGAAAAAAGCTCGGATGCAAATTGCGTCCGAGCTTTTTTATCAGTATTCTGTTTGATTAGTCCTTTTTGTCGTAAGCATGAACAGGGTAGTCGATGGTATAGTGAAGACCACGGCTCTCCTTGCGTTCTATTGCCATGCGGGTGATAAGATATCCCACGTTGATCATATTGCGGAGCTCGCAGAGTTCCTTGCTCACCTTGACACGCTTGAAGAGATTCTCGGTCTCTTCATAAAGCAGGTCGAGGCGGTCCCAGGCACGCTTCAGACGGAGGTCGCTGCGAACGATGCCTACATAGTTGCTCATGCATTCGCCCACCTCTTTCACGCTCTGTGTAATCAGCACCTTCTCTTCGTTGGTTAGGGTACCCTCATCGTTCCATGCAGGAACTTTCTCGTTGAAATCATATTCATCTACATGCTCGATGCTGTGCTTGGCAGCTGTCTCGGCATAAACCACAGCCTCGATGAGCGAGTTGCTGGCAAGACGGTTGCCACCATGCAGACCTGTGCATGAACACTCGCCCAGGGCATAGAGGCGGTTGATGCTTGAACATCCGTTCAAATCTACCTTGATACCACCACACATATAGTGAGCTGCAGGACGAACAGGGATATAATCCTTAGTGATGTCGATGCCGATACTGAGACACTTGGCGTAGATATTTGGGAAGTGATGCTTGGTCTCCTCAGGATTCTTATGGGTAACATCCAGGCATACATGATCCAATCCGTGAATCTTCATCTCCTTATCGATGGCACGTGCCACGATGTCGCGAGGAGCTAGGCTCAATCGCTTGTCATATTTCTCCATGAAGCTCTCGCCGTTAGGCAAACGCAAGATGCCACCATATCCACGCATAGCCTCGGTGATGAGGAAGGCAGGATGAGTCTCTCCTGGATGATAGAGAGCTGTAGGGTGGAACTGTACAAACTCCATATCGGCTACGGTTCCCTTGGCACGGTAAACCATCGCCTCACCGTCACCGGTAGCGATGACAGGGTTGGTGGTAGTCTGATAAACAGCACCACAACCACCGGTACACATCACGGTAACCTTGCTCAGATAGGTATCCACCTTCTGGGTTTCAGGATTCAGAACGTAGGCTCCGTAACAGTTAATATAAGGTGTACGGCGAGTAACACGGGCACCCAAGTGGTGCTGGGTGATAATCTCTACTGCAAAATGATTTTCCTTGATATCAATGTCTGGGCAGTTGCGTACAGCCTCCATCAGACCGCGCTGGATTTCAGCACCCGTATCATCGGCATGATGAAGAATGCGGAACTCGCTATGTCCGCCCTCACGATGAAGATCGAACTTGCCGTCCTGCTGCTTGTCGAAGTTGACACCCCACTGCACGAGCTCCTTGATCTGCTCCGGTGCCATGGTGACAACCTGCTTCACTGCCTTATAATCGCTGATATAGTCACCAGCAATCATCGTATCTTGTATGTGCTTGTCGAAGTTATCTACTTCCAGGTTGGTAACTGACGCAACACCACCTTGTGCAAATGAAGTGTTCGCCTCATCGAGAGAGGTTTTGCAGATCATGCACACTTTACCTTTATGCGCTCTGGCTACTTTCAGGGCGTAACTCATACCGGCAACTCCTGAGCCGATAATCAGAAAATCATACTTATAAACCATGTGAGTTTATTCTAATAATGCTTAATTGTTTGCAAAAGTACTAATTTCTCTTTAATAATGAGTAAAAAGAGACGGATTTTTTGTAATTTTGCACCGAAATTTATGGTAATATAGTCTTTAAGACTATCAAAATGACAAATATTAACAAGATATGGCAGATAGAACTTTTCATAAACGCTTTACATTGACAGCCCGTTTGGGTGTGGCTGTCTTTGCATTTTTGGCTGGCTATTTCTTCTGGGTGAAGATGGCGATTATCGGCATCTTCCTGGCCATTGTCATCGTGGGCATGATAGAGCGTATTCTGAATACTACTTATACCTTTAAGAAGGTAAAACCTATCGACCGGGATGATGAGATGGAGTATCTGATCATCAACGAAGGAAGGTTCTCGTCCAATAAGAATGTACCGGTCTGCGACATCATAGATGTGCATCCGGTGAAGACTTTTATGGGACTGGACAGGTGTGTAGTGATAGAATATGGTCATAAGAACATGGTGGCCGTTCAGCCTGATAATGAAGAGGCTTTTGAGAAAGAAATTAAGAAACGACAAAGAAGTGAAGAATGAGGAACGAAGAGTGAAGAATTCAATTGTGATGGAAAAGATTAAATATATGATGTTGAGCCTGATGATGGCGATGGTTGTTGCATTGCCAATGCAGGCTCAAGATGTGAATGATGACGAGGTGGTAGAATCGCAGGACGAGACAGAATTGGCTGATTCTACCTTGATAGACTCCCTGGCTACTGATACCCAGAAGTTGCCTTGGCCTGTCTCGGTTCAGGTTGGTCTGGACAAACTCCTGGAGAGTAAGATGTTCGAGACATCGCAGGTGGGATTGATGGTATGGGACCTGGAGGCCGATTCCTGTATCTACAAGAGAAATGAGCGACAGCTGATGCGCCCGGCTAGTACAATGAAGCTTCTGACTGCTATTACGGCATTGGATAAATTGGGCGGTTCTTACCAGTTTAAGACGACTCTCAAGTATACTGGAACCATAGAAAATGGAGTCTTAACCGGCGATGTTTATTGTATCGGTGGCATGGATCCCCGTTTTAACAGCGATGATATGGCAGCCTTTGCCAATGGGTTGAAGGAGATGGGCATCGACACCATCCGTGGCAGTATTTATGCAGACCGTTCTATGAAGGATGCTAATCTGTTGGGCGAAGGATGGTGCTGGGATGATGACAATCCGGTGTTGTCGCCTTTGGTATTCGCCCGTAAGGACATCTTTATGGATAGATTTCTGGCAAAACTGGAGGATGTAGGTATTCTCTACGAAGGGATGTATTCTACCATAAAACCTTGTCCGGCTAATGCTTTTACCATCTGTACCCGTTTCCATACAATGGATCAGGTGCTGCATAAGATGATGAAAGACAGTGATAATCTCTATGCCGAGAGTATGTACTATCAGATAGCTGCCTCTACCGGCAACCGGTCAGCCAGTGCCAAGAGTGCCAGAAATGTGGAACGACAGTTGATTAGAAAAATTGGACTCGATCCGTCCCGTTATAAATTGGCTGATGGTTCCGGGTTGTCCTTGTATAATTATCTGAGTGCCGAACTGGAGGTCAAGTTGCTGCGTTATGCTTATAAGAATGATAATATCAAGGAGCATTTGATGCAGTCACTGCCTATCGGGGGAGTGGATGGCACGTTGAAGAGGCGAATGAAGAATAGTTTTACTCATGGTAATGTAAGGGCAAAGACTGGTACTTTGACGGGTATCATCTCACTGGCTGGATATTGCAAGGCTGCCAATGGTCATGAACTTTGCTTTGCCATTATTAATAATGGTATCATGCATGGCAATAATGCCCGTAATTTTGCAGATAAGGTTTGTACCTTGCTCTGTCAACCGTGAGTTTAGTGATTAGTTATTAGTGATTACTTTGTTGGAACAGGGTGCTAGGTACTGGACACAAAACTTTTATTTATGGAAGAAATTAGAAAATTTGTTGATGAAATGATAACATGGGCAGGTGTCACAGGTGATTATGTGCCTATGCTTCGTCATATTTTGCTTACCGTCACCGCTATCTTGCTGGCGATGCTGAGCGATTTCCTATGTCGGAAGATATTGGTTCCGTTGATATCCAAGATAACGGAGAAGACGGAGGCGTCTTGGGATGATGTGCTTTTCAACAAGAAGGTGCTTACTTCTGCCTGCCATATCGTTCCCGCCGTAGTTATCTGGTCGCTCATGCCGCTTATCTATCTGGAATATCCGATATTCAAGGAGATTCTGGAGCGTGCTACGGGTATCTATATCGTAGTGATGTCGGTACGTACGGCTTTGGTTTTCATCGGTTCTTTCAAGGGATTGGAGAATGGGGATGAGCGCCGTTCTTCGGCTCAGCAGTATTTCCATACCTTCTGCGGCGTACTTCGAGTGTTGATGCTCTTTGTGGCTGGAGTGGTTGTGGTTGCTATTTTGCTGGGTAAGAGTCCGATGACCTTGTTTGCCGGCTTGGGTGCTACTTCTGCTGTCTTGATGTTGGTGTTCAAGGATACCATCCTCGGTCTGGCTGCCGGTGTGCGACTTACCAGTAATGATATGCTGCATAAGGGCGACTGGATTACCGTGAAATCGGTGGATGCCAATGGTATTGTGGAGGATATGTCGCTTACTACCGTAAAGGTGCGTAATTTCGATAATACCATCGTTACCATTTCGCCAGCTACCCTGGTGAATGGTTCGTTCCAGAACTGGATTGGTATGCAGAAGAGTGGGGGAAGAAGAGTAAAGCGAATTGTTTATTTCGATTTCCGCAGCATCCGGTTGGTAGATGAGACTTTGAAGCAGACCTTGCTTGCCAAGCATTTCGCCACAGAGGATTCCTTTAAGTTGAAGGAATCTCTTCAGAAGGCGATAGAAAAGGATATTGCGGAAGGAAAGGATATTGAGGATCTGAAGAATCCGGCAGCCCTTGCCCCAACCAATCTTCAGCTTTATCGTAAGTTTATGGAGAAATATCTGCGTCAGCGTCCTGAGGTGAATACGGAGTTGACCTTGATGGTTCGCCACATGGAAGCCACCCAGTGCGGTCTTCCTATCGAATTCTATTTCTTCATCAAGGATAAGGTTTGGGTCAATTACGAGCATATCCTCGCCGATATCATGGAACATGCCTATGCGCTTGCCAATGAATTCGGTCTGAAAATTTATGAGCAATATCCGGAGCAGTAATTACTTTGAACATTGAGATTTGAACTTTATGAATAGTTACTGTTTCGGCGGATTTGTAATCCGCCGCCGTATGGGTAACTATTGCGGATTTGTAATCCGCTAAAAGGACCGAAGCAAGAAAGTAACGCCCTGAAAGGGCAAAAGCATAATAATGATCAATAACTCTTTTTTTTCAACAGAAATACTCCGTTGGTTTCGTGAAAACGGCAGGGATTTGCCTTGGCGCGAAACCAAGGATCCCTATGCCATCTGGCTGAGCGAAATCATCCTTCAGCAAACCCGCATAGTCCAAGGTTGGGAATATTGGGAACGGTTCATGCAAACCTATCCCAAGGTAGAAGACCTAGCTGCAGCCAGCGAGGATGATGTCTTGAAACTCTGGCAGGGTTTGGGGTATTATTCCCGTGCCCGCAATCTTCATGCTGCTGCCAAGCAGATTGTGGCTCTCGGTTCTTTCCCCAACACCCTTGACGGCATCAAATCCCTGAAGGGAGTAGGCGATTATACCGCTGCTGCCATCGGCTCTTTCGCTTTCGATATTCCGGCAGCTGTGGTTGATGGCAATGTCTATCGGGTGCTTTCCCGATACTTCGGTATTGATACTCCCATCAATTCAACCCAGGGGAAAAAAGAGTTTGCTGCTCTGGCGCAATCGCTCTTGCCTGCATCCGATGCGGCATCCTATAATCAGGGAATGATGGACTTCGGTGCGATTCAATGCACTCCACAGTCTCCGAAGTGCCTGCTCTGTCCGCTTGCCGAAACCTGCGAGGCTTTGCGTTGTGGCAGGGTGGAGGAACTGCCTGTCAAGAACAAGACCGTAAAGGTGAAGACCCGCCATCTCTCCTATATATATATAAGGTGTAAATCTTCGGTGGCGGATGGTTCAGGAATTCCAGAACCGATGATTGCCATCCATCGACGTGGCGAAGGAGATATCTGGCAGGGATTATGGGAGCCTTATAATGTTTCGGATGTCAAGGAACTGCCTTCTTTCGTGAAGAATCCGATATTATTGGCTAAAGATGTCAAGCACGTTCTGACTCATCGCATCCTTCTTGCCGACTTCTATCTCCTGGAAACAGAAACCTGTCCTCAGTTGCCGGATGACTACATCTGGATCAAGGAAAGTGAGATAGAAGACTATGGGGTTCCGAGACTGATAGAAATCATGTTGGAAAAGATTAATCCAGCAGAATAGGATAAATACATAATAATCTCTTCATATAGAATTAAAGATGATTCAATTCAATAAGAAATTGAGAGGATGGCTGCTGCTTGGCGTCATCGCTCTGCTCTCTACTTTGGGCTTGTCATCCTCTATGTTGCCGGCAGCACAGGGTGATGCACCGGGGATAGAAATACCCGTTTCCAAGAAAAAGGTATCGCAAACCATCAGAAAGCGTTTTGCCTATACCGTATCATATAATCACGATACCCGTCAGCCTAACTGGGTGGCATGGTCATTGACCCGCGCTCATGCTTCAGGAAAGTTGAAGCGTGGCGACTTTGAGGATGATATGGATATGCCATCACCTAAGGGAATGAAGGCAGATTACTACAACAGCGGTTATGATAGGGGTCATCTCTGTCCGGCTGGCGATAACAAGTGGAATCAGAAGGCTATGGACGAGTGCTTCCTGATGACCAATATGTGTCCCCAGACCCATGCCTTGAATGCGGGTGTCTGGAATAGTATCGAACAGCAGTGTCGTACCTGGGCAAAGAAATACGGTAAGGTATATATCGTATGCGGTCCGATTTTCCTGAATAAGCAGCATCGCAAACTGGGTAAGAACAAGGTGGTGGTGCCTGATGCTTTCTTCAAGGTAATCCTCCGAACTGGCAAGAATCCGCAAGCCATCGGTTTTATCTGTCGCAACCAGGGAGCTACCGGCTTGCAGAAAAAAGACTTTGTCAACTCGGTGGATGAGGTGGAGCGTATCACCGGCTACGACTTCTTCTCCAAACTTCCTGATAAAGTTGAGAAAAAGATAGAGGCAAAAGCCGACATCAACCAGTGGTAAAAAAGAAAATCCCCTGATGCATATCTTATTGCATCAGGGGATTTTTATCTGGTTCTATAGGAAGTCTTCTATATGATAGGTTCTATGTTATAATCCTATCCTATCGTTCAATTTCCTGTAATAGAATCTTAGTAGTTCTGAGCCTCAATCTGGAAGTAGCTCTGTGGGTGGTTGCAGACTGGGCAAACCTCTGGAGCCTGCTTGCCAACTACGATATGTCCGCAGTTAGAGCACTGCCAGATGCAGTCGCCGTCGCGAGAGAAGACGAGCTTGTCCTGCACGTTCTTCAAGAGCTTGCGATAACGCTCCTCGTGGTGCTTCTCGATTTCAGCCACCATCTCAAACTTGGCAGCAATCTCCTCGAAGCCTTCCTCGTGAGCTTCCTTTGCCATGCGTGGATACATTTCTGTCCACTCGTCGTGCTCACCATTGGCAGCAGCCTCCAGGTTCTTCTCTGTATCCTGGATAGCACCGCCCTCGAGATACTTGAACCACAACTTAGCGTGCTCCTTCTCATTGGCAGCTGTCTCCTCAAAGATATTAGCTATCTGTACATAACCGTCCTTCTTTGCCTTGCTTGCAAAATAGGTATATTTGTTACGAGCCTGTGACTCACCAGCGAAAGCCTCCTGGAGGTTCTTCTCTGTCTTTGTACCTTTCAATTCCTTCATAATGTATTCTGTATTAAGTTATTAATATGTTCTTTATTAAATTCTTTTGCAAAGATATTGAAAATATTTCAAATATACAAATTAATTAAGAACTATTTACTTTTCTGACGTTTATTTAAATAAAATAAAGCAAAACCAAGCATTGCCATACCGAATATCCATGAAATGATGGCACTGGTTACCATTCCCAGCGTATGGGTGAAACCTGCCACGATGAAGGTGAGGAAGCTGACGGTAGCTACAGTCAAGGCATAAGGCAACTGTGATGAAACATGGTGCACATGCTTGCACTCGGCTCCGGCACTCGCCATGATGGTGGTATCGCTGATAGGTGAGATATGGTCGCCACAGACAGCACCTGCCATGCAGGCAGAGATGGAGATGATGCGCAATGGGTCGGCTCCTGGGAATACTGCGATACAGATAGGTATCAGAATACCGAAGGTTCCCCAGGATGTACCTGTGGCGAAAGCCAGAAAGGCGGCAACCAGGAAGATGATGGCTGGCAGGAGCATCTGGAGTTCAGAAGCGCTGCTTGCCACTACGGTGGATACATATTCTGCTGCTCCCAGCGAATCTGTCATGCTCTTCAGGGTCCATGCCAGGGTAAGAATCAGAATGGCTGGTACCATCGCCTCGAAGCCCTTGATCAGACTACTCATTGCTTCATCGAATGGTAAGGTCTTGCGAACCGTAAACATCAGGATAGTAAGAATCAAGGCTGCCAATGAACCAATTACCAGACCTATAGAGGCATTGCTACCAGCAAAGGAATCTACGAAGTTCATATAGTTGGCATTGCTGGCATCAAAGAAGCCTCCCGAATAAACCATGCCTGCCATACAGAAGATAATCAACATGATGATTGGAATCACAAGATCGCTCACAGAGCCTTTGCTCTTCGAATTCTCTTCCTGTTTGGCTCCCACACCATGCTCCACGATCTGCAGCTTGGTATCGCTCACCTCATCGAGCTTTCCTCCGTTGGTGCGCTCATACCATTCCTTCAGTCTTGCGTCATATTTGCTCATCGCCTTGAAGTCGAAGCCCAAGATCACGATGCCAAACATAAAGAGAATAGTGAAGAAGGCGTAGAAATTGTAAGGTATCGCCTTGCAGAAAAGTGCCAGTCCGTTCTCGCCTCCCGATACGAAGCCCGATACTGCTGCTGCCCAACTGGAGATTGGGGAGATGATGCAGACCGGTGCTGCAGTGGAGTCGATGAGATAGGCAAGTTTCTCCTTGGTTACGCCGTTGCGCACTGCGATAGGGCGCATCACAGAACCTACGGTAAGGCAGTTGAAGTAATCATCGATGAATATCAGGATACCGAGCAGAATGGTGGCTACCTGCACGCCAATCTTCGACTTTACGTGCTTGGAAGCCCAACGGCCGAATGCCGCAGAACCGCCAGCCTTGTTCATCAGTGAAACGATGCTGCCCAATACCACCAGGAATACCAGAATGCCCACGTTCCAAGGGTCGGAAAGGCAATGTATCAAACCGTATGCCTTGGCATCATCGCCTTCACCTACAGTGTGGTTGGTCAGGTGAACGAGGAATCCGTCGAATCCTGTTCCCATCGAAATACAATATTGAACGGCACCCAGTATGATACCGATAAAAAGAGAAGAATAGACCTCCTTCGTCTTCAGCGCTAGAGCGATGGCGACGATAGGAGGCAGTAACGACCATGCGGTCCCAATCATGTTGTACTCCATTTTATTGTTTTTGGGTTAGAAATATTTTGCCAAGTGCAGCTTATCTTATGCAAAGATAAGGCTTTTTTGTTATATATCCAAGAGTTACCTAAAGAAAAAATATCCTTTTGTTGATGAAGTAAGCTCTTTTAGCATATTTTATCATTGGAAAGACCCACAAAAAACATCATAACTTTTAAACCCAACGGAATCGAAGGGCTTAAAAGTTATGTTTCATGAATTTATAATGCAATCTCCTATAATACCATCTCTTCGTATTCTAATCCGAAGACATCGGCTACAGCCTTGAATACTACCTTGCCGTTTACGATGTTCAGTCCCCGATACAAAGCCTTGTCTTCCTTGCAGGCCTTTCTCCATCCCTTGTCTGCAAGAGCCAGGGCATACTTTAGAGTGGCATTGGTCAGAGCAGTGGTAGAGGTATGAGGCACGGCTCCCGGAATGTTAGCCACGGCATAATGCACGATGCCATCTACCATGAATATCGGATCAGAATGAGTAGTTGGATGAGAGGTCTCGAAGCAGCCGCCTTGGTCGATTGCCACATCCACCAATACGGTGCCCGGTTCCATCAGCTTCAACATATCCTTTGTGATGAGGTGTGGAGCCTTGTCTCCCGGAACGAGTACGCTGCCCACCACGATGTCTACATCTGAAAGTTCTTTTCGGATATTGTGCTCATTGGAATAGAGGGTGTGCACATTGATAGGCAATTCCATCTCCAGCTGGCGAAGACGAGGCAGACTGATATCGGTAATCCATACGTCAGCTCCCAATCCAGCAGCCATTCTTGCTGCAGCTTCTCCTACTGTTCCACCGCCAAGAACCAGGACTTTGGCACGGTTTACACCTGGTACACCGCTCATCAGTTTACCCTTTCCTCCCTTGGTCTTCTGCAGATAGTAGGCACCGTTGATAATTGCCATTCTGCCTGCCACCTCACTCATCGGAATCAGCAGCGGCAAATGATGGTTGTCTGTCTCCACCGTCTCATAAGCCAGACAGACAGCACCGCTTTTGATCATAGCATCTGTTAGCTCCTTGTCGCAAGCGAAATGGAAGTAAGTAAACACGAGTTGGTCCTGATGGATGAGTGGATATTCCTCGGCGATAGGTTCCTTCACCTTGATAATCATCTCAGCCTCGCGATACACACTCTGGATGTCGGGCAGGATCCTGGCTCCTACCTTCACATACTCTTCGTCTGCAAATCCACTGTTCTCGCCAGCAGTATGCTGAACCATCACTTCGTGACCATGTCGAATAAATTCGGCAACTCCGGCAGGAGTCATTCCCACACGGTTCTCATTATTCTTAATTTCTTTTGGAACACCTATTTTCATGATGTTATGGTTTTAAAGGTTCTACATCATTTTAACGGTATAAAGTTAGTGAAAAAATCAATAGGTTGTATCGTTTGTATAGAAGATTTAACATATCTTTCTTGCTTGGTTGAGATTAGAACATAAAAAAGATTAAAAAAGATGGCTTCTATCATCTTTTTGCTTATCTTTGCCATCGTAAGCGTTTTTAACTTAATAAATGGAGGGCTTATTATGAATGTAAATACAGGTATCAAGCAAGCTGTGATTTTAGCCATCGGCATTATCATGCTTGGATTTTGTATCAAGTCGGGACTTGAAAGTGTGATAGCTAAAGACCGGAAGGTGGTAGTAAAAGGCTTAGCCGAAAAGGAGGTTGAGGCTGATAAGGTGACATGGCCTATCGTTTCCAAGGAAATAGGCAATGACCTGCCTGAACTCTATCAAAAAATCAACGCCACCACGAGAACCATCAGAAACTTCCTGCTGGCAAATGGCGTGAAGGCGAGCGAAATCAATGTGAATGCACCTGTGGTCATCGACCTCAATGCTGAGCGATATGGAGAAAACCGCCAGGGGTATCGTTATAACATCACGTCGATTATCACCGTTACTTCGCATAACGTGAAACTGGTTCGCAGCATCATCGCCCGTCAGGGTGACCTGCTCCAGAAGGGCGTCGCTATCGTGGATGGTGGCTACGAGAATCCGGTGAAGTATGAATATGTTGCTTTCCGACAGATGAAACCTAAGATGATGCAGGAGGCAATAGAGAATGCAGAGAAGACTGCTGCACAGTTTGCCGATAACAGCAAGAGTAAGATTGACAAAATCATGAATGCCGACCAGGGACAGTTCTCGATAGAGGATAGAGATTCCAACACTCCTTATATAAAAAAGGTAAGGGTGGTGACCACGGTTACCTATTCCTTGAAAGACTAGTTCCTTGAAAGACTAGTAAAAAACTAGTAATCGGAAAAATCTAGTAATTATATATATCAATGTACGAAATGAAAAAAATGATTTACATGGTGATGGCGCTTGTCTCACTAAGCTACTCTACCCAGACAATGGCGCAATCACAGGGATTGCAGAAAAAGGTGAATGCCTACTTCCTGCAGTCGCTCAAAGCGCAACAGAAAGCATTGGAGAAAGACGGTAAGGCAGAATTCGCTAAAAACACACCTCTTGACACCAAACTCCATGCCGCTATTGACGGCAAGGATATCGCCAGCTACCAGAAGATGGTCTGGACAGCATGGTGCGATGCCAACAAGAACCTGCAGGAAGAGAAACTCATCGAACCTGAAGATTTGAAGTTGGCAAAGAACAGCTTCTGGAATTTGCCTCAGTGCCTGGAGCCAAATGCCGTGATGCCTTATTATTATGGCAAGAAGGGCGTGGCTGCCGACGGTAAGTTCCCGCTCTTCCTATATGTCCACGGATCGGGTCCTAAGGACCATGAGTGGTCTAATGGCATCAAGCTCGGACTGAGCTTCCAGGATTCTCCTTCCATCTATTTCATCCCTCAGATTCCAAACGAGGGTGAATACTATCGCTGGTGGCATCTCTCTAAGCAGTATGCTTTCGAAAAACTGATTCGCCAGAACCTGCTGAAGGGTGAGGTGGATGCCAACCGGCTCTATGTATTCGGCATCAGTGAAGGTGGATATGGAAGTCAGCGTCTCGCTTCCTTCTATGCCGACTATTGGGCTGCAGCGGGTCCGATGGCTGGTGGTGAACCGCTGAAGAATGCGCCTGTGGAAAACTGTGCCAACATCGGTTTCTCGTTCCTCACAGGCGCTGATGATACCGGTTTCTATCGCAGCGACCTGACCTGGTACACCCAGGTGGCATTCGATTCTGCGCAGTTGGCTCGCCCATTGTCAGTAGATAAGACTCCAATCTTCCGCCATCGCATCCAGCTCTTGCCGGGTATGCAGCATCACATCACCTATGGTCTGACTACTCCTTGGCTCAAGCAGTTTGTTCGCAATCCATATCCTAAGACCGTACTTTGGGAGGATTTCGAGATGGATGGAAGACATCGTTCCGGTTTCTACAACCTGCAGGTGCTGGCTCGTCCATCAGAGCAGAGAACTTACTACGAGATGGATATAGACAAGAACGTGGTTTCCATCAAGGTGAGCAATGTGGATTATACCACTATCTTGAAGGATAAGCAGTGGGGCATTGATCTGAAGTTCAACCGCAGCTATTCCGTAGCTACAGGTGGAAGGCTGAGAGTTTATCTCAACGACCAGTTGGTTAACCTCAATGAGCCTGTAACCATCATGGTAAATGGCAAGCAGGTATTCCACGGTATTGCCAAGGCTGATTTGCAGGCAATGGTGAACAGTTGTGCGGAATACTTCGACCCATGCCGCGTATATCCTGTTGCAATCGATTTGGCTTATTAATTTTAAAAAAAATGAAGAAAAATGTTTGTTTATATGCCATGATGGCTTTAGCCTTTATGGGATGTTCGCAAAATAACAAGAAACAGGAAGGCGGCTCAAAGGGACTGCCTTCTCGTGTTGAGTCTGAGAGTATGGCTGAGAAGGTTGGTCAGTCAGTAGCTGGCAGTAGTAATCAGTCTGCTTCTGTTGGAAAGGTACAATCCCTTACTGCTTCCGATTTCAGGAAGAAGATCATGGATTACGAGTCTCATCCCGATGAGTGGGTGTTTGCAGGCTCCCGTCCTGCCATTATCGATTTCTATGCCACCTGGTGTGGACCTTGCAAGATGATGGCTCCCATGGTAGAATCTCTTGCCGGGAAATATGCCGGCAAGGTTGATTTCTATAAGGTGGATATTGATCAGGAGCCAGAACTGGCTTCCGTCTTCGGCATCCGCAGCATCCCTACCTTCCTCTTCATCCCGATGAAGGGCAATCCCACTATGCAGATGGGCGCCATGCAGAAGGAAGATTTCGAGGAGATAATCGGGAAAGTGACGGGGAAGTGATAAATGGTGATTTACTGCATACTTATAAGTAGGTATTTCTTGGCAAATACCTAGTTTTGATGATGCCCGAAATTTGGTGGTTTGTCAGATAATACCTAAATTTGCACTCGGAAAAAATGTTTAATGTAATTAAAAGTATTGTATTATGATTATCGAAAATGTTCATGCAAGAGAAATCTTGGATTCTCGTGGCAACCCTACTGTAGAGGTTGAAGTTTCTTTGAAGTCAGGTATCATTGGTCGTGCATCGGTTCCTTCTGGTGCATCCACTGGCGAGAACGAGGCGCTGGAACTTCGTGATGGCGACAAGAACCGCTATGGCGGCAAGGGCGTCTTGAAGGCTGTGGAGAACGTGAATCAGGTGATTGCGCCTGCTTTGGTTGGCTTCTCTGCCTTGGAGCAGCGTGCCATAGATTATAAAATGTTGGAACTGGACGGCACTAAGACCAAGTCAAACCTGGGTGCCAACGCCATCCTCGGTGTTTCTTTGGCTGTGGCTCATGCTGCTGCTGAGTATCTCCATATCCCATTGTATCGCTATATCGGCGGTTGCAATACTTACACTCTTCCTGTTCCTATGATGAACATCATCAATGGTGGTGCTCATTCTGATGCGCCTATCGCTTTCCAGGAGTTCATGATCCGTCCTGTGGGTGCTCCTTCCGAGAAGGAGGCTATCCGTATGGGTGCTGAGGTGTTCCATGCCTTGGCTAAGCTTCTGAAGAGCCGTGGACTTTCTACTGCCGTAGGTGATGAGGGCGGTTTCGCTCCTGCACTCGATGGTATTGAGGATGCGCTCGACAGTATCTGTCAGGCTATCAAGGATGCCGGTTATGAGCCAGGTAAGGACGTGAAGATTGCCATGGACTGTGCTGCCAGCGAGTTTGCCGTTCAGGAGAATGGTGAGTGGTTCTACGATTACCGCCAGTTGAAGGATGGCAAGAAGAAGGATCCTAATGGTAAGAAACTGACTGCTGCTGAGCAGATCAAGTTCCTGGAAGAACTGATTACTAAATATCCTATCGATTCTATTGAGGATGGTCTTGATGAGAACGATTGGGACAACTGGGTGAAGTTGACTGCTGCCATCGGCGATCGTTGCCAATTGGTAGGTGACGACCTCTTTGTTACCAACGTGAAGTTCCTGGAGAAGGGTATCAAGATGGGTGCTGCCAACTCTATCCTCATCAAGGTGAACCAGATTGGTTCTCTCACCGAGACACTGGATGCTATCGAGATGGCTCATCGCCATGGTTACACCACCGTTACTTCCCATCGTTCTGGTGAAACCGAGGATACTACAATTGCCGATATTGCCGTAGCAACCAACTCTGGTCAGATTAAGACAGGTTCTATGAGTCGTACCGACCGTATGGCCAAGTACAACCAGCTTATCCGCATTGAAGAGCAGTTGGGTAATAACGCAGCTTACGGTTATAAGAAGTTGAAATAAACCAATTTCACCATGACTATACACATGTAATATAGAATAGATCAGATACGAAATAGATGGGCATGGATGACCGTGAGGGTTGTCCATGCTTTTTTATCTTCTATGATGTATCTGCATCTTCACATACTTTACTGATAACTTCGGTATATTTTATAGGTTAAAAACAAAAAGAATGCAATGACAAACGTATTGATTAGTGCTGCCGGACTTTGTGGTGCCACCATTATCGGTGCCATTCTGGGTTTCTTCGTCAAGGAGTTGCCCCATAAATGGAATGATGCCGTGTTGGGATATTGTGCCGGAATCATGCTGGCTGCTTCCACGCTGGGACTGATAGTGCCAGCCTTCGAACAGACCGGACTTTGGTGGCTGGTAGTAATCGGTGTGATGGCAGGCGCCCTGTTCCTGAACGTGCTAGACCTGGTGACTCCCCATCTTCATCATATCACGGGACTCGATCCCGAGGAGCATCGCAACAATGCCAGGCTCAGTCATGTGATGCTTTTCGTGATGGCGATAGCCCTGCACAAACTGCCCGAGGGCATGGCAGCAGGTGTGAGCGTCTGCTCAGCAGAAGGTGCAACGGAGTGGGGCGTTTCCTTCGGCATCGCCCTGCAGAACATCCCCGAGGGAATGGTCATCATCGCTCCTTTGATGATGGCAGGCGTTTCTGCTGCTCGCACCTTTTTCATTTCCATTTTCATCGCCCTGCTCGAAGTGGTAGGCATTCTGTTGGGTTTCGGTTTGGGTTCAGCCTCTTCCACCTTCCTCCCCGTGATGTTGGGCTTTGCCGGTGGCGCCATGCTCTATGTAACGAGCGATGAGATGATTCCTGAAACCCATGCCCATGGCTTTCAGAAGCAAGCCACCTACGCTCTTCTCCTGGGTTTCATCACCTTTGTGTTGATGGAGAAATGCGTATAATCAAATTCTGATGAGCAGCATGTAGCAGAGGGTACAGAAAATTGAAGCCCAACTCATGCATATCATAAGTATGATACTTAGCCATCGTAACCATGATACTTAGCCATCGTAACCATGATACTTAGCTATCGTAACTATCTTGTTTACGCCAGACTTACCCTACCCACCCCTAGAAGGGCAGGTCGGGGGCGGTATTCTGCTGGGGCTTGCTGTTGTTTGCAACGTTCTCTAAATAAGAGTGAGGGTGAACACTTGGCGATGAAGTCGGTGAAGGGTGAACCCCGATGCCAACCTTTAGCGTTAATAATGTGTTAAATATACCCCATAACCCATTATAATCTAGACTCTTATATTTCTAGCATGCGCTGTATATACAAAGTTCTTTTTACTAGGGTTCACCCCGAAGCCGAAAAGGTGAATACTTAGGGCAAGTGTTCACCCCGCTGTTCACCATTCGGTAACTTAAGATTGAAAGTACTTGTTTATTCTATGTTTATTCTTCCTTGATTTTCCAATCTCTGATAGTTCTCTGGGTACTGTCGAAGCTGATACCGATTTTAACCAGTCGCTTACCTTCAGAATGATAAGGCAACATGTAGCCTTTTTCGTCTATCTGAGCCAAAGCTTCTTCTGCACTCTTATCTACCTTCAGTTCGAAGACGTATATCGTATCTGGCATGTGCATTACAGCATCAGCCCTGCCGATGGCGCTCTTCACTTCCGTACGGATATAGATGTTGAGGAAACTGAACATCAGATAGAAGATAGTCTGATAATGCTTCTCGCTGTGATTCTCCAGATCGTATGGTATCGTAGCCATATAGGTGCGCATGTGCTCCAGTGCCGCCTCGATATCATTCCGGTAAACCGCCTTGCAGAACCCCAAAAGGAAGGCATTGTTGTCGGAACGGCGAGGATTCACATAATGGGGAATCAATGAGTTTAGCAGTCCGTTGCGTACCTCCTTGTTTGGAATGCCCAGCGTATATTCCTGAAACATCGGTTCATATTTCTTGATGGTCAGATAGCCGCTCTGGTAAAGCAATGGCAAGGCATCCGTCATTTCCTCTGTAGATTGGTCGAAGGAACTCAATACTGCCTCCTGACTTTCCAATGTAGAAAGATTGACATGATACTTATCCAAGAGCTTCAAGAGGAAGGACGGTGTACCGGAACCAAACCAGTAAGGAGCAATATCCCGAGCATTCAAAGCCTTTACCAGACTGAACGGATTGAAAATATCTTCAGAATTCTTGCTGAAATGATATCCGTCATAGAATTGCGTCAGTTCTGCCAGGCACTCCTCATACGTCATATTCAGTGCTTCCCCCATAGCCTCGATGTCCGGTTTCATCTGCGTGATAAGCTCGGTCTTGCTGATACCGCAGATTGCCGAATATTGGTCAAACAGACTGATATTGTCGAGGTTGTTGAGCTCGCTGAAAATGCTGAGTTGCGAGAACTTGGTGATACCCGTGATGAAAGTGAACTCCAGGTATGGGTCGAGCATCTTCAGCGGACTGTAGAAGTTCTGCATGATGCGGCGGAGCGGTTGCAGATTTTCTTTTTCATGCACTACGTCCAGCAAAGGGGCATCGTATTCATCGATGATGACTACAGCCTTTTCGCCTGTCTTCTCGTAAGCTTTCTTCACTAGGTCTTTTAGGCGGAGGTTTGCATCCACCTGATGAGTCTTGTAGCCCCAGATGGTCTCCTGCTCTTCAAGCATATCAGCCAGGTATCTTTCCAGTTGCTCTATGCTCATGTGTTTGGCACCGCTCAAGTCGAAATGAAATACAGGATGCTTCACCCAATCCTTTTCATAATCTGCAATGGCTAATCCCTCGAAAAGTTCCTTTCTTCCCTCGAAATAGGCTTGGAGGGTAGAGGCAAAAAGCGATTTGCCGAATCGTCTTGGACGACTCAGAAAGACATATTTCATTCCTTTTTCTCTAAAATCCACGATGTATTTGGTCTTATCTACATAGAGATAATTTTTCTCGCGGATTTCTTCAAAGGTCTGAATTCCTACAGGATATTTATTTACTATTTTTGCCATATTCTTACGCTCTTTACGTTTTGCGCTGCTAAGGTACGAAGAAAATCTGAATTAGCCAAGCATAAATGCAAATATTTATTCTACCCGTCATCTTATTCTTGGCAGTCTGGTTTGACCAAAAGAGTATGTAAATTAGAATACAAAAAAGCGGAGCGTGATTTCACAACCACACTCCGCGCAAACTTAAACAACCAATAAAAGAAATAGATTGATCGTTCTTTGTTATATCTGATGAAGAGTAGCTCTTTTAGAGCTTTTGCGTTTTCTTTTTCTTAAACGAAAACTATAACTTATAATTAAACCAGAAAATTGCTTATTATCTGATGAAGAGAAGTTCACGATACTTAGGCAAGGTCCAGAGCTCATCGGCTACTGTCAACTCCAACTTATCAATCTGATAACGGATTTCCTCCATCTTTGGAGCTACTGTGTCATGATAAGCAATAGCCTTATCGTGCTCGTTCTCAATTTTGTTGGCTACCTTGCGGGCATTTACCAATTCCTCAACACCGGTCTCGATGATCTGAGTGCGCTCGGCAATCTTCTTGATGATATTGATGTTGCGGGCAGTCAATTTCTTGCCTTCCTCGTCACCGAAGATGTCAATCATGTTCTCCACATTCTTAGCCAACTGACTCTGATAGTGAGTAGCCACAGGGATGATGTGGTTCATGCTCAAGTCACCCATTACACGAGCCTCAATCTGAATCTTCTTGGTGTAGGTCTCCCATTTCACCTCGTTACGGGCTTCCAACTCGTTCTTCTTCATGACACCCATATCCTCGAACATCTTGATAGAGGCAGGGTCGAGATAACGCTCGAAAATCTTTGGACAACTCTTCTCGCAGTCCAGACCACGCTTGGCAGCTTCCTCTACCCACTCATCTGAGTAACCATTACCATCGAAACGGATTGGCTTGCAGGTCTTCAAATCCTGACGAACGATATCGATGATGGCAGATGTCTTATCCTCACCCTTGGCAATCAACTCATCCACACGCTTCTTGAAGTCGGTCAAAGCCTCAGCTACAGCTGTGTTCAATACGATCATCGCTGATGCACAGTTAGCCTCAGAACCTACGGCACGGAACTCGAAACGGTTACCGGTGAAGGCGAATGGAGAAGTACGGTTACGGTCGGTGTTATCAATCATCAACTCTGGAATCTCTGGGATATCCAACTTCATGCCCTGCTTGCCAGCCACGGTGAAGAGATCCTTCTTGTCGGCTTTCTCAATGTGCTCGAGAAGGTCGGTCAACTGCTTGCCGAGGAATGAAGAGATGATTGCTGGAGGTGCCTCGTTGGCGCCCAGACGATGCGCATTGGTTGCGCTCATGATAGAAGCCTTGAGCAAGCCATTGTGCTTGTATACACCCATCAAAGTCTCTGTGATGAAGACTACGAAACGGAGGTTATCCTCTGGTGTCTTGCCAGGACCATGGAGCAGGATGCCGGTATCAGTAGCCAGACTCCAGTTGTTGTGCTTACCTGAACCATTGATGCCTGCGAATGGCTTCTCATGGAGAAGTACGCGGAAACCGTGATGGCGAGCCACCTTCTTCATCAAGCTCATCAGGAGCATGTTGTGGTCAACGGCAAGGTTGGTCTCCTCGAAGATAGGTGCCAACTCAAACTGGTTTGGTGCTACCTCGTTGTGACGGGTCTTGCAAGGAATACCGAGCTCAAGAGCCTGGATTTCCAAATCCTTCATGAATGCCTGAACACGCTCAGGGATGGCACCGAAGTAGTGGTCGTCCATCTGCTGGTTCTTGGCAGAATCATGACCCATCAGGGTGCGACCTGTCAGCATCAGGTCAGGACGTGCAGCATACAAGCTTTCATCTACCAGGAAGTACTCCTGCTCCCAACCGAGATTGGAAATAACTTTCTTGACATCAGGGTTGAAGTAGTGGCAAACCTCTGTAGCTGCTACGTTTACAGCGTGCAATGAACGGAGCAATGGAGCTTTATAGTCGAGAGCCTCACCTGTATAAGAGATGAAGACTGTAGGGATACAGAGTGTATCGTCGATGATGAATACAGGCGATGTTGGATCCCATGCAGAATAACCGCGTGCCTCGAAGGTAGAGCGGATACCGCCAGATGGGAAAGAAGAAGCATCAGGCTCCTGCTGAACGAGCAACTTACCTGAAAATTCCTCGATCATACCACCCTTGCCATCATGCTCGATGAAGGCATCGTGCTTCTCGGCAGTACCTTCTGTCAATGGCTGGAACCAGTGAGTGTAGTGGGTTACGCCATTCTCGTCAGCCCACTGCTTGATGCCTTTGGCGACGGCGTTGGCGATGTTACGGTCGAGACGAGCTCCGTTGTCGATGACATCTACCAGTTTCTCATAGACATCTGCAGGGAGATACTTGTACATCTTCTGTCGGTTGAATACCTTCTTTCCGAAGAATTCACTTGGTCGCTCGCTAGGAGCGGTTACCTCAACAGGCTTTCTCTTGGAAGCCTCTGAAACAGCTTCAAATCTTAAGTTGCTCATACCTTATATTATTTTTAGTGAAGAGTGAAGAACGAAGAGTGATGAATTCATTTGCCTCTCTCTTGTTCTTTTCTTCGTTTTACATATTGTTCTTATCTTTATGTTTTATGTGAGTCACGAGAGATTCAAGCAAGAAAGCTATAGAATTCTTCACTCTTCACTCTTCGTTTTTCACTTAATCTATTTTCCCAGCCATTTGGCAATTCTCTCCATGGCTTCCTTGCAGTCCTCATGCTCGCCGAAGGCGGTGAGTCGGATGTAGCCTTCGCCTGATGGACCGAAGCCGACACCAGGGGTGCAGACTACGCTGGCACCATAAAGCATCTCTTCGAAGAATTTCCAGCTAGGTGTATTGTTTGGCGTCTTCACCCAGAGATAAGGTGCATTCTCACCGCCATATACTCTCAAGCCGAGTTTCTGGAGTTCTGCTCTCATGAAGTGGGCATTCTCCATATAGTAATTGATGGTTGCCTTCACCTGTTCCTTGCCCTCAGGGGTGTAGATGGCTTCGGCAGCACGCTGGCTGATATAGCTGGTACCATTGAACTTGGTGCACTGGCGGCGGTCCCAGATAGGGTTCAATGCCACTTCCTCGCCGGCCAGTGTCTTTGCCTTCAGTTCCTTTGGAACGATGGTGTAACCACAACGCACACCGGTGAAACCGGCAGTCTTCGAATAGCTGTGGAATTCTATTGCCACCTTTCTGGCTCCACGGATTTCGTAGATAGAATGAGGAATTTCCGGGTCGGTGATATATGCCTCGTAGGCTGCATCATAGAGGATGATGCTCTCGTTCTTGATAGCGTAGTTTACCCATTTTCTGAGTTCCTCCTTCGAGATGACCGTACCCGTAGGGTTGTTTGGATAGCAGAGGTAAATCATATCCACACGGTGGTCAGGAATCTGAGGGATGAAGTCATCGCTCTCATCGCAAGGCATGTAGGTTACGTTACTCCACTTGCCATTCTCAAAGATTCCCGCTCTACCTATCATCACGTTAGAATCTATATAAACCGGATAAATCGGGTCGGTAACGCCGATGTTGTTATCCCATCTCAAAATCTCCTGGATATTTCCCGTATCGCTCTTGGCTCCATCGTTTACGAAGACCTCGTTGGCATCGAGATGAATGCCACGGGGCAGGAAGTCGTTCTTGATGATAGCCTCGCGGAGGAAGTCGTAGCCTCGCTCCGGACCGTAGCCTCGGAAGGAAGCCTGCACAGCCATCTCGTCTACAGCCTTGTGCATTGCCTTGATGACGGCAGGGCAGAGAGGCTGGGTTACATCACCGATGCCCAGACTGATTACACGCTGCTTTGGATGTGCAATCTTGTAGGCTGTTACCTTCTTTGCGATGTCGGCGAACAGGTAATTGCTTGCCAACTTCAGGAAATGTTCATTAACTAATGCCATATTTCGTTTCTCCTTTTATTGCGGTCTTTTTATCGACCTTATTATTATTTAAGTTTGCTCTTATTTATAATTCAATTTCTCCTTCGAATGAGAAGGCTGCAGGTCCCGTCATGTAGACATGATCGTCAGCCTCACTGTGTTCTATCTGGAGAGTTCCGCCATCCATCACGATACTGCTTTTTCTGCCAGTACGCTTGGTCAGGGCTGCGGCTACGGCAGTAGCACAGGCTCCTGTTCCGCAAGCCATTGTTATTCCGCTTCCCCTTTCCCAAACTCTAGTTCTTATGACGTCTGTATCTGTCACTTGTGCGAATTCGATGTTGCAGCGCTGAGGAAAAGCCTTGTCTCTTTCCAGAATCTTACCGTAATGGGCGATGTCGATGGTGTCGATGTCCTCCACAAAGGTTACAAAATGTGGATTTCCCATACATACGTAAGTTCCTTCAAATGTCCTTCCGTCAGCTTCCAGCGTTGAAGGACCGATGAATTGCTCAGGATTTTCCAATATCGGTTTCAGCATGTCCACAGTCACCGATTCCACGGTTTTCGTGTTTTTCTGAATGTGCAATCTCAATATCTTGACACCCGAAAGGGTTTCCAGTCGGATGGTGTCTTTTCTCGTCAATCCCTTTTCGTAGAGATATTTTCCGATGCATCGGCTTGCATTGCCGCACATCATCGCTTCTGAACCATCGGCATTGAAGATACGCATGGAGTAGTCGGCTCGTCTGGCGTCATGCGGTTTACCGATGAGAACCAGTCCATCGCTTCCTATGCCCGTGTGATAAGCACTCCAGGCAATGGCTGCCTTCTCTGGGTCAGGGATGTTATACTGTTCGGTGTCTACATAAATGTAGTCATTACCCGCTCCCTGCATCTTGGTGAAATGAACTGTTTCTTTCATATTGCGTTGTCCTTTAAGTTTGAATTTCTTCTTTTATCTCTCACGTCTTGTCTCTTGTTGAGATTTGACTTTTTGCTAATCAATCGATACTTTCGATGACTATTTGTTTGATTTCGGTTGCAAAGGTACGACTATATGTTGAAATATGCAAGAAAAAGCATACATTAAATAGTGGATATTTTTTGCTCTCTTACAATTTGTAATGCAATAACCGTTTGCAGATTACAATATGTAAGAAGAAAACAGTTTGGTTGGATAAATTTAAAATTTCGGGAGAAAAATAGAAACGAAATGTATTGAATTTCTTTAAAATACTAACAAAATGTATTAATTTTGCAGCCGAAAACGAACATTGTGTTAAGAAATAGATGAAAAGTAATAACAACCAATGAAAATCAGTTTTCAGTAGAGACAATCAATAAAGGTATTAACACATTATTAATTATTAAAGGATTATGAAGAAGATTGAGGCAATTATCCGTAAGTCTAGATTCGAAGATGTCAAGAAGGCGCTTTTAGCAGCCGACATTGAGTGGTTCTCTTATTATAATGTAAGAGGAGAGGGAAAAATGCGCCAGGCTCGCATTTACCGTGGTGTGATGTACGATACCAGCAGCATCGAGCGTGTGCTCCTGAACATCGTGGTTCGGGACAAGAATGTGGAACCAACCATCGCAGCCATCCAGGGTGCAGCACAGACCGGTGAAGTTGGAGATGGTCGAATCTTCGTGATTCCTGTATTGGATACCGTTCGAATCAGAACCGGCGAGCGAGGCGACATTGCTCTCTATAATGCAGAGAAAGAGGAATAAAGATACTTTGAACTTTGAGGTTTGAACATTGAACTTTATGATTGGTATTGAAGTTTATATTTGAGAGACTATATTGTATTCTAATTTAACTATAAGATATAAATATGAGCAGTTTATTATTGACAACACTCGATACGGGTAACACAGCGTGGATGATCATGGCAACCATCTTGGTGCTCTTGATGTCAATCCCAGGTATTGCACTTTTTTACGGCGGTTTGGTGCGCCAGAAGAATATCCTCAGCATCCTGATGCAGACGGTATTCATCGTGGCAGTAGTCAGTTTGATATGGGTAGCCTTCGGATATTCCTGGGCTTTCTCTACAGAATATGCGGATAGCGGCAACCCTTTGGCTTGCATCATCGGAGGTTTCGATAAGTGCTTCCTCCACGGCATCGGTTTGGATGCCATCATGCCAACGGGCATTCCTGAGCTCACTTTCTTGATGTTCCAATGCATGTTTGCCCTCATTACTCCAGCCTTGATTCTCGGTGCATTCGCCGAGCGTGTCAAGTTCAGCGGTTATGTACTTTTCACCATTCTCTGGGTTATCATCGCCTATCTTCCAATGGCCCACTGGGTATGGGGCGGCGGTTTCCTGCAGGAGATGGGAGCCATCGACTTTGCGGGTGGTACCGTGGTACATATCAATGCCGGTGTAGCCGCTTTGGTCATGGCGCTTTGTGTAGGCAAGCGTGATGATTATCGTGCTGGTCATCCTATCACTCCTCACAACATCACCTTCGTGTTCATGGGAATGTCGTTCCTCTGGTTGGGATGGTTCGGATTCAATGCCGGTAGCGGTTTGGCTGCTGATGGTCTGGCTGCCAATGCCTTCCTCGTAACCCATATCGCAACAGCTGCAGCAGCCACCACCTGGATGCTCATCGACTGGATTGTGAACAAGAAGCCAACTACGGTAGGTGCTTGTACCGGTGCTGTAGCCGGTTTGGTTGCCATCACTCCGGCAGCAGGTAGTACGGATATCTTAGGTGCCTTCTGCATCGGTATCATTTCCACCATCGTCTGCTTCTTCATGGTAGCGGTAGTAAAGGAGAAGTTCAAGTATGATGATGCCCTCGATGCTTTCGGCGTGCATGGTATGGGCGGTATCCTGGGTTCTATCCTCACCGGTGTCTTTGCCACAAGATATGTAACTGGTGCCGAAGGCGTTGAAGGTGCTCTCTATGGCGACTGGCATCAGCTTTGGGTTCAGGTGGTAGCCACCGTGGTGAGCATCATCTATAGCATCGTAGTTACCTTCATCATCTTCAAGGTAGTTGATAAGACAGTAGGTGTACGTGTTGACAAGAGAGTAGAGGAGGAAGGTCTCGATATCTACGAGCATGGTGAGAGTGCTTATAGCAACTAAAAGACATTTATAAGGATTTGTATGTAGAATGGGCAAGAAAGTATCATATTTTCTTGCCCATATTTATTATCTTTGCACCCGATATTTACATAAACTTCAAACTTAATCATAAACAGAATCATAGATGAAGAAATTATTTGTTTTATTGGCGATGGCATTGGCTACATGCAATCTCTTTGCAAAGTCAGACTTCGTACAGGTAAAGGACGGACATTTCGTTCGTGATGGTAAACCTTATTATTATGTAGGCACCAACTTCTGGTATGGCGCTATCCTGGGCTCAGAGGGACAGGGCGGCAACCGGGAACGACTCTGCCGTGAACTTGACAAGATGAAGGAGATGGGCATCGACAACCTGCGCATCCTGGTGGGTTCCGATGGCAAGCGTGGAGTGAAGACCAAGGTGGAACCTACCTTGCAGGAAGCACCGGGCGTTTATAATGATACCATACTTGCCGGTCTCGATTATCTCCTGATGGAGATGGGCAAACGCAAGATGGTGGCTGTGCTCTATCTCAACAATTCCTGGGAATGGAGCGGCGGTTACGGCTATTATCTGGAGCAGGCAGGTTTGGGCAAGGCGCCACGTCCTGATGAGGATGGCTATTCGGCATTCATGAATTTCGTGGCTCAGTATGCTTCCTGTGATAAGGCTCACCAACTCTTCTATGATTACGTGCGTTTCATTCTTACTAGAACCAATAGATATACAAAGAAAAAATATAAGGACGATCCAGCCATCATGTCATGGCAGATAGGCAATGAGCCTCGTGCCTTCAGCAAGGAGCAGTTGCCTGCATTCGAGAAATGGCTGGGCGAGACAAGCCGTCTGATCCGTTCGCTCGACAAGAATCATCTCATCTCCATCGGAAGTGAAGGCAAGTGGGGTTGTGAAAACGAGTTGGATTGCTGGGAACGCATTTGTGCCGACCGGAATGTAGATTATTGCAATATCCATTTGTGGCCTTACAACTGGAGTTGGGCAAGAAAAGACCATTTGCTGGAAGATTTGGGCGTATCCTGCAAGAACACCAAGGAGTATATCGATGAGCATCTTGCTGTTTGCGGTCGCATCCGTAAGCCGTTGGTGATGGAAGAGTTCGGTTATCCTCGTGACGGTTTCTCCTTCTCTCCTTCTTCTACTACAGAAGGTCGTGATGGTTATTATAAGTATGTCTTCAGTCTTGTTGGCGACAATGCCGCCTCTGGTGGTTATTTTGCCGGTTGCAACTTCTGGGGCTGGGGTGGTTTTGCCCAGCCGAAGCACGAGCAGTGGCAGGTAGGAGATGATTATACCGGCGATCCAGCCCAGGAAGCCCAAGGTCTCAATTCCGTCTTCTCTACAGATAAATCAACGCTTGATGTAATTAAGACACAGGTTGATAGAATGAAGAAGATAGGAAAGTAGTTTTTGTTTCGTCTGCAGCCGCCTTAAGCCTTGAAGGGATAAATTCGTTTGCAGTCCGCCTTACGCCCTGAACCAACGGTCACCGGCGCGAAGCGGAAAGGTAAAGGGCAGAAGCTCATAGCCCAGGGCAATCGCCCTGGGTTTTTTGTTTGTAATACCCCTGCGCCCTGTAAGGGAAAAAACTTTAAAACCACGTCTTTTTCTTAATATAATAATGTGTAATTCCATTTTCTCCTTAAATCTTCTAGTTCTTCCTGTATCCAAGTGCTTTTTAATGTTAAAACTTTATATTGCTTGGTGACAATGTTAGGTGTTCTTATTATATTTGTCAACAAATTAAAGAACTAACAATTATGACTAATGACTCATTTTCAATAAGATTGCGGGAAGCGCGCCTGATGATGGGGCTCAGCATGGATAAACTCGTAGAGCGGACCAACGGAGCCATCACCAAGCAGAGCATCTCCCGTTATGAGAAAGGCATCATGCGCCCTAAGCGTGATGCCCTGCAAGCCATAGCCAAAGCCCTCAATATCAGCGAGGCATATTTCGAAGGAACCAATCTTAAGATAGATGTTCCGATGCTCCGCACCACCTCCAATGGCAAGTTGTCCGAAGACGAGTTGCAAGCACTTGAAGCAAAGCTCTCTTTTTGGGCAGAGCAGTATCTTGCCAAGGAGCGTTTGATATATTGTCAGTCTAGCTCTCATGAAGAGAAATACTTTAAAAACATCCTTTTTAAGAATCCTATCAAAGGAACTAAGGTTTCCACCCTAGAGGATGCAATACATGCTGCCGACCTTTTGAGAAAACGATGGCATAGTGGTGATGGACCGATTTCCGGCGTTCTTCGATTATTAGAGCGAAAAGGCATTAAGATTTTATCAACAGAATTGCCTGATAACGTATGGGGTATGAGTACATGGGCAGATAAGAGGCATCCCCTGATTATTCTCGATATGCGTCCGGAGAAAACAACAATAGAACGTCTCCGTTTTACGGCAGCGCATGAGTTAGCTCATCTGCTTCTTACCTTTCCTGCAAGTGCAGAGTTAGACGTAGAGAAGCGCTGTAATAAGTTTGCTGGCTTTTTCCTCTTTACCAAGCAGGCTTTAATCGAGGAAATGGGAAGTGAAAAGCGAGATGAGCTTATGCTTGAAGAAATGATAGACCTCAGGGAAGTATATGGCATATCGATAGCCGCCCAAGTACATGCAGCCTGGGATATCCGCATGATTTCCCGTGAACACTACGACTGGTGGTTTGATGAAAAAATCAAGAAGAACAGGCTGGAAGTTGGTTGGGGTAAATATGAATTTCCAGAGACAATAGGAAGAGAGAGGAGAATGGAAGCTAGAACAAGAAAATTATAAAAGTAAAAATGAAAATGGCAGAATTAATATCACATATATATCAAGATAATGTAGGTCATTGGATTATACAATCTAATGAGGAACATTCTGTTGGTGTAGCTAAGCTTGCTTCTCGTTTCGCTGGTGAATTTGGTATGAGTGAATGGGGGAAAGTTTTGGGGCAGCTTCATGACAAGGGTAAGGAATCACATGCTTTTCAGCAGCATATTAAAAAAGAGAGTGGATATGAGCCTGATATTAAAGTTTGTGGTAATTATAACCATGCATTTATTGGTGGAGTTTTGGCACGGAGACTTTATGGTAAATCTGCTGATGTTTTCTTCGTTAATCAAATAGTGTCTCATCATACAGGCTTACATGATTATGATGAGATAGAAGGAATTCTTAATCAGGATATTCCAGCAGAAGTTAATATCAATATAGGAAAGGAAAAATTAAATGTACCTGCTTTCAAGATTCAAACTAATGATTTTCATCATTTAGCTCGTATGATGTTTTCATGTCTGGTGGATGCTGACTTTCTTGATACAGAAGCTTTTATGGATAAAGAATCTTCTATGTTAAGAGGTAATAAAGCTACGTTATATGATTTGCTGCCTTTACTCGAAAATAAACTGAAGGATTTGAAAGCTAAAGCTGATAATTCTAATGTAAATACTATAAGAAATCAAGTCCAGCAGCAATGTATTAAAATGGCAGATACTGAAATCGGGTTTTATAGTTTGACGGTACCAACTGGTGGAGGAAAAACTTTGTCTTCTTTGGTATGGGCAATGAAGCATGCTATCAGAAATGGTCAGAAAAGAATTATTATAGCCATTCCATATACAAGTATCATAGTTCAGACAGCATCAGTTCTACGGAGCATCTTTGGAGAAGAGAATGTTTTGGAGCATCATAGCAATGTGGATCCTGAGCAAATCAAAGCTGAAAGACTTCAGGAAAAAATGAAGTTGGCGACGGAAAATTGGGACTATCCGATAATTGTAACGACTAATGTGCAATTATTTGAATCTATGTTTAGCAATAAGCCATCTGTTTGTAGGAAGCTTCACAATATAGTCAACAGTGTAGTGATCTTAGATGAGGTGCAGACACTTCCGATGGATTATCTTCAACCTGTTGTGGATTCATTGAAAACGTACCATAAACTATTCAATGTTTCTTTCTTGTTTACTACGGCAAGTCAGCCCGTGTTAAGTGGACTTATAGAAGGATGTAATCCGAAGGCAGCCTTCAAAGGGATTGACCATATTACAGAAATCATTCCTCGAGAGTTTAATTTGCATGACAAGTTGCGAAGGGTAAAGTTAAGTATCAATAATGAAGGAAGAACTTATGATGAGGTTGCAGAGATGTTGAGCAAGCATAAAAGAGTGCTTTGTATTGTTAATACACGTCGTGATGCGAAAGAACTCTATACACGTTTGCCACAAGAAGGGATTACATTACATCTTTCAAAGATGATGTGTCCGGCACATATTAGCGAGACGTTAGAAAAACTCAAAAATGCTCTAAAGGACGATACGAATGAAGTTATTCGTGTTGTCTCCACGCAATTGATAGAAGCTGGAGTTGATATAGATTTTCCTATTGTATATAGGCAAGAAGCTGGACTTGACTCTGTATTGCAAGCTGCAGGTCGATGTAATCGAGAAGGAAAGAATGGCTTAAGTACTACTTATGTCTTTTCTTTGGCTAAAGAATGTAACAATCTCCCTGCTGAAGTTTTACAAGGAAATAACGCCAGACTAAGTCTTTGTGACAATTTGGATTGGTTTGCACCAAGTACTATGAGGTCTTACTTCATGCAACTATATTGCAGGAGAGACAGTTTTGATGTTAATGATATGGAGAGTGATCTTTATAAGCGAGACGAAATCCTATTTCATAAGGCTGCACTAAAGTTTCAACTTATAAAAGATGTTGGCATAAATGTTGTAGTATGCTGGGAGAACAGTATGGATATTATTCAACAGATACTTATAAAAGGTCCATCATATTCTTTAATGAAGAAATTATCAAAGTATACTATAAGTGCCTACGAGCCAGATTTCAAAGCTTTGTTAGATATGGGTGTCATTAGTGAGAAAAAAGAGGGACTCTTTGTTGTCGATTATAAACAGCAGTATGATGAACATATAGGCTTGTGCATCGATAATAATTGGGCGAACAAATCGATTATTATTTAAATGGAAATGATATGGTAAAGAAAAATTCGATAAAGCTATTTGGGGATGATAAGATTCGTGCCATTTGGGATGATGATCAGGAAAAATGGTACTTTTCTATTGTTGACGTTATTGCGGTTTTGACTGAAAGTCCTAATCCTCAAACCTATTGGAGAGTCTTAAAGAAGCGACTTAAAGATGAGGGAAATGAAACCGTTACAAACTGTAACGCTTTGAAAATGCGTGCAGCTGATGGTAAAATGCGATTAACGGATGTTGCTGATACAGAGCAACTCTTACGTATTATTCAGTCTGTACCATCTCCAAAGGCTGAACCTTTTAAAATGTGGCTTGCTAAAGTTGGAGCAGACAGACTGGATCAAATGCAAGATCCAGAATTAAGTATACAGCAGGCCATGATAGACTACAAACGATTGGGATATTCGGACAATTGGATTAACCAACGTTTGAAAAGTATTGAGATACGCAAGGACTTGACAGACCAATGGAAGCTTCATAATGTTGAGGAAGGGGTACAGTTTGCATCTTTAACAGATATAATCTATCAGGCTTGGGCTGGTAGAACAACAAAAGAATACAAACGATATAAAGGTTTGAAAAAGGAAAATCTGCGTGACAATATGACCAACGAGGAACTTATTCTTAACATGCTTGCAGAACTCTCAACAACGAGCATTACTAAGGCAAAGAATCCTCAGACTTTGGATGAAAATAAGCAATGTGCTAAAGAAGGTGGTAATGTAGCGCGTGTTGCAAAAGAGGAACTCGAATCCAAAACAGGACGTCAAGTAGTTTCTCCACTTTCTGCAAAAAGATTCTTTGAGGCTCAGCAGTCAAAGAAAAGTTTGGAAGATAATAGTAACGATAAGGAAGAAGAAAAATAGTAATATGGAATATACTGATAAAGAATATTGTTTGGAGGTGTGGGGCGATATGGCTTGCTTTACAAGACCCGAATTTAAAGTTGAACGTGTTAGCTATGATGTGATTACCCCATCAGCAGCACGAGCTATATTCGAGGCTATATTTTGGAAGCCTGCCATTCATTGGCAGATAACCAAGATAGAGGTGTTGAAACCTATCAAATGGACTTCTGTGAGACGTAATGAAATAGGATCAACAGCGAGTGTTAGAACCATCAAAGCATTTTATATTGATGAAGTTGATAAAGATAATAAGCTTGTAAATCGTCAACAGAAAAATAGTTTGCTTTTAAAAGATGTTTATTATCGAATTTGGGCAAAGATGGAGTTCCGTTCAGTATCGAAGCGAAAGGCGGAAGGAGATTTGTTTTCTCATGAGCCGGGTAAAGATGAGAATCCGATGAAGTATTATCAGATATTTGAGCGTAGAGCAAGCAAAGGACAATGTTTCAACCAGCCTTATCTTGGTACTCGTGAGTTCTCTGCCTCTTTCCGTCTCGTTAATCCTGATGATGAGGCATTGACTCCACCAATATCTGAAGGGCAAGGTGGTACTAAAGACTTAGGAATCATGCTCTATGATATGGACTTTGCTGATAAGAAGAACATCCAGCCAATGTTCTATCGTCCACAAATGAAAGATGGCGTAATTATTGTTCCACCAATTAACAGTGAGGAGATTTTAAAATGATATTACGAGCATTATATGACTATTATAATAGATGTGAAGGTTTAGCCCAAAAGGGCTTAGAACTAAAAGAGATTGGCTACCTTATCGTGATAGATAAAGATGGTTCTTTTCTTAGAATAGAAAGTAGAATGAAAGATAAAAAGACCGCTCAAGCTTTTATAGTATTACAAACTGTAAAGCGCAGTGGTAAAAAATATATTCCAAATTATCTTTGGGATAATTATGAGTATGTTATAGGAGGTTCTGGTGAAAGTTCTAAGAAAAATAAAACTTTTATTAATATGATTGCTGCATTTAAAGAGCAAGCTGTTAATGATAGTTATTTAGATGCCATAGCTAAATTCTATAAGAATAATGGTGCCATAGAAGAAACTATCAAAAAGGATTTGTTATATGACGAGATGCTTAAGTCCAACAAAAACATATCGTTTTTGCTGCAAGGTGAATTTAAAATTGCAGCAGAAGATAAGACTGTATGGGATTTAGTTTTGAATCGAAATGACGAGGGTATGAATGGAATATGTTTAGTAACTGGACAGAAAAACTCTATATCAAGACTTCATTCCACGATAAAGTTAACAAAAGATACGGGGCCTTTAGTTTCTTTTAAAACGGATCGCGGTTTTGATTCTTATGGAAAAGAACAAGGTTTCAATGCTCCAATTGGTAAAAATGCAGAATTTGCCTATACAACTGCTCTTAATGCTATGCTGCAAAAAGGGTCGCATAACAAATTTGGTGTAGGAGACCGAACTTTCGTATTTTGGGCTTCTTCTAATTCCAAGGTTGCTGAACAGACAGAGGAGAGTCTGTTTGACTTGTTGGGAATAACCGACGAAGAGTTGGACGACCCTAACGCCAAAATAGAGCAAGTGCGTAAAGTCTTTGCTTCTATAGATTCGGGAAGTTTGAAGACTTCTTTGGACGATAGATTCTATATACTTGGACTTGCTCCAAACGCAGCACGAATTGCTGTTGTTTACTGGTCTGAATGCTCTTTAAAAGAATTTGCAGGAATGATTCTACGTCATTTTAAAGATATGGAAGTTATTGATACTCGTCGAGACAAGAAGCCATATATGGGAATTAATAGTATGTTGGCTGCAGTAACACGCCATAGTAATGACGGGAAATGGAGAAATAATATCACTCCAAATCTCACAGAATCAATAGTCAAGAGTATCTTCCAAGGGAAGGCATATCCTTTCACCTTGTTTTCTGCATGTATTTGCAGAATAAGAGCAGAGACTAGCAGCAAAGACAATGTTTGTATAGCTCGTATAGCAATTATGAAGGCATATCTCAATAGAACAAATAGTAATAACAAAAAGCACTGCTGTCCCGTTTAGAAATCATCGGGCCTGAAAAGGCTAGGATATAGCCAAT
>NZ_VZCB01000065.1 GCF_009494395.1 Segatella copri | reverse complement strand
AAACTTGAAGTGATGAACAATTCACCTCAGAAGAAACTTGTCACCCATCGCTTCGAGCCTACATCAAAGTATGTTCTTCTTTTCATTGGTGGCTTGGCTCTATCTCTTGTCATATCCATTTGGGGCAACCTCACCCAATGGCGAGAGTACCAAGATTGGGAGGAGGCAGACTTGAAGTATAGAGCTTTGAAGATGGTTCTGTCTGCTGATGACCCAAACATCTTATATATAGAGAAGCACTTCTCTGTAAACAGAGACGAAAATGTCATAGACTATGTCAAAAATCGTGTTGCAGCTTACGAAGATTCTGTTCTCAAATACAATGAAATGGTACGGATGGCTGCATACAAAGACAGTGTAGCTAATGAACTTCGCAGAGAGTCAAATAGCATAAAACGTACTATTAAAAATTACCAATAATTTTTATCCAATACCCCAATGAGATGGAATTTACATTCAAATCCATTTCATTGGGACATATAATTAAAACTGTTTATTTGTTTCTAATAACATATTCAAATTCATCAAAATTCTCATATCCTAATTCTATTAAGACTTGGCGACTGTGTTTCCTGTCATCTTCGGTGTTGAACTTGGGGATTATGGGGAGACGAAGGATGATCTTGTCTTTATGTTTGGCATGAGTGTTGAGCCAGACAAGGTTGTCGATAACTTGCCGGTTGGGCTTACCTGTGTAGGCTTGATAGATGGCAGGATTCATGTCCTTGATGTCGATGATAAAGGAGTCAATGTATGGGGTGACTTCCTCCAAGTGATGGCGAGGTACGTTTAGACTCGTCTCCATTGTAAATTGCCATCCCTCTGGGCATTGTTCACAAAACTCCTTTATGAATGAACTCCACAGAAGCGGTTCACCTCCACCAAAACAGATGCCGCCTCCTGTCGCCAAGAAGTAGAGGTTGTCCATCTCCACGTTCGCCATCAGCAGTTCTGTATCCACCTCCTGCCATACGCCGTCAGCATCAAGGCATTGGGGATTGAGACAGTATTTGCAACGAAGCGGACAACCGTGGAATGCCACAAGCGTGGTGACGCCCTCGCC
>NZ_VZCB01000087.1 GCF_009494395.1 Segatella copri | reverse complement strand
GTCTATCAGCCGTTTAACCGGCAGATAAAGAAGATGAAACAGGATGGCTTGATACTCGCTCCTTCAACAGTCGATGACTGGCATCAGGGTGTATGCGACAAGATAGAACCTCTCTACAATCTGCAGAAGGATCGAGTAATGTCCAGTTTGCTGCTTGGCGCTGATGGTTCTCCATTCCCGATATTGGACTGCGAGAAGCATAAGACGGTAAATCATTACTTGATTCAATATCGTTCAGTGGCGACAGGCATTCCAATCTTCATGGTTAATACGAAAAACAAGCATGGTAGGGGTACTGCTGACATCATGGACAACCTCAAAGATTGGAAAGGTGTGGCGCTGATGTGTGATGGTTACTCCGGCTATGATTGGCTGAAGAAGATAAATGGTCGTATATTGTGTCGCTGTGTCGTTCATGCCCGAAGACCAATGGAACGTGCCTTGAAGGAAAATCCTAATCTTGCAAAGATAGGTATTCTCTTCTACCAGAACATTAACCTGATTGAGGAAATGATAAAGGAGAAGAAACTTGAGGGCGAGGAGAAGGCACAGTTCAGGAAGGACCATGCTGAGCCACTATGGGAGGACTTCAAGCTATGGGCTGCAAGTGCCATCTTGGATGTGCCAAAAGACAGCAATATATACCAGGCATTGAACTATATGTTGCGCAACTATACAGAGTTGACCAATTATATAGACATCCCAGACATGCCTTTGGACAATAATGATACCGAACGCCTGATCCGTGACATGGTGATGGGAAAGAAGGCTTATTTGTTCTGCCGTGACTTGGATGCCTGTAAGCGTGCAGCAATGATGTACTCCTTGTTTGGTGCATGTAAGGTACTAGATAAAAATCCTGAGCGTTGGCTTTGTTATGTGTTGAAGCACATAGATTCTACGCCTGAGGATAAGTATTATACTCTTCTTCCTGAGTTCTGGGAAGATGAGGAACAATAAAAATGAATTTAATATTTAGTCAAATTAAGTTATAACCTCCATTAGCTTGTGCTGATGGAGGGCTAAATTGCGTATTCTTGTCTCAAAATTAGAAAAATGATGCCGCCGTGCAAAGGTACAACATTATTTTGAGAT
>NZ_VZCB01000108.1 GCF_009494395.1 Segatella copri | reverse complement strand
CTTGCCACGCCTACAGGCTGATTGTTGTCGTTTGTCTTGCTCATAATCTAACCTTTGTGAGTTGATAAAATTAAAGTTGCAAAGGTAATGGCGGAAAATCAAAATACAAAACTCAAACTTGCGCAGAATGGAGAAGTTTGAACCGACAATGTTAAAAGATTGGAAATCAAGGTGCTTGATGTAGTCTTTCGGGATAAAATAAAACGAAAAAATCCCAAAGAAAGGCTTCCTTGTAAACCTTTCCTCGGGATGAACAAAAAGTAATTTTACATTATACTTTTACTTGTCTGGTTCTAATTCTTCTACTGCATAAATGGCATGTAGTTCAACTTTCTTAATCTTAGGATATGCCGTTTTATAATAATCTGTCACATCTTTGACTATACTTTCTTGGTCATAGTAAAATGTAGCCAAAACGACTTCCGTATAATTACCAATAGGTAATAAATGCCAAACTTCGGAGTTATCGGCATTTGGCTGAATCTTAAGAATTCCATCCATGCGGACATTTCCTTTATCATCTGTAATGGTTAGTCTCTTGGTTACATAAGAGCCGAAAGGAATATAATCACGAGTACGTATTGTATAATATTTATTGTATGAGTCTTTCTCTATGGCATCAGCTGCAATAGTTGCAGAATCCTCAGAAGAAACACCTTCAACAAAACATTTTCTATCTACCACATACATTGTTCTACTAAGTTCCCAAAGAGCCGTCCAATCTTTTACTTCAACCTTTAATACAGCAGTATTTCCATCGGAATCGGTTATGGTGATAGTGGTATTTCCTACAGAAACACCACTTACATAGATTTCTTTCTCTGCTTCATTTGTTGAGCACGAGACTTTGGCTATACTTTCATCGGAAGATGTTGCTGATATTTTGCCTTTAGCTCCATTTACATTAACTTTGCTGCTACTTTCCGTATAGGTGGTAAGAGAGGTAATCACAATCTTTTTACCAGTATTTATGTCACCAATGATTTCGTCTTGTGTGAGTTGAATACCAGAGTCATCATCACCGCAGCTTGCCAAAGATAGCAAAGCGGTTAATGCAATAAGAATCATTTTAATTTTCATACATTTCTTCAATATTAAAGGGTTACACTTATATCTAATAAACGCAGACCGTATCAAAAACTTGCATG
>NZ_VZCB01000046.1 GCF_009494395.1 Segatella copri | reverse complement strand
CATTCAAGTTTTTTATATTACTTGCTTATAATTCGAAAATTTTATATAAATTTGTGGCGGTATTAATTATCGACGACCTACCCTAAAAAGCAAGCCGCCACTAAAAAATTTCTGAGTATGAAGATAAATCAAAAAGAAGGACAGGACAAACTGCCATCGTTTTTCGAGACGTTGAACACTACTATCAACCGTCCACTGGAAAGCCTTCAGAAACTGGAGGAATTCATCACGACTGACGTCTATACCCAGCAGAATACGGAAGGGTATAGAATTGATGCCAAGATAGACAGAAAACTGGCAATGAGTAGAAAGCAGAGATCGCATGGCATCTGCCCTTCTATCCAATTCATGCGCACAGGAAAAAAGCTGGAAGACTTCGGATGGGAAACCTTCTGGCTCATGCTGGACTATGACAACCTCTCACCGGAACAGATGGAACTGGCAATGGAGAAGGTGAAAGGCATCAGGAACACCATGGCGGCTTACCGGACCATCAGCGGGAAGGGAATCAGAATCCTGTGCCGATACACCCGACCCAAAGGCTGTCCTCTGGCAGCCACCGACCTGCACCATATAGCCATCACCAAGGCGATAAAACTGTATGACGAAGCACTAGGACTGAAGGCTGACAGACAGTGCACCAACATGACCCGAATCTGCGGTCTGGCGCACGATGAGAATGCCTACTTCCAATGGGATGCCACGGCGATTGACGTGACGACGGAAGAGACCGAAGACTTCATCCGCAACGAAGAGAAGAAGGAGGAAGAGAAACGCAAGCCGCCTAGAAAGCGTAAGGCTGGAAAAGGCGCCCCGACGGCTGAGGAACAGCAGAACACGACACCACCCAACTCTGAAGATATCATCAGAAAAGTGGAAGAGATGTCGAAAAACTGGTATGTGCAGTTCGAAACGGGACATCGGCATGAATTCGTCATGCAGTTTGCCACCTTCTGCCACAACTACGGGGCAAGGAAGGAGGATGTGGAACAATGGATGACGAAGGAATATGCCGCACACGACGGAACACAGCAGGTGATTGACTGGGTATACAACCATACGGAAAGCCAGGGATGCTGGAGCTGCGAAATGCCTAGAGGAAACACGAAAAAACTCGCATCCACCAAAAACGTCATGCAATGGCTGGAGACCAACTACGACTTCCGCCACAACACCATCACCAACAAGCTGCAGCTCAGGGGACGCTATGTGGGAAAGACCAAGTACTACCGCTGGACCGACGTGGAGGATTCCATCATGAACTCCATCTTTCTCAGAATGGAAAAGGACGGAATCAGAACCTCGACCAAGCGACTCAACATCATCGTGAACAGCGAGTTCAGCGTCGACTACAACCCGATGGAGGATTATCTCAAGGACCTGCCACCCTGGCATGAAGGCGACCCCGACTATATCGCGGAACTCGCCCGAAAGGTGACCGTGATGGACTGTCCCGACAACTATCATACGGAAGAGGAATTCGTTGAGATTTTCAAGAAATGGTTTGTAGGAATGATCGTGGAATGGACCACCAGCCATACTGCCAACCAGGCTATCCTCATCTTCGTGGGCAAGGGCGGCATCTTCAAGACCACCTTCTTCGAACGCCTCCTCCCGCCATCGCTGCGAGAATACTTCGCCAACGACTCGGCGGGCGACTACAAGTCGAAGGAATTCCTGGAGCTGATAGCATCGAAGGGACTGGTACTGCTGGATGAGTTCGGAGTGCCCCATGGCAAGAACCTGAATTCGCTGAAGAGCAGCATCACCAAGATGGCAGTAACCTATCGCATCCCCTACCACATGTACAGCTGCCAGCTGAAGAGGAATGCCTCCTTCTGTGCCACGAGCAACAATGTCCATATCATCCCTGAGGACGAAAGCCGCAGATACATGACATGGCATATCCGGAAGATAGAAAATCCCTATACCCATCCCTTCAACTATGAGGGCATCTACTCCCAGGCGGTGGCACTTGCCAGGAAGGTGCTCGAAAAGAAGAAGAAGGGACTGACGGAGGACGACTGGAAATACTGGCTCACCGATGAGGAAATCAAGCGCCAGTCGGTGCGCAACAAACTGTTCCAGGTGAACGACTACATAGCCGAAAGAATCCTCAAGTTCTACAAGGTTCCCGATGAGGATACGCCTGTCCAGAACATCTTCCGTCGCCGCACCAGTGATATTCTGGAGCGCATCTGCACCAATTCCATCTTCCGCGACACGATGTCAAACCGTGACATCAGCCAGACGATGCAGAATCTCGGCTTCCAGCAGAAGCACGAAGAGGACGGCAACAAATGGATTGTTTCGGAAATCCTGCCTACCGACAGAGACCTGATGGATAAGGGTAGATAAGCCCCCCTATCCTACTGAGAAAACAATTTCTCCCTGAGAGATATTTTTTTATCTCTCAGAGATAATTTCCTATCTTTCAGAGAGATTTTAAAATTTCCCGGAGTTTTTAAATGAAACCTATAAAATTATGAAATAGCCTATGATAGAAGTCAGAAATTACGATAAGGCAGAGCTTGCGATGCTCTACTTTCCCAAGTCAACGGAGAAGGCGGCTCTAGCCCGCCTATCACGCTGGATCAAGCGCATCCCCGCCCTGTTTGCCGCCATTTATGGTCCCCAGCAGTGCAAGCGCCTCCACTACTTCACCCGCCACCAGGTAGAACTCATCTTCGAATACCTGGACGAGCCGTAGAAGTCCGTCTCCCCACAGATTGTTTTTAAGTCCCACTGATTGGGTTTTTAAGTCCCACAGATTATTTTTTAGTCCCACAGATTTCACAGATTTACACAGATTATATTTTCCCATTATCATCAGAATGTTCTGTGTAAATCTGTGAAATCTGTGGGACTTTAAAAAAACAATCTGTGGGACAACTTTATTTCTCATTATTCTCGTATTTCTCGTTAACCCTAAATAGCACCGCGCAAATGTTGTATCTTTGCATTGTCAATCAAGAGAGATTGGCTGGAGTTAAATAACTAAATTATTAATCACTAAAAAATTTTTGTTATGTTGTTGTTCAAATTAGTTAAGTGTGCCAACAGCCTCATCAAGAAGGCGTTCGGCAAGTTTTATGCAAGACCTGTTGTGACTCACACCATCGGCATCGCCGAACTGGCAGAGCACATGGCTTCTCACAACACCCCATTCTCGGCCGGTACCATCAGAGGTATCCTCACCGACATGGTGGTCTGCGTTAGAGAACTGGTCATGCAGAACGTGGCGGTAAAGATTGAGAACCTCGCAATTTTCAGCATCGGTATCCGACCAAAGAAGGGAGCCGACAGCGAGGAGGAGTTCAGCGTGGCTAACCATATTGACGGAGTGAGACTCCGTGCACGCGCCACGGGTAAGTTCTCCAACAACCAGCTTGACCTGGAGGCTACGCTCAAGAACGTGAAGGACCTCACCAAGAAGAAGGAGAGCAAGACTCCTGGTTCGGATCCCGGCACCGATTCCGGTTCCAACACCGGTTCGGATTCCGGTAACCAAAGCGGATCGGATTCCGGCAAGGAACAGGGGTCTGATAGCGGAGACGTAGGCTTGTAGACCGAAAGAAAGAGAAAACAGAGATACGAAACGAAATCGATTTAAGAACTAATGGTTAGATAACCGGGCGAAGGAATGCGACAGGAGCATTCCGATGATTAAAAAGAGGGGGCAACATACTTAGCCCCGACAAGTCCATACAGTTTCATCATCATGTACGGGTGCTTGGGTATTTCCTTCGCCAGGGTTATCAACCCCTAAAAAACCACTAAAAAAAATGAAAAAGATCAATTGGAAAGCTGTCATTAATTTCATGATCACTGTACTTACTGCCATCGCCAGCTCATTCTTCGTGACAAGCTGCAAGTAGAACTAAATTAACCACTAAAAAACTCTTTGATTATGCAGAACAGTAGAAAAATCTCATTGATTGTGGTACATTGCAGTGCCACCCGTGTTACCCAGAACTTCACGGTAGAAGATCTGGAAGCAAGCCACCGTGCCCGCGGTTTCACCGGAATAGGCTATCACTTCTACATCACCAAGGACGGCGTTATCTATCCCTGCCGTCCGGAGAACAAGATCGGTGCCCATGCCCGCCACTACAACGCCCATTCCATCGGAGTATGCTATGAGGGCGGACTGGACGAGAACGGACAGCCAGCCGATACCCGAACCCCGGCACAGAAGGACTCGCTGAAGACACTCCTGAAGAGTCTGATTCTCAGCTATCCTGGTGCAAAGATTCTGGGGCATCGCGATCTGCCTTACGTCAGAAAGGAATGTCCTTGCTTCGACGTCAAGGCATGGCTGGCGCAGGAATCCATTATCTGATGGTTGCGCCGAAATACTTCACAAACTTAATCTTCTTTCCATCCATGCGGACTGGCTTTTTCCAGTCACCACCCAGAATGAGGATGGTAGTCTTCTTGCCTGCCGGAATGGCATCTACCGCTTCCTGAAGCGTAAAGAAATCACCTCTACCCTCCTGGGATACCACATGGTCGAAATGACGGACGTGTTTCTTGAGTGCCGGAACCTGCTTGCCTATTTCATCAGCCAAAGCGTTGGCTACGATGCGGGCTCCATAGATATTATAATGTGTATTGTCTTTCTTGCCAGCGGGAACCTGCGGGTTCTCGCCTGGCAAGAACCACATGTGAAGCTTGCGGCTGCCCTCGATGCCCATGCTGGTCTCGATGTCGTGGGTAACCTTGGTAGCATCAACGAAAGGAACATTCAATGCCTTTGCCACATGACGAGGCGCTACCACATAGGCGCCATGCGTATCTATCAGGGTATCGCTGTTGATGAGCTCCTTGCCGTCATATTTCTTGTTGCGCAGCTTCTCATCATCATCATTCTTCAGTTCCTCAGAATAATAGCAACGGCGTACTACGGCATTGAAAAGTACCGGAATGCCGCCCTTGGCACGGGTCTCGTTCACATACTTGGCGAGATTGGCATCAAAGGTGGAACCCGGATCGGTATGGCGGTCGGCCATTGGCTTTTCGTCATTATGTCCGAACTGGATGAAGACATAATCGCCCGGCTTGATCTTGTCCAATACCTTCTGCCAGCGGCCCTCGTTGATGAAGCTCAGGGAAGAACGACCGTTGACAGCATGATTGTCTACGATGATCCTGTCATCGAAACAACCCTGCAGAACCATACCCCAGCCACGCTCAGGACTCGTCTTGTAATTGCCCTTCTCGGCTGCGGTAGAATCACCTATCACAAAGATGGTGGTGGTCTTCGTGCTGGATGTCATCAACAAAGCCAACAGGAAGACACATAAAATAGCCTTTATTTTCTTCATTGTTTTTGTAGTTTAAGAATTTGTCATTACAGAATAAAAAAAACTCGCCCTGCCATACCATATATTCACATACACAAGCATGAAAGGACGAGAACTAAACTTTTAAAACTTATTTCTTTACAGCAGCAATCAGCTCCTCGGTAGAAACCAGGGTCTGTTCACCGCTTTCCATATTCTTCAATGTAACCTTGCCCTGAGCCATCTCGTTCTCGCCTGCAAGCACTACAAACGGAATGTTCTTGGCATTGGCATAGCTCATCTGCTTCTTCATCTTCGCCTTATCAGGGAAAATCTCTGTACGGATACCGGCTGCACGGGCTGCACTGACGACAGGCAGACAGTAGGCAGTCTCCTTCTCACCGAAATTGATGAAGAGCACCTGGGTGGTATTCACCGCCTCCTTAGGATAGAGATCGAGCGCATTCAGCACATCATAGATGCGGTCGGCACCGAAACTGATACCTACACCACTCAAGCCTGGAAGACCGAAGATGCCGGTAAGGTTGTCATAACGGCCACCACCGGTGATACTGCCCATAGGAGTATCGAGCGCCTTCACCTCGAAGATGGCTCCGGTATAATAGTTCAAGCCACGAGCCAGGGTAAGGTCAAGTTCTATCTCGTTCTGCAAGCCTACAGCCTTCAAGGTATCGAGGATAAACTTGGTTTCCTCAACTCCCTTCAAGCCCACTTCCGAGCCTTCGAGAACCTTAGAAATTACTTCAAGCTTCTCATCGTTTGTGCCTGACAGAGAGATAATTGGCTGCAACTTCTCGATAGCTTCTTCAGAGATACCATCCTGACGAAGTTCCTCGTTTACATTGTCGAGACCAATCTTGTCGAGCTTGTCGATAGCCACGGTGATGTCTACAATCTTCTCAGCCTCGCCGATAACCTCAGCGATACCAGTCAGAATCTTGCGGTTGTTGATCTTGATGCATACGCGCACGCCAAACTTGGTGAAGACGGTATCCACAATCTGCATCAGCTCTACCTCGTTGAGAAGAGAATCAGAGCCAACCACATCGGCATCACACTGATAGAACTCACGGTAACGACCCTTCTGAGGGCGATCAGCACGCCATACAGGCTGAATCTGATAGCGCTTGAAAGGCATCTGGAGTTCTTCACGATGCTGGACAACGTAACGGGCAAAAGGTACAGTCAAGTCGTAGCGAAGTCCCTTTTCGCAGAGCTTGGCAGCCAACTTGAGCGATCCGAGCGAATGAATATCCTCATCGCTCACCTTATTCATATAGTCTCCTGAATTCAAAATCTTAAAGAGCAGCTTGTCGCCCTCCTCGCCATATTTTCCCATCAGAGTCTGAAGGGTCTCCATGGCAGGAGTCTCAATCTGCTGGAATCCGTAAAGGGCATATACGTCCTTGATGGTATTGAAGATGTAATTGCGCTTCGCCATCTCTACAGGACCAAAATCTCTCGTGCCCTTTGGTATACTTGGTTTCTGAGCCATTTATTAATGTTTATTGTTTAATGATTAGTGATTAATGTTCAGCGCAATGTTAACCCCTCAAAGTAAACATTAATCACTAAACATTAATCACTATAAAATTATTTACGTACAATAGTCTGAGCACGGTCTGGACCAATAGAGATGATACCGATCTTGGTCTCGAGGAACTCCTCTACGAATGCAATGTAGTCCTTGAACTCCTGTGGGAACTGATCCTCAGAAGTGAACTGGGTCATATCTGTCTTCCAGCCCTTGAACTCCTTGTAAACTGGCTCAACATCATCAATTTCGTAAGGGAAATCGGTGGTAACAGAACCGTCCTTCAACTTATATGCCACGCAGGCCTTGATGGTATCGAAGCCATCGAGCACGTCACTCTTCATCATGATGAGCTCAGTAACACCGTTCACCATGACAGAATACTTGAGCTGTACGAGGTCGCACCAGCCGCAACGACGCTCACGTCCGGTAACAGCACCATACTCATGACCGAGGTCACGGATCTTGGCACCTGTCTCGTCGAAGAGCTCTGTAGGGAATGGACCTGCACCGACACGGGTACAGTAAGCCTTCATGATACCATAGACATTGCCGATGCGGTTAGGACCGACACCCAGACCGATGCAGGCACCAGCACAGATGGTATTGGAAGAAGTAACGAAAGGATAAGAACCGAAGTCAACATCGAGCATAGTACCCTGAGCACCCTCGCAGAGGATATCCTTGCCGGAACGGAGCACCTTGTTGATTTCCACCTCGCTATCGATGAACTTGAACTGCTTCAAGTATTCGACACCCTCCATCCAGGTCTTCTCAACCTCTGTGATATCGAAGTCGGTATAACCGAGGCTTGCGATGGTCTTGAGATGAGCAGCCTTGTGGGCAGCATACTTCTCCTCGAAATTGTCGAGGATATCGCCTACGCGGAGACCGGTACGGCTCACCTTATCTGTATAAGTAGGACCGATACCCTTACCGGTAGTACCCACCTTGTTCTTACCCTTAGAAGCCTCGATAGCAGCATCGAGCACACGATGAGTAGGCATGATGAGATGAGCCTTCTTAGAGATGAAGAGACGACTCTTGAGGTCGTGACCGCTCTTCTCCAAATCCTTAGCTTCGCCCATGAAGAGGTCTGGAGCCAAGACTACGCCATTACCAATGATGTTCACCTTACCACCCTGGAAAATACCAGAAGGGATAGAGCGGAGCACATACTTCTCGCCTTCGAACTCGAGGGTATGACCTGCGTTAGGACCACCCTGGAAACGAGCAATGACATCATACTTAGGGGTCAACACGTCAACCACCTTACCTTTACCTTCATCGCCCCACTGCAAACCCAGTAGGACATCTACTTTACCTGTGTTCATTTTATTATAATATAAAATTATTTAGACTTTTCGTTCTTGTTGTTGCGGAGTCGCGTAATCTTAGCCTGGCAAGCACTGCACACGCCATAGATATACAGCACAAAGGCGTCCTTGCGGAACCGCTGCAATCTGGTCTCGTTGATGGCTGCCGTCACCAGGGGTGCCTGCACCTCGGTAACTCTTCCGCATACGGTGCATACCTGATGCACGTGGTTCTCGTTGCTGGAACTGGCCTCGTACTTGGTTCCATCCACCAGACTATGTCTCACCACCAATCTCAACTCCAGGAAGAGATGGATGGTATTATAGAGCGTGGCTCTGCTCACTCTGAAATTCTTCCTTTCCAGAGCAGCACCCAGCTCCTCTAATGTAAAATGTCCTCTCATGCTGAAGACAGCATCAAGGATGGCATATCTTTCCGGGGTCTTACGATGCATGTTTGACTCCAGATACTGGTCCAGGATTTCTCTTGCCTGGGCTTTCATTTTTTCACTCATATTTCTTCGTTAGTTACATAAAACGCACAAAGATAGTCATAATTTATGATATGAGGAAAAATCAAATTTTAAAAAATCTAAATTGCCGTACATTCTTTCACTTTTGCGCCTTTTCAGCTTTCATTCCAGCGATTTCAGCGACAAATCCGCTTACAATCATACGTATTACATCCTGGCTATTTCTTCATAGATGCGCTGTACGGGAAGGCCCATTACATTGAAATAGCTGCCCTTCAATCCGGTGCATCCGATATAGCCAATCCATTCCTGAATGCCATAGGCTCCTGCCTTGTCGAAAGGCTTATAATGCGAGATGTAATATCTGATTTCTGCATCACTGAGCTGCTTGAACGTTACCTCGGTAGTAACCGAGAAATGGCGCTGCTGACTGCGGGTAGTCAGACATACGCCCGTTACCACATGATGGGTCTTGCCGCTCAGCATCCGTAGCATGCGCACGGCATCCTCCTCATCCTTCGGTTTTCCGAGAATTACGCCCTTTCCCTCCTGATCGTTCTGCTCGTCAGCAGTTGGGGCAATCACAACGGTATCAGCAGTAAGAATGAGCGTCTGGGCTGCATCCTCACCCTGTTCTTCTGAAGCTTTTCCAGAAGGTTCTTCATCCAGAAGGCTCCGATAAGCCTCTGCCTTCTTACTGGAAATATATTCTGCCACCTCATAGGCATCAAGAGATTCAGGATAGCTCTCATCAATGCCCTTGATAACCTTTACCTCGAAAGGAATATCCAATCCGGCCAGCAGTTCCCTGCGGCGTGGCGAATTACTCGCCAAAATGATCTTATAATTCATCTTACTTTGAACTTTGAACTTTGAACTTGGAACTTGGAACTTGGAACTTTGAGCTTTGAACTTTGAACTTTATGATTAGTAAAGCTATTGAATTGGCTTTCCCTTTCGGCCGCCGAACGTTGTTTCTTCACTCTTCGTTCTTCACTCTTCACTTAAATTCCCTCTTCACTTAAATTACCATCCAAAGGCCTTGGCATTGGAAAGCCAATGGCCCTTGGCACGAAGCACCTGCTCTACAATATCCCTGCCCACTCCTTCGCCACCATTGGCTGAAGAGATGTAGCGGGAAATAGACTTGATATCCGAACAGGCATCAGCAGGACAACATGGACATCCGCAACGGCGCATGACCTCATAATCAGGAATATCATCTCCTACATAGATAATCTCCTCATCCGAAAGCTGATACTTCGCCAGGAACTCATCATAGGTATGAATCTTCACGGCACATCCCATGAAAATATCCTCTACCCCCAAACCTTCATAACGCTTGCGTATAGCCTCTGTAGTACCACCCGTGAGAATGGCTATGCGCAATCCCATCTTCTGTGCCAACTGAATGGCATAGCCGTCCTTGATGTTAACCGTGCGAAGAGGTTCGCCCGAACTGGCTAGCGTAATGGTCTGTCTGGACAATACGCCATCCACATCAAAAATAACGGCCTTTATCTTATCTAAATCGTAATTTATCATACTTCTTCACTTAAACGGTGTATATTCATGCTCATTCTGTCATAGATATCCTTCACCAGCGGATTATTCTTGAGAAGTTGGCTCTGCGCCCTGATTACATTCTCATCATATCTTACCGCCGGACCGGTCTGTGCATCCTTCGGTGACATCTGATGCACCTTGGCTGCCGTCTCGTCAATCAGCGGAAGCATCACATCGAACGGAATACCATGCTTCTCAAGAAGCTCGGCACTGATGGCATAACAATGATTCACAAAATTGCAGGCAAAGACAGCAGAGAGATGCAGATACTTGCGAGCCTCACTCGACAAACGGTAAACCCGATGGCTCAACTGAGAAGCCAACGCCTCGATGGCAGCTGTCTCCTCTTCGCCCGAACCCTCTATAAAACAAGGAATCTCTTCGAAGGAGACACGCTTCTGCCTGGAGAACGTCTGCATAGGATAAAACACACCGTAATGGAGGGCCATACCCTGGAAAACATCAATGGATACAGAACCTGCGGTATGAAGGAACAGCTTGTCTTCCCTGCCCCTGCAAAGCTGAGGAATAAGCACTGGAAGCGCATCGTCCTTCACGGAAAGTATATAGACATCAGCATCGGCTCTCACCTGGGAAATGTCGGTGACAGCAGCCCCGCCTGCAATCGTTGCCAAAGTCTGAGCCGACTGCATCGTCCTACTATAAACCTGTAAAATATCGTGACCGGCATCGGTTAAAGCCACAGCCAAACTGGTGGCTAAATTGCCAGCACCTATCATAATTATCTTCATAATGTGCAAAAATACTAAAAATAAGTCATACTTTTGATAAAAGACTTGCATTTTTATGATTAATTTATTATTTTTGCAAAAAACAGAAGAAAGAGAAAGATATGAATGATTTCAGCATCAGGATATATACAGAAAGCAATGAGTTGCCCGAACTCCTGGAAGGCAACTTCTTTCACAGCAAAACACTGTTCCTGATAGAGGAACAGACACCCAAAGACACCCCTTACATGGCCGTAGCAACCAGAGACGGCGAAGTAAGAGGACAGCTGCTCGTCATCGTACGCAGACGAGGTTCGCTCTTTCCACCTTATTTATATACGCACGCGCATGCGCATGGGGAAGGATGCTATGCGGATGAGACGGAGACCGAAACCCTCTTTCCACTGCTGCTGAAGGCCATCACCCTGAAGCTTCGCCACCGCCTCTGCTTCTACATCGAATTTTCAGACATGAAGAAGAAAATGTTCGGCTATCGCTTCTTCCGCAGACTGGGCTACTTCCCTATCGCCTGGCAGGAAATACACCATTCACTCCACAGCAAGGCACCGGAAAGCAGACTCTCTGCCAAGATGGAAAACATAGTAGAGCGCATGACGGCAAAGGGAGTGGAAAGCCACGAAGCCACATCGGCTCAGGACATCGCCCTCTTCTACCGGATGCTCAAGAATTTCTATCAGTTCAAGCTGAGAAGATTTGTCCCAGCCAAGGAGTTTTTCATGCACTTTGCAGGAAACCCCGAGAGCAAAATCTTCGTTACCACATACAAGGGGAAAGTGATAGGAGGCTGCGCCTGCGTCTTCTTCCAGGGCAATGCCTACCTTCTTTATGCAGTGGGCAAGCGCAAGAGCCGCCTCCATCTGCATCCAGAAGCCATGACCATCTGGTATGCCCTGAAGTATGCCCATGAGCACGGCTACGCCCATTTCCGCTTCATGGATGCGGGTTTGCCCTGGAAGCAGAATCTATACAGGGAATTCCTCCTCAACTTCGGTGGCAAACCCGTAACAAGCTACAGATGGTTCAGATTCTATACCCGAATCATCAATAAAATCTTATATTGGATTTACAAACAGTAATAGACTGGGCTTTCGCATAGGGGGAAGTTAAGGGAAGTTAGAGGAAGCCCCTAGAGGGGCTGCAGCTTTACAGACCAGCCAAAGCCCTATCCAGCGCCTGGAGTCCACGCTCGGTACAGAAGCCCCTGATAACCGTAAGCACATAATTATCAAAAAGTTCCTGCATCGAATAAGTGCGATAAAGCTGACGGTGCATGATTTCTTCCATGGTAACATGCCCCACTTCAGACAACACCTCATAATTGAGATCAGGGCGGAACAGTCCCTCCTTCACACCTGTAGCAAAAAACTTGCTTCTCTCCTCACACTCCTTAGAATGATACTCGCGCATGAATCCCACAACACGGGGAATCTTATGGATCTCCTCATAGAAAACCACTCCCACCTGCTCATTGCGACGCATCTGCAGCTTATACACATAACTGATGATATCAATCACATTGCGGGCTTGCGTATTGGCAAACTCTTCCAGCGACTGCAGTTCTTTCGCCTGCTGCATCTTCATGCCAGCAAGAAGAAGCTCCTCCTTGTCACCGAATATTTCATAAACAGTGCGCTTAGACACATGAAGTCCGCGAGAGATTTCATCCATCTTAACCGCTTTTACGCCTCGTTTGTAAAACTCAGCCATGGCATAGTCTATGATTTTATTTCTCAGCTCTTGTCTGTATTGATTAATTTCTGCCATATCTATATGTCAATTTATACGCTTTGTAGACTTTTTTTTGTGCAAAGATACAAAAAAAAATAAAAAACCATTCGTTTTTACTAAGTTTTTTATTACCTTTGCACAAACTTTTAGAAATCGCTGCTTAAAAGCACGAATCTGTAAGAAAATAAAACTTCAAACCAATATATTATTATGGTAAAAATCACAAAAGAGGCGGCTCTTCAGTATCATGAGAATGGCCGTCCTGGTAAGATTGAGGTAAAACCTACAAAACCTTACCACACACAGACAGACCTGAGCCTTGCTTACTCTCCAGGCGTAGCATTCCCTTGCCTCGAGATTCAGCAAAACCCAGATGACGCATACAAGTATACTGACAAGGGTAACTTGGTAGCAGTAATTAGTAACGGAACTGCCGTGCTCGGTCTTGGCGACATTGGCGCCATGAGCGGAAAGCCAGTTATGGAAGGCAAAGGATTGCTTTTCAAGATTTATGGCGGCATCGACGTTTTCGATATCGAAGTGGCTGAAAAAGACCCTGAGAAATTCTGCGAAACCGTAGAACGTATTGCTCCTACATTTGGTGGTATCAACCTGGAGGACATCAAGGCACCTCAGTGCTTCTATATCGAGGAGCGCCTGAAGAAGAACCTTGACATCCCTGTCATGCACGATGACCAGCACGGTACTGCAATCATCTCTGCTGCCGGTTTGAAGAACGCTCTCGAAGTGGCAGGCAAGGACATCAAGAACGTAAAGATCGTCGTAAACGGTGCAGGTGCTGCTGCTATCAGCTGTACAAAACTCTATGTTGCTCTCGGTGCACAGATCAAGAACATCGTGATGCTCGACTCTAAGGGCGTTATCACAAGCGACCGTGAGAACCTGACCGAGCAGAAGAAGATGTTTGCTACCGACCGCCGCGACATCCATACCCTGGAAGAGGCTGTAAAGGGTGCTGACGTATTCGTTGGATTGAGCAAGGGCAATGTACTGACTCAGGATATGGTTCGCTCTATGGCTGACAGTCCTGTAGTATTCGCCTTGGCTAACCCTGTTCCTGAAATCAGCTACGAGGATGCCATGGCTAGCCGCCCAGACGTACTGATGTCTACCGGCCGTTCAGACTATCCTAACCAGATTAATAATGTAATTGGTTTCCCATACATCTTCCGTGGTGCGCTCGACGTTCACGCACGCGCCATCAACGAAGAGATGAAGATGGCTGCCGTTCATGCTATCGCTGATTTGGCAAAGCAGCCTGTACCTGATGTAGTGAATGATGTTTACCACGTAAACGACCTTTCATTCGGTCCTAAGTACTTCATTCCAAAGCCAGTTGACCCACGTTTGATTACTGAGGTTTCTGCAGCAGTAGCCAAGGCTGCTATGGACAGTGGCGTTGCACGTACTCCTATCACAGACTGGGAGCAGTACAAGCAGCAGTTGCGCCAGTTGCTCGGTCAGGAGACCAAGCTTACCCGCAAGCTCCACGACACAGCCCGACTTCACCCACAGCGCGTAGTATTCGCAGAGGGCGGTAACCCTACCATGCTGAAGGCTGCTGTTCAGGCTAAGAGCGAGGGTATCTGCCAGCCTATCCTGCTGGGTAACCCAGATCGTCTGAACCGTGTGGCTAACCGCCTGAAGCTCGACCTCTCTAACATCGAAATCGTAGATATGCGTGCAGACAACGAGCAGGGTCGCCGTGCCAAGTTCGCCAAGCACCTGGCTGAGAAGCGTGCTCGTGAGGGCTACAGCTTCGAGGAGGCTTACGACAAGATGTATGAGCGCAACTACTTCGGTATGTCTATGGTTGAGCAGGGTGATGCTGATGCTTTCATCACTGGTCTCTATACTAAATACAGCAATACCATCAAGGTGGCTAAGGACGTTATCGGTATCCGTGACGAATACAAGACATTCGGTACCATGCACATCCTCAACACCCAGAAGGGCGTATACTACATTGCAGATACATTGATTAACCGTCACCCTGACGAGGATGTCCTGACCGACATCGCCAAGTTGTCTGCCGGAACAGTGAAGTTCTTCAATGAGGAGCCTGTCATGGCTATGTTGAGCTACTCTAACTTCGGTACCGACAACGTAGGTTCTCCTGTCAAGGTAAAGAAGGCTGTTGCTGAGATGCAGAAGGAATTCCCTGAACTTGCCATTGACGGTGAGATGCAGGTGAACTACGCTCTCAACAAGGATCTCCGCGATGAGAAGTATCCATTCTCTCGTCTCAAGGGCAAGGATGTCAACACATTGGTATTCCCTAACCTGAGCAGTGCCAACGGTGCTTACAAGCTCCTCCAGGCATTGAATCCTGAGGCTGAAATCATCGGTCCTATCCAGATGGGTCTTAACAAGCCTATCCACTTCACCGATTCTGAGAGCAGCGTTCAGGACATCGTCAACATTACTGCCGTAGCAGTGATTGATGCATACGTAGAAAAGATTAAGAAACAGAAATAAAAGGATTTTTTTTCCGTATTCTCTTTACATCTAGCGAGATGGTTTTTAGAGAGTACAACAATTGGGCTGGGACGTGATGTTTCGGCCCTTTTTTTTATTAACTTTTATCAGTTTTTAGTTAAAGAACTTTAATAAACATTATTGTGTCCCCACACAGTATATTCCTTTATAAAATACTGCTCAAATAATTTGGTAATATTTAAAAAAATGTATAACTTTGCAGCAGTTATCCTGAAAACAATCTTTTTACCTTAAGGAAAACTAATACCTATTGAAGATTTGGAGCGGTAGCCTGTGAAGGTCATCGCTTTTTTTATGCCCAAAAATGAAGACGATCGCAATATGACATAAACAAATAAAGGCTGCAATGTTCATCACATTGCAGCCTTATATTTTATATCTGAACCTTTCAGATTATCCGAAGTTATCGTACATGATGCTCTCAGGATCAACTCCCAGAGAATCCAGATAATCTGTAACGGTCTTGATCAGCATTGGAGGTCCGCAGAGATAGTACTCGCAATCCTCTGGTGCCTCGTGATCCTTCAAGTAGGTGTCACGGATGCAGTTAACAGCAAATCCCTCGTAGTACTTCACGCCCTGAGCATCTGCCACTGGGTCCTTGCGGTCGAGTGAAAGATGGAAGTGGAAGTTAGGGAATTCCTTCTCAAGCTCCCAGAAGTCCTCCAGGAAGAATGCCTCACCCAATGCACGCGCTCCGTAGAAGAAGTGCAGCTCACGGTCGGTGGTGTGCAGGGTCTTGGTCATGTGCATGATCTGAGCACGCAATGGAGCCATACCGGCACCACCACCAATCCAGATCATCTCCTTGCCTGATGTGAAGTTAGGATGGAAGTCTCCGTAAGGACCACTCATCATTACCTTGTCGCCCGGCTTCAATGAGAAGATGTAAGAAGAAGCGATACCTGTTGGTACGTTCTGGAATCCTACCTGTGGACGTGGCAAGAATGGAGTTGTGGCGATACGGACTGTAAGAGTGATGATGTCACCCTCGTCAGGATAGTTCGCCATAGAGTAAGCACGAACGGTAGGCTCTGGATTGTGAGCCTTGAGAGAGAAGATGTTGAACTTCTTCCATGCTCCGATGTACTCCTCGCCAATGAGATCCTTGTCGAAATCCTTGTCGTAATCAATGCAGTCGTATGCAGGAATCTTGATCTGGGCGTAAGAACCCGGAACGAAGTCCATGTGCTCGCCTGGAGGCAAAGCCACCTTGAACTCCTTGATAAATGATGAAACGTTCTTGTTGGAGATAACCTCGAACTCCCACTCTTTCACGCCCATCACACTCTCAGGCACCTTGATCTTCAGGTCGCCCTTCACCTTGCACTGGCATCCCAGACGCCAGTGGTCCTTAATCTGCTTGCGGGTGAAGTGAGGCTTCTCAGAATCGAGAATCTCGCCGCCGCCCTCGAGCACCTGAACCTTACACTGGCCACAGCTTGCCTTACCGCCGCAGGCAGAAGGCAGGAAGATGCCGTTCTCATTCAGCGTAGTCATCAAACTGCTGCCCTGAGGCACGTTGATGGTCTTGTCGCCATTGATTTCGATATTTACATTTCCGCTAGGGCTCAGATACTTCTTAGCCACGAGCAGGATGATAACCAGCAGGAGAATCACCACGAGGAAAACTCCGATACTAGCCAATATAAATGATGTATTACCCATATCTATAGTCCTCCTATTTTAGATTTTCAAGCCTGAGAAGCAAAGCATAGCCATTGCCATGAGGCCTACTGTGATAAATGTGATGCCGAGTCCCTGCAATGGCTTTGGCACGTCGCAATACTGCATCTTCTCGCGGATGGCTCCCATCAGGACGATGGCAAGAGTCCAACCCAGACCGGAACCTACGGCATAAACGATGCTATCCCATACTGAGGTGATAGCCTGAGTATTGGCAGGATCCATCAGGATGCGCTGCTGCATGAAGAGCGATGCACCCATGATGGCACAGTTTACGGCAATCAATGGCAGGAAGATACCCAGCGCTGCATAGAGCGATGGTGAGAACTTCTCTACAATCATCTCGACCAGCTGCACGATACCGGCGATGACGGCGATGAAGAGGATGAAGCTCAGGTAAGTGAGGTCAACACCCAGAATGCCATCGGCGCTGAGCACCTTGGTCTGCAACAGGTAATCTACAGGCACGGTGATGAGCAACACGAAGGTTACTGCCAAGCCCAAGCCCAAAGAGGTCTTCACGTTCTTGGATACTGCCAAGTAAGAACACATACCCAGGAAGTAGGCGAAGATCATGTTATCGACGAAAATCGAACGGAAAAACAAACTTATTGCGTGCTCCATCTTACTTCTCCTCCTTATAAATATAGGCACGATGTACCCAGATTACACATCCAACGAGAATCAATGCCATGGCTGGCATGGTCATCATACCGTTGTTAACATATCCGAAGTTGTAAGCTCCCTCTGGAATCAGCTGGAAACCGAGCAGAGAACCACGGCCCAAAAACTCACGCACTGCACCCACAATCACGAGGATGAGGGCGTAACCCAAACCATTACCTACACCATCGAGGAATGAAGGCCAAGGCTTGTTCATCATGGCGAAAGCCTCCAAACGACCCATCAGGATACAGTTGGTGATGATCAAACCCACATACACGGAGAGCTGCACGCTCACGTCGTAGGCAAAAGCCTTCAGCACCTGGCTCACGATGGTAACCAGGGCAGCAACTACCACCAGCTGAACGATGATACGGATGCGCTGAGGGATGGTGTTGCGGATGATGGAAATAATCACGTTAGAGAATGCCGTGATGATAGTAACGGCAAGTCCCATCACAATGGCTGGCTTCAGCTGGGAAGTAACAGCCAGGGCACTACAGATACCAAGCACCTGGACGAGGATAGGGTTGTCGCCGTTCAGTGGCTTGATGAATGCCTCCTTATTTTGTTTACTAAATAATGCCATAATTTCGCTTAATTATTTAATGAATTTAGCAAGACCTTCCTTGAGCATGGCATCCACACCGTCGGATGTCAATGTAGCACCGGTAACGGCATCCACATTGTTAGGGTCGCCGGCAGGAGCGTCTTTCTCAACGCCCAGAGCGATGCCCTCTACTCCATCCTTGTGAATCTTCTTGCCCTGGAATTTCTGCTGCCACTTCAGGTTGTCCTTGATTTCAGCACCCAGTCCGGCTGTCTCGCCTTCGTGGTTGAAATATACGCCATAGATGGTGTTGTTGTCGGCATCCACGGCGATGAAGCCTGAAATGCCGCCCCAGAGACCCATACCCTTTACAGAGTAAACGGTCTTCTTCTGACCATCAATCTCGCACTCGTAATACTTCATGCCGTCCTTCTCCTTCTCGTCCTTCACCACCTCTTTATATTTGGCAGCCGCAGTAGCGTTGTCAAGGTCGCGCAGGTTGAGAGAGTTCAGAATCTGCTTCTGAGTATCAAGAGCCACGTTGGCATCCTGTGTTGCCTTCAGCGAAGAAGACACGAACGCGAGCAGGAATGCCACGATTACCACGATGATAACCGAATAGATAATAGTATAGCTATTTGAATTTGTCTTCATATCTACATTCCTCCTACATTATTTAATAGCACGTTTAGCACGGCGAGAGATGTTGCTCTGAACTACACAGTAGTCGATGAGTGGAGCAAACATGTTGCCGAAGAAGATAGCGAGCATCATACCCTCTGGATAACCTGGGTTCATCACACGTACGATAACGGCGATGGCACCGATGAAGAATCCGTAGAAGTACTTACCTTTCTCTGTACGGGCAGAGGTTACAGGGTCGGTAGCCATGAACACGGCACCGAAGCAGAAACCACCCAGCACGATGTGCTCATACCAAGCGATAGGAGTCATACCGAGAGCCTGGAAGATAAGCGCCATCACGATGCCGCCTGCGAATACAGAGCCCATGGTCTTCCAAGATGCGATGCCTGTCCAGAGAAGGATGATGGCACCGATGGCGATGGCGATGACTGATGTCTCACCGATACAGCCAGGAATGAAACCGATGATAGAATCGCAGAGACTAGCTGAAGGCATGCTGCCCTGAGCCAGCTGACCGAGAGGAGTAGCAGCAGTAAAGCCATCAGGCAGGGTGTTACCCAGACCGAAGATAGCATCTTTAGCCACCCAAACCTTATCACCACTCATAGCCAATGGATATGAGAAGAAGAGGAACATACGGGCACCCACAGCCACATTGAAGATGTTCATACCCGTGCCACCGAAGATTTCCTTGCAGAAGATGACTGCGAAGGCGCACGCCAGGGCGAGCATCCACAACGGTGTAGAGATAGGAATGATCAATGGGATGATGATACCGCTGACGAGGTAACCCTCCTGGATTTCCTCGTGCTTCCACTGAGCCCAGGCAAACTCGATGCCGAGACCCACGATGTAGCTAACCAGCAACTTAGGGAGGACAGCCAGGAATCCGAAGCCGAAGACCTCGATGAAGCTGGCAGCATCCAGTGTACCTGCAGCCTTGAAATTCTGGTATCCCACATTATACATACCGAAGAGCAATGCAGGAATCAGGGCGATTACCACAAAGCTCATGATGCGCTTCGAGTCGATTGAATCGTGGATGCTGGCTCCGCTCTTCGCTGTCGTATTAGGCACGTACAGGAAGCTCTCAAAACCGTCAAACACGCTCTCGAAGGCATGCAGCTTACCTCCCTCTTGGAAGTTAGGCTTTATCTTATTGAGATAATTTCTTAATGCACTCATTATTTTAATAATTAACAGTACTAAAAACTAAGCATTCTCCTTGCGCAGGGTGTTCAAGCCCTCACGTACTATCTTCTGCAATTCGAGCTTAGAGCTATCCACGAACTCAGCTACCGCAAAGTCCTCAGGACTAACCTCATAGATACCGAGCTGCTCCTGCTTGTCGATATCGCCTGCGATGATTGCCTTGATGAGATACTCACCGAAGATGTCCATAGGGAGAACCTGATCGTACTCGCCGCTCATGATCATGTGGCGCTCGCCACCCTTGATGCGGGCATCGAGATTGTACTCCTTCTTCTTACCGAAGAGCCAGGAGAGATAAGAACGCGATGTAGAGAACTGATCGGTGCGTGGAAGAATCCAGCCCAGCATCTCGTCGCAGTCGTCACCCTCTGGGATGGCTGTGATCTCTGATGTGTGTCCGCCTACGAAATCTGCCACGGTGGTCTTGGTACCGGTCAATGGATTACCATTGATAAGACGTACATGTTCTGTAGCCTTCAACTGATTACCAACAAAAGTACTCAGCGGTGTACCAACCAAAACATCAGCATAACCCGGTTTCTTCATTTCGCTACCAGCAACAGCAACCACCTTGTGAAGGTTAACCTTGCCAGTAAGGAACAAACGACCAAAGAAAATAACTGATGCAGGATCAACGGTCCAAACCACCTCACCCTTATTAACAGGATCGATGTTGTTCACCTGAACACCCACATTACCTGCAGGACAAGGACCATCAAACACATTCACCTCTACATTCTTGACGCCAGTCAAAGCAGCACTCTGCTGCTGAGCACCAATACCGAGATAAGTTTTCGCAATCTTGCTCAAGGCTGTCAAACCTGCCTGGAAAGCATCCTCGTTGCCAGCGAGTTCCACCTCAAAGTCGGAAGCCAAAGGCATGTCTCGAAGTGCAGACACGAAAATCGCCTTAGGCTCTGTACCAGGTGTGGTTGACACAGCATAAGGCAACTGGTTGATGTAACCGAACAGACCAGCCTCAAGCAATGCCTGCTTAACAGCTTTGCCATCCAATGCATCCACATTCTTAGCACCAAAATCCGTAGAGGTCTGCACAGCGTCGGCTTTCACCTTTACGCATAGCACCTTGCGGCGCTCACCTCGCTCAATGGCAGTGACTTCACCGCTCACTGGTGAGGCAAACTTCACCTCTGGGCAAGCCTTGTTCACAAACAAGGCGTCTCCGGCGTTGACATGGTCACCTTCGCGTACGACAACCTTAGGAGTAACGCCCTCAAAAGCAGCAGGTACCAGCGCATATTCGCTAGCCTGAGCCACAGGAACAGTTACATCCTTGGAAGCCTTACCCGTAAGGTTTATGTCCAAGCCTTTACGTAACTTAATTACATTTGCCATAACTACATTTAAATTTATAAAAATACTTTATATTCTAATTCTAAACCGTTTTCTACATATTATTTCAGAAACTTCATTCTAAAGTTGCCGTTATTTTTCTTCTATAAATTAGTCAAAACATTCAAATATTGGTGCAAAAATAGTGAAAATTTGTGAGATATGGAAGAAAAATCTGCGAATTATTCGAATATTCGCTAAAAATAGAGTACTTTTGCACTAAAATTTAATGATTATGCAATAAGCAAAAGAGAAATTGACACTTGCAGTTTACAAAAATGAGTCAGTAGCTCAACATTAATTAAGATTTATAAACTAGAAAATTTATCAGCTCTGAAACGCATTAAACATATTATCATAGGCATTGTCTGGACGCTTGCTGCGATCTATTTCATGCTCATCGTACTGGTGCAGTTGCCACCAGTACAAGCCTTCATTGGCTCTCAAGCAGCCAGTGCTTTAAAGGACAAGTTTGGAACAGAAGTAAATATAGGGAAGGTAAACCTGGGTTTTCTGAACCGCATTATCATCGATGACGTGATGATGAAAGATCAGCAGGGAGACAGCATGATCTACGCTTCGCGCATTTCTGCAAAAATAGATCTTCTGCCGCTGAAGGAAGGAAAGATTTCCATTTCTTCAGCACAACTGTTCGGATTGAATGCCAACCTCTACAAGCAGAATGCAAGAAGCAAGACCAACTTCCAGTTCCTGCTCGATTCACTGGCATCTAAAGATACTACCAAGCATACTCCTCTCGATTTACACATCGGAAGCATTATCATCCGTCATGGCGCAATTGCCTATAACCAGCGAGACGTAGCAGCCACAAATGGTATTTTTTCGCCTAAGCACATCGGCATCCGGGAATTGTCAACACACGTCATTCTCGACCATCTTACCGATACAGATATACACCTGGCTATCAAAAAATTATCTTTTTCGGATAAATCAGGACTTCAACTAAAGAATTTACGTTTCAAAGTAGATATTAACCAGCAGGAAGCCATCCTCAGAAACTTCCATCTGGCACTGCCCCACTCACAGGTAGAGTTGATGGATCTGCATGCCACCTATCGCATGCAGGAAGGCAAGATTGTGATGCCAAGCCTACAATTCAAAGGAGGCATCAAACCATCTCAGGTAACCCTTTCCGACATTGCCTGCCTTGTTCCTGCACTTAGAAACTTCGATGATGAGTTAACACTTGAGTGCAATTTCTCTGGCACCAGCACATCGCTCAGATGTCCGAACCTCAACTTCAAAACACGTAGTGGAAGCATCTTTTTCAACGCAAACGGAAAAGTAGCCAACTTCGACTTTGCCTCAAAGAAAGAAAAGGACAAGACGACAACGAATGGCTCAAGCGCAAGAAGCAGGAACGACCTCCACTGGAATGTAAACATCAACACACTTAAGCTATCGGGCGATGGTATCAGACAAATAGCCAAGAACTTCGGCAAGAAAATCAACATTCCACAAGAAGTACTGCGCCTTGGTGATATATATTTTAAAGGTATCGTTTATGGTAAAGGACCAAGTATCGGTACACAAGGCAACCTGCGAACCGATGTGGGCAATGCCAGTCTAAAAGCCGAAAAGAAAGGTGAAAATCTCTTGGCGCACATAGACACCAAGGGTATTCTACTTGGGAAAATAATCAACAGCAAGCAGCTAGGTACCCTGGCTGCCACTCTCGACATACATGGCACCAAGAAGCACCTCTTTGCAAAAGGAAGCATTCCTAGACTGAACTTCAACAAGTACAACTATCGCAACATCAAAATTGACGGAAGCTACAACCAGGGACTCCTGGAAGGATTGGCAGCCATTGCCGACCCTAATATCGACCTGCAGGTAAGCGGACAATACCATATCAAGAAAAAGCAATATGCAGCTACAGCCAACATCAACCACCTTCTGCCTAGCATCTTAGGCATAAAGATGGCTGACCCTAGCTACACACTCGACAATATCAGTGTGAGTGCCAAGAACGAAGGCAGAGACAGCTACTTCGACCTGGAAGCTCCATTTGCAGATATCCACGTAAAGGGACAGTACGACTATGCAACTCTCTATCAGAGCTGCAAGAACTTAGTGGCCAGCAAACTGCCTACCCTACCAGGAATCGGCAAGATTTCGAATCAAGCCAGAAACAACTTTGCCATCAACCTGGAAGTTCGCTCTACCGAGATACTCAGAAGAATGCTCGGCATTCCTCTCGACATCAACAGTCCAATCTATGCTGATGGCATGATTTCCGATAAGGAAAAAGCAGCCAACCTCTATGCAAATATCCCAGGATTCGTATATAACGGAAAGGCATTCAGCAACGGTTTGGTTAATGTTCACACTCAGGGCGACACACTGAAACTGAAGGCTAGTATCCAGCAAGGAGCACAGGGCACAGTTGGTCCTATCGTCAACATCAAGGCGGCAGCAGCCAACAACACCCTCGCCACTCAGTTGCATTACGACAACCGTTCCAAGAAACTGCCAGTAGATGCTACTCTCCAATCGCTGGCTCAGTTCTATAAGAATCAGAATGATGTATCAACAGCCCATATCAGCGTATTGCCATCACAGTTTAAACTTGGCGACAAACCTTGGGAAGTACATCCTTCAGAAATAACATACAGCAAGAATCATCTGGAGATAGATCACTTTGCCGTAAGTCACAACCAGCAGCACATCATCATCGACGGCCTCGCCACTCCAAACAAGGAAGACTCTATTGTGGCAGACCTGAAGGATGTAGACGTGGCGTATATTCTGAACCTGGTCAACTTCCATTCGGTAGACTTCACCGGAAGAGCTTCGGGCAAGGCTATCGTAAAAAGCATTTTCAACGATCCTGACGCACAAGCTCACCTGGACGTCAAGGAGTTCACCTTTGAGAATGGACCGTTGGGTATATTGCACGCCAATGTATGCTACAATAAGGAGCAGGAGCAGATTGATATCAACGCAGTAGCAGATGATGGCCCTGAACACCAGACCCTCATTGACGGCTACGTATCCCCAAAGCGCAACTATATCGATCTCGGCATCGAGGCAAGAGGCACCAGCATGAAGTTCCTAGAGAACTTCTGCGGCAGCTTTATGGACAACGTAGAAGCTTGGGGCAACGGAAAGTTGAATGTCGTAGGCGATCTGAGCAACATCAACCTCGTTGGCGACATCGTGGCACATGGCAAGATGCACATGAAGCAGCTGAATACCGACTACACTTTCAACAGACTGCGTGCCCATGCCATTCCTGATGATATCCAGTTAAAAGGAGATACCATCTACGACCGCAACAACAACTATGCCATCGTCAATGGCGGCATCCACCATAAACACCTCACCAAATTGAGTTACGATCTTGACCTGAAGGCTCGTAATTTTCTGGGATATGACACCCATGTGTTTGGAGACAACACCTTCTATGGCACGGTTTATGCAACAGGCGATGTAGGCATTCACGGCAAGAGCGGAGAAACCATTATAGACATCAATGCAGAACCAGAAAAAGGAAGTATCTTCGTATACAATGTAGCCAGCCCTGACGCCATCAGCGATAAGAGCTTTATACACTGGCATGAGATTGTACCGGAACTTGCTGACAGTATCAACAGGCAGATGACACTCAAGGATCAAGAAGATAATGACGACATCGACTTCTCATCGGATATGCGCATCAACTTCCTCATCAATACCAACCAGAACCTCACCCTGAAGCTCATTATGGACGAGCAGTCAGGTGACTATATCTCTCTGAACGGAAACGGTGTGATTAGAGCCAATTACTATAACAAAGGAGCATTCGACATGTTTGGCAACTATGTGGTAGATCATGGCATGTATAAACTCACAATCCAGAATCTTATTAAGAAGGAGTTTGAATTCATGCATGGCGGAACCATTGCCTTCGGTGGAAATCCATACAATGCGCCTCTCAATCTGCAGGCAAAATACACGGTAAACGGTGTACCACTGAGCGACCTCAGCATAGGAAAATCTTTCAGCAGCAACAACATCCGTGTAGACTGCCTGATGAATATCACAGGCACACCGGAATCTCCGAAAGTAGATTTCTCCATGGATTTGCCAACAGTAAACAGCGATGCTAAACAGATGATTTACTCTATCATCAATTCACAGGAAGAGATGAACCAGCAGGTACTCTACCTCTTAGGAATCGGCCGCTTCTATTCACAGACAAACAACAATCAGGCAAGCGAAGATGCTGCCCAACAGAGTCAGACATCATTAGCCATGCAGAGTCTTCTGAGCGGCACCATCTCACAACAGATAAACACTGTACTTTCCAATGTCGTAAAGAGTAACAACTGGAATTTCGGTGCAAATATTTCTACGGGTGACGAAGGCTTCAATAATGCCGAGTATGAGGGTATCCTGAGTGGCAAGCTGCTCAATAACCGCCTGTTGTTCAATGGTCAGTTTGGCTATCGCGACAATGCGAATGCCACACAGAGTTTCATCGGTGATTTTGACATGAGATACCTCATTTTCCCGAATGGAAATTTGGCTATCCGAATGTATAACCAGACAAACGACCGTTACTTTACCCGTAACAGTCTTAACACACAAGGCCTCGGTCTCATCATGAAGAAAGACTTCAACGGTTGGCGTGATTTCTTTGGAATCAACAGATTGAAGAAGAAGAAAAAGAAAAGCGAAAAGAAGTAACGATACAAAAAGAAAAAAGGCAAAAAGCGTAACTGGCACCGTCACAGTTACGCTTTTTGCTACCTAGATATTGCAATTTATTGCCATCTAGAACAAAAAATGATTAAAACGTCGGCAAACATTTGGCTATACCAATTATTTTTCTTACTTTTGCCTACGCATTGAGTTGAAAAATATTTAATTCAAGGAAGACTCGAGATTAACAGTGCTGAAAAGACCAGTCTGTATACAGATAAGTTTCCAAATAAAAGCAGCTATCTACTCGGGAATTCAGAAAAGAAAAATAAACAATTAAGTAATAACTAATATAAAATTTAGGAAAAATGAAGATTGAAAATTTTAACTTTGCCGGTCACAAGGCAATCGTACGCGTTGATTTCAACGTGCCATTGGATGAAAATGGTAATGTAACAGACGACACTCGTATCCGTGGTGCCCTCCCTACTTTGAAGAAGGTACTCGCTGACGGCGGTGCGCTCATCATGATGAGCCACATGGGCAAGCCAAAGGGCAAGGTTAAGCCAGAGCTTTCTCTCTCTCAGATTGTAAAGAACGTTTCTGACGCTCTCGGTGTAGAGGTTAAGTTCGCTAAGGACTGCGGTAACGCTGATGCTGAGGCTGCTGCCTTGAAGCCAGGTGAGGCTCTCTTGCTCGAGAACCTTCGTTTCTATCCAGAAGAGGAAGGCAAGCCAGTAGGCGTAGAGAAGGGTACACCTGAGTTCGACGCTGCTAAGGCTGAGATGAAGGAGCGCCAGAAGAAGTTCGCTGCTAAGTTGGCTTCTTATGCTGATGTATATGTAATGGATGCATTCGGTACAGCTCACCGCAAGCACGCTTCTACAGCTGTTATCGCAGATTCATTCGACAAGGATCACAAGATGCTCGGTTTCTTGATGGAGAAAGAGGTAAAGGCTGTTGACGCAGTTCTCGGCAACATCAAGCGCCCATTCACAGCTATCATGGGTGGTTCTAAGGTTTCTACCAAGATTGGTATCATCGAGAACCTGTTGACTAAGGTTGACAACCTGATTCTCTGCGGTGGTATGACTTACACATTCTCTAAGGCTCTCGGCGGCAAGATCGGTATGTCTATCTGCGAGGATGACAAGCTCGACGTAGCTCTCGACGTAATCAAGAAGGCTAAGGAGAACGGCGTAAACCTCGTACTCGGTACAGACTCTATCTGCGGTGACGACTTCAAGAACGACTGCAACACCCAGGTTTGCCCATCTAACAACATCCCTGACGGTTGGGAGGGTATGGACGCAGGTCCTGAGACTCGCAAGGCATTCGCTGCAGCTATCAAGGGCGCTAAGACAATCCTCTGGAATGGTCCTGCAGGTGTATTCGAGTTCGACAACTTCGCTGGTGGTTCTAAGGCTATCGCTGACGCAATCGCTGAGGCTACTAAGGAAGGTGCATTCTCACTCATCGGTGGTGGCGACTCTGTAGCTTGTATCAACAAGTTCGGTTTGGCTGATCAGGTATCTTACATCTCTACAGGTGGTGGTGCTCTCCTCGAGGCTATCGAGGGTAAGGTATTGCCAGGTGTAGCAGCTATTGAGAAGTAATCAATAGGTATCTATATACATAAGTTCGGGGGCATCCCATTGCGGATGTCCTCGATTTTTCAGTTATCAGATATAGGTATCCTAACGAAGGTAGCCATATCCGGTACACACCTTAATAAGAAAAGATACCAAACAGACACAATCGATCTTTCAAAATTCCCTTTAATCATTATAAAATTAAAATTTTAAATCAAATTCATGGATTGGATTATTAATCTTTTCACCAATACGGAGTCAGTGGCACACATCGCCCTACTCTATGCAATAGTGATTGCCATTGGTGTCTATCTAGGCAAGATCAAGATTTTCGGCATCTCGTTGGGTGTAACCTTCGTGCTCTTTGCTGGTATCTTGGCTGGACACGTCGGCTTTACAGGCCCAAAAGAAATCCTCACCTTCGTACAAGACTTTGGATTGATTCTCTTCGTCTTCATGATTGGTTTGCAGGTAGGTCCAGGTTTCTTCGAGAGTTTTAAGAAAGGTGGTGTAACCCTCAATATGTTGTCGGCTTCTGCCATCTTGCTCAACATCCTGGTGATGTTCGGATGTTATTACCTCTTTTTTGACACCAGCAATCCTAACAATCTGCCAATGATGGTAGGTACGCTCTATGGTGCCGTTACCAACACCCCTGGTCTTGGTGCCGCCAACGAGGCTTTGCTCAGCGTTTTCCCTAATGGCGCTCCTAGTATCGCCAACGGTTATGCCTGCGCTTACCCTCTCGGTGTAGTTGGTATCATCGGTGCAACCATCCTTATCAAGTACATCTGTAAGATTGATACAGATGAGGAGGAACAGCAGTTGAACGATGAGGACGCGGCTAACCCTCATGCCAAGGCTCATAATATGCACTTGCGCGTTGAGAACTCTTATATTACTGGAAGAACCTTGAGAGAGGTTTCTGAGTTCTTGAATCGAGACATTGTCTGCTCTCGTATTCTCCACGACGGAGTAGTAAGTATTCCTAACAGCAAGACACATTTCGAGGTTGGCGATGAGTTGCTCGTTGTTTGTGCAGAGGCAGATGCTGAAGCTATCAAGGCTTTCATCGGTCCCGAAGTAGAAGCAGAATGGGATCGCGAGAAGGATGAAGTTCAACATTTCGTATCTCGCCGTATCATCGTTACCCGTCCAGAAATGAATGGTAAGACCCTCGGTAAGATGCACTTCTCCAGTGTATACGGTGTAAACGTTACCCGTATCTCACGCCAGGGTATGGACATCTTTGCTGGCAGAAACCACCACTTCCACGTGGGTGATAAAATCTTGGTTGTAGGTCCAGAAGAGAATGTAAACCGTGTGGCTGAAATCATGGGTAACTCTGTGAAGCGCCTTGATGCACCAAACATCGCTACCATCTTTATCGGTATCATGGTGGGTATCATCTTCGGTTCTCTCCCATTCGCTATCCCTGGCATGCCTGTACCATTGAAGCTGGGTATCGCAGGTGGTCCGCTCATCATCGCCATCCTCATCGGTCGTTTCGGCTATCGCATGAAGCTGGTAACCTATACCACAACTTCGGCTAATATGATGCTGCGAGAAATAGGACTTGTACTCTTCCTGGCGAGTGTGGGAATCAAGGCTGGTGCCGGATTCTGGGACACAGTAGTTCAGGGCGACGGATTGAAGTATGTGGGATGCGGTTTCCTCATCACCATCATTCCTATCCTCATTGTGGGTACCATCGCCCGACTGAAGTTCAAGTTCAACTACTTCACCATCATGGGTATGCTTGCCGGTACTTATACCGACCCTCCAGCATTGGCTTATGCCAACGCATCATGCTCTAAGGAGGCTCCAGCCGTAGGTTACTCTACTGTATATCCATTGAGTATGTTCCTCCGTATCTTTACAGCTCAGATTGTTGTACTGTTCTTCTGCGGAGGATAAAGGCTTACAAAAGTTAACAAAACAACTAGTAATAGTTATAAATTATAAAAGAGGTGCACAAAGATAAAAATTTGTGCACCTTTTTTGTTGTCTTTTCAGAAATTATTCGTACCTTTGAGCACAAGAAATAAACCTAATAAATCTATAGAAACATCAGAAGTTTCTACATGATAAAAGAATATTTCGAAACAAGAAACAATAACCCTATAAAACGTTAGAAGCGTATGAAGAAATTGGGATTTTTGATAACCATGCTAGCCTTCACTTCCTTGCCCACTTGGAGTCAAGGAGCCAAGAGCATCCGTATTACGGAGGTGATGACCAACAACCGTACAAATCTTGTAGATGAGTACGGCCTGCACAAATCATGGGTGGAATTAAGCAATTCCTCCTTTACCACGTATAATGTGCGTGGTATGTTCCTAACCACCGACCGAAGGGTTCTCGACAAGAAAATGTCGCCAGAACTACGCCGCCAACTGATGTGTCCATTACCGAACAATGAACCCCGAACCACACTGGGGGGCAAGAAGAGTATCATCATCTTTGACAGCAGTTCATGGTACAAAGATGGCCGGAACGGGCATCAATGGAAGGCAAAGGATTCTGCCAACACGGGACCTTTTCATCTCAACCTTATTCTTCAGGAAAAGAAGACCAACTGGATAGCGCTTTATGATGGAAATGCCGTCGACCTGATAGACTCCGTAAGTGTGCCGATATTGGCAGCCGACGAGAGCTACAAGTTGAGCCAGGATTTCAAGACATGGGATAAAGCCATTGCAGGTGCCATAACTCCAGGCTATCTGCCACAGCACGTAGGCTTGAGCAAGGCGCAGCTTCTAAAGAAGCAGGACCCCTACGGCATCGGCATAGCCGTACTTTCAATGGGAATTGTATTCTCTTGTCTCGCCCTGCTCTTCATCGTATTTTGGGCATTCGGAGCCTACATGAAACATAAGCAGCGCATCGCCCGTGCCACCGAGAAGCATGCCACCTTATTATATAAGACGGGTAAGAAGACCATCGAGGTAACACAGGATCTGAGCCACAAGACCAATGTGATCCTGAAAGATGGTTTCGAGACCAAGGGTATCGATAAGGAAATTTATATGGCAGTGATTTCACTCGCCCTCAAAGAATATCTAGAGGATGTACATGATGTGGAATCCGGCATCATTACCATCAAACCTAAACAGACAAGATGGAATGCCCCGAAATTTAATAATATTAAGTAAAGAACGAAAAGTGAAGAGTGAAGAAACAACGTTCGGCGACCGAAGGGTAAGCCAATTCTACAGCTTTACACTTCATAGAGTTCAAAGTTCAATGTTCAAAATTCAAAGGATATGAAGTATCAATATACAGTGAAAGGAGTCGATTACGAAGTCGAGATCCAGGATATAGAAGGCAATATCGCCAACGTAACCGTAAATGGCATCCCATTCGAAGTGGAAATGAAACAGCCTGTGAAGGCTGGCAAGCAGAAAGTAAAGTTAAGTGAAGAGCGAAGAGTGAAGAGTGAAGAATCCAACAGTTCTTCTTCTGCAACAAATGCAAGTTCTGCAACAACCACCCAACCTGCTGCCGCTGCAGCCTCCGGCAAGCCAGTAGTAGCCCCTCTGCCTGGCACTATCAACGAAATCAAGGTGAAGGTGGGCGACAAGGTTAATGCAGGCGATACCGTCGTGATCCTTGAAGCCATGAAGATGCAGAACAACATCGAGGCTGAGACTTCCGGAACCATCACCAGCATCAACGTGAACAAGGGCGATGCCGTGATGGAAGGAGATACACTGGTGACTATCGCCTAACACGCGATAAAGCAGGAACAACTATGATTACTCTTTCAAACAAGAAAACTAATCATAAAGTTCAATGTTCAACTTTCAAAGTTCAAAGTAAATTATGGATTTCATCATACAAAACTTCAATGAGTTCCTGACCTATACTGGCTTTGCAAATGCCACGGCAGGAAATCTCGCTATGATTGTAGTGGGAGCCCTCTTTATCTGGCTTGCCATTAAGAAGGATTTCGAACCGCTTCTTCTGGTTCCTATCGGACTAGGTATCATTCTTGGCAACATCCCCTTCCGTGCAGATGCCGGACTAGAGATTGGCCTGTACGAAGACAACTCAGTATTAAACATTTTCTACCAAGGAGTAAAGCAGGGTTGGTATCCCCCACTCGTCTTCCTGGGTATCGGAGCGATGACAGACTTCTCTGCATTGATATCCAACCCAAAGCTGATTCTGATTGGAGCCGCCGCCCAATTTGGCATCTTCGGTGCTTACATGATAGCCTTAGCGCTAGGTTTCGAACCCAACCAGGCAGCCGGTATCGCCATCATTGGTGGTGCCGACGGACCTACCGCCATCTTCCTGAGCAGCAAGTTGAGCCCAAACCTGATGGGAGCCATCGCCGTTTGCGCCTACTCCTACATGGCATTGGTGCCAGTAATTCAGCCACCTTTGATGCGACTGCTCACTACCAAGGAAGAGCGTGTCATCAAGATGAAGCCAGCCCGCCAGGTATCGCAGACCGAGAAGATTCTCTTCCCAATCGTAGGTTTGCTGCTCACAACCTTCATCGTACCATCGGGACTTCCATTGCTCGGCATGCTCTTCTTTGGAAATCTTCTGAAGGAAAGCGGAAAGACTACTCGACTTGCCAAGACGGCAGGTAGCAGCCTGAATGACATCGTGGTGATGCTGCTCGGACTTACCGTGGGATGCTCCACTCAGGCATCGGAGTTCCTGACCCTGAATACCATCAAGATTTTCGTCCTCGGTGCCCTGGCATTCATCATCGCTTCAGCCAGCGGTATCCTCTTCGTGAAACTGATGAACCTCTTCCTGCCAAAGGGCAAGAAGCTGAATCCGCTCATCGGAAACGCCGGCGTGAGTGCCGTGCCAATGAGCGCCCGCATCAGTAACAACCTCGGTTTGGAGTACGACCGCCACAACTTCCTGCTCATGCACGCCATGGGCCCTAATGTTGCAGGAGTTATCGGTTCTGCCGTTGCAGCAGGCGCCCTGCTTGGCTTCTTCAATTAAACGATAAAAGGGAATTTGCTCATTTGCAAATTCCCTTTTATCATATATAGGTTTATTACTTCTTTCTATCTTTCCCGAAAAACAGCTTAGCTTTTCCGGATTGTCATTTTACCTTCACGCGAAATGATGATTTCCACCTGATAACTCATACTGCTATCCGGCATCGCCAGCACCACTCTATAATGAACGCCATCAGCATCAACCTTTCTGAACACGATATCACTCAATATCGATTGCTTCAAGAACTCATGAGGAACCTGCTCCTTGAAATCCTCCTTGCGGAAATCTCGACCAAAAATCTTGCGGGAGCCTTGATAGATATTTACATTTACGATATTATCATGGTAAACATTATCAACCTCTACCCCGTCATCGTTGTAGTTGCTCTTATAGACCTTGAAAGTTGTAGGATTCACCTGTACATACAGATGCAATTTCTCATCTCCAGCATTCACAACCGTATCACGCTTTACAAGCTTGTTCTGATTAAGTGTCACAGGCTGTTCATGAGAGAATTGCTGCAGATAAGACAGATCATCAGTCTTGACAAGCTTGACAATATCACCATTCTGAACCTTAAACTGGAAAATATGTGCAGCCTGCTTCATGATAGGATACTTGCTCAGATTAGCTCCCTTCATCACGAGCGTATCACCCACGATATAAAAGTACACAGGCTGGCTGGTAGAATCAGGATAATAGATTGTATCACCTTTAACCCGGAAGACAACATTATCCTCGTCATCTCCATCAAGCCAAATACCCTGCAACAGCTTCTTGGCAGTAGTATCCTCCTTTTGTTCAGGCTGTTCTTTTTCAGACTTCTGTCCACATGCAGCCACCCCCATCAGGAAGCATACCAACAACAAAATGTTAAATGCTTGTTTCATATTAAATTTAATATTACTCAAAATAATCAGCCTCCTCAAAAGCCTTTGCCTTATTGAGGTCTTTATCTGAGAGTACAACGTTTTCGCCCTCTATAGGCCAAGATATACCTACGGTTTCATCATTCCACCTGATACTAGCCTCATGCTGCGGTGCATAGACGTTATCAACCTTATAAGTAAAAACAGCCTCTTCACTGAGCACAAGGAATCCATGGGCAAAGCCACGAGGAATAAAGAACTGGCGCTTATTATCCTCGCTCAATTCCACCATTATATATTTACCGAAAGTCTTGCTGCTCCGGCGCAAATCAACGGCAACATCCAGAACCTTGCCTTTGATAACACGTACCAGCTTAGCTTGTGAGAATTCACCTTTCTGATAATGAAGTCCGCGCAACACACCGAAACTAGACTTAGACTCGTTGTCTTGTATAAATTCCACATGATGACCTATATGCTCATCAAACTCTGCCTGTTTCCATGCCTCGAAGAAATAACCTCGGGCATCATTGAAAACCTTAGGTTGGATAATCCAAACGCCTTCGATTTCTGTTTCTGTATATTCCATTATATACCTTATTTATTTTTTAGGCACAAAGATAATGTTTTTTCTCGGAATGACAAAACAATTAGAACTTTTTATCATTCCGGATAAAATTTTCTTCAAAAACCGTTGGTCTTTTCCGAAAAAATAGCTACCTTTGCAAACGTGAATGAACTAAAAAGACATATAGAGATCCTACTTTTGAGCAACGATTGCGTGATTGTCCCAGAGTTTGGTGGCTTCATGGCTCATCATGTAGATGCACGTTACGATGGCAGAGACAACATGTTTTTGCCACCGCTGAGAACCATTGGCTTTAATCCTCAGCTCACAATGAACGATTCTCTGCTCGCACTTTCATACGTAGAAGCATATGACATCAGCTACCCAGAAGCGCTGAACCGTATTGCAGATGAAGTTGCAGAAATCAAACAGACATTGGAGAATACAGGCAGATTCGAACTCAACGATATCGGCACCATCATATTGAATGAAACCGGCAATTATACTTTCGAACCTTGTGAAGCTGGCATCTTAACACCTGAGCTGTATGGTTTAGGCGGTTTCGACATGCTTCCACTCGCACAGATTTCGAATACGGAAGCAGCCGAACATACTACAGTCGTTGAGATGACTGCAGACGAATACAAGCCTGCTCAGCAGAGAGAGAGTTCCGACATTAAGGAAGAGGCAAACATTGTCTCTGCCAACAACTCCGTATTCATCAACGAAGAAGAGGAAGAAGAGAACTCAAGTACAGAATTTATCAGTATCCGAAAGAGTTGGCTTCGCAATATAGCTGCAGCCTGCATCGCCATCATTGCGTTTTTCACACTTTCTACCCCATTAGGCACTTCTAACGTCCAGAAGAGTCAAATCGACACAGGTATGCTTACCAAGGTAATGCCTAAGGAATTGACACAGCCTGCCCACGAGTTGGTATTAGCCAACAATGTTCAGGCTGCAGAAACCCCTGCCGTCAATACTGGCAAGATGACCCAGGACAGCGAAATAACCACCACATCTTCTGCCTATTACAGCATTGTACTGGCTAGCCGCATTACCAAGCGCAATGCTGCCACATACGCAGAATATTTACAGAACAAGGGGTTCAAGGAAGCTCGAGTACTTATCACCGATACCAATGTAAAAGTAATCTACGGTTCGTACAGCACAGAAAATGAGGCATATACAGCTCTCAATCGCTTACACAACTATGAGGAGTTCACGGATGGCTGGATTACAAAAGTAAAGGAATAATCAAGAAACAAAAGAAATAAAGAAAAAACATATGAAAAGAGTACGCTGCCCGAAATGCGATAATTTCATCACATTCGATGAAACCAAGTATGAAGCAGGTCAAAGCCTCGTCTTCGTTTGCCCAAACTGCAACAAACAGTTTGGAATCCGTATGGGTGTATCCAAACTTCGCGAAACCCGCAAGGAAGAGACTATAGACGAAAATGCCAATGAAAACGGCGTGGGTTCTATCGTAGTTATCGAGAACGTATTCGCATACAAGCAGGTCATTCCACTTCAAATGGGTGATAATGTAATTGGCAGATACATGAAAAACAGTGGCATCAACTGTCCTATTGAGACTGTAGACCCTAGCGTAGACATGAACCACTGCGTCATCAATGTCAGCCGCGACAAAAAAGGACGTTTAAAGTACGTTCTCCGCGATGGTCCAAGCTATACAGGAACCTTCGTAGACAATGAGATATTGGGCGACCGTGAACGACGTGTCATTGAAGACGGTACCCTCTTCACCATCGGAGCAACGAGTATCATTCTCAGAACGGCTGATAGCGAAGAAAAATAAAAGAAAAAATAGAGACAAGATAAAATGACAGAAAAACCGTCTTTATTATCACCATTCGGGATAATAAAGACGGTTTTTCTGTCCCTTTTACTAACTATCTGCAAGAAATTTCCTTGTTTCCGTAATCTTTTTGCTAATATTTTCTTTAAATTGAAAGAAAATATGTACCTTTGCAACTGAAAACTAGAAATACGTTAGGTTATGGATGTAGCAATCGTAAAATACAATGCCGGAAACATCTATTCGGTAGTCAACGCCATGAAGCGTTTAGGGATTGAGCCTATGCTCACCGATGATGCCGAAATACTTCAGAAAGCAGACCGTGTACTCTTCCCGGGACAAGGTCAAGCTCGAGAAGCCATGGATTATCTAAAGGCACACAAACTGGATCAAGTGATAAAAAACTTGAAACAACCCGTCCTGGGCATCTGCGTAGGGCAGCAACTGTTGTGCCGTCACTCGGAGGAAGGCAATGTAGACTGCATCGGCATCTTTGATGTAGATGTAAAGCGTTTTCAACCGCAGAAGCATGAAGACAAAGTGCCAGCTATGGGATGGAATGAGATTTACGATTTGAAAACAGACCTTTATAGGGGATTCGGCAACAGAATTGACGAAACAGACGAAATCATTTCAGATGCCTTATCACATCCCTACTCTTATTTCGTACATAGTTATTATGTACCTCTCTGCGAGGAGACAATCGCCAAGGCAGATTATATTCTTCCCTACAGCGCATCGCTCCACAAAGACAATTTCTTCACTTGCCAATTTCATCCGGAAAAAAGCGGCAAGGTGGGAGAACAGATTATAAAGAACTTCTTAGAGATAAAAGAAATATGATAGAATTAATTCCAGCCATCGACTTGATTAATGGTCAGTGTGTCAGACTTACCAAGGGCGACTACGACCAGAAAAAAGTCTACAATGATAATCCTGCCGAAGTGGCTAAACATTTTGAAAGTCTGGGATTTAAGAGACTTCATGTAGTAGACCTGGACGGTGCCAAATCAAAGCACATCGTGAATGATGCCGTACTGAAAGCCATCACTGCAGAGACAAATCTTGTGGTTGATTTTGGCGGTGGCATCAAGACCGAGGAAGATATAGAGAAGGCTTTTGACGCTGGGGCAACGATGGTAACAGTGGGTAGTATCGCCGTGACCAATCCCGACCTTTTTATGGAATGGCTGGACAAGTATGGAGCAGATAAACTCATTCTGGGAGCCGATGTAAGAAACGGCAAGATTTCCATCAATGGCTGGAAAGAAGATTCTTCAGAAGACCTTCTTCCATTCCTCAAGAAGTACATTGATAAAGGAGTGCGCTACGTACTCTGCACGGAAATCAGCAAGGATGGAACCTTACAGGGTCCAGCCATCGACCTATATAAAAAGGTTATGGAAACCTACCCTCAGTTGCATCTCATCGCTTCTGGCGGTGTAAGCTGCAATGAAGACATACAGGCTTTGGAAGCCGCTGGCATTCCTGCCGTAGTCTTTGGAAAAGCATTCTACGAGGGTAAAATCAATATTGAAAAGCTGGTTGTTAGTGATTAGTGATTAGCTAGGAGTTAAGTAATCATAAAGTTCAAAGTTCAATGTTCAAAGTTCAAAGTAAAAAAGGCTTGGCAAAACGAATCGTCCCTTGCCTCGATGTCAAGAACGGAGAGACAGTAAAGGGTACCAACTTCGTCAACCTCCGTAGTGCAGGCGATCCAGTAGAACTGGGTAAAGCCTATAGCGATGCCGGAGCCGACGAACTCGTCTTTCTCGACATTACTGCCAGCTTCGAAGAGCGCAAGACCTTTACCGATATGGTGACTCGTGTGGCTGCCGAAATCAACATTCCATTTACTGTGGGCGGTGGCATCAACGAGCTTAAAGACGTTGATCGTCTATTGAATGCAGGAGCCGACAAGGTGAGCATCAACAGTGCAGCCATCCGACATCCTGAACTCATCAATGAGATAGCCAATCATTACGGTTCTCAGGTTTGCGTATGCGCCATTGATGCCCGCCTGGATGCAGATGGATGGCATTGCTACGTGAAGGGAGGCCGAGAACGGGTAGAACTTGGCTTGTTCGACTGGGCAAAGGAAGTAGCCGACCGCGGTGCTGGCGAGATTCTCTTCACCAGTATGGATCATGACGGCGTAAAGCAAGGTTTTGCCAACGAAGCTCTTGCCCGACTGGCCGAAGAGGTAAGTATCCCAATCATCGCATCAGGTGGCGCAGGCAAGATGGAGCATTTCCGTGATGCATTCACATTAGGAAAAGCTGATGCAGCCTTGGCAGCCAGCGTCTTCCACTTTGGCGAAATCGCCATTCCTGACCTCAAGCACTACTTGAGAGAAGAAGGTATCAACGTGAGAATATAAAAAGAAAATAAACAGTTTAAACAAGATACAATGGAAATAGATTTTGAAAAAATGGGTGGACTTGTTCCGGCAATCATCCAGGACGCAGTAACCAAAAACGTCTTGATGCTTGGCTTCATGAACAAGGAAGCATACGATAAAACCATAGAAACAAAGAAGGTAACCTTCTGGAGCCGCTCCAGAAACTGCCTTTGGACAAAAGGCGAGACATCAGGAAATTTCCTCAACCTCGTCAGCATCCAGAACGATTGCGATAACGACACCTTATTGGTAAAGGTACATCCAGACGGACCTACCTGCCACAAGGGTACAGATACTTGCTGGGCAGAAGAGAACACTCTGAATCCGATTCTCTTCCTGTCAGAACTTCAAGACTTCATTGATAAGCGCCATGAAGAGATGCCAGAAGGCAGCTATACAACAAGTCTTTTCAAGAAAGGCGTTAACAAAATGGCACAAAAGGTTGGAGAAGAAGCAGTTGAGACAATCATCGAAGCCACAAACGGCAATGACGAAAAGCTCATCTACGAAAGTTCAGACCTCCTCTACCATCTCATCGTATTGCTCACCAGCAAGGGCTTGAGAATAGAAGATGTAGTGAAGGAATTACAGATGCGCCACGACCCGGACTGGGATAAGAAACGCCGCATAGCCAAAAGCAAGGGCGAGATGAAATAAACCAATAACAAAGAGAAAAAATTAGGAGATGTTAATAGATTATCAAAATGTAAGCATATACCAAGCCGACAAATGCATCCTCAAGGACATCAATTTCCATATTGATGAAGGCGAGTTTGCTTACCTTATCGGTAAAGTGGGATCTGGTAAGAGTTCTCTTTTAAAGACTCTTTATTGCGAGCTTGATCTAGTAGAAGGCGAAACCGAGAAAGCTGAAATCCTCGGTAGAGACCTCAAGACCATCAAGCGCAAGGAAATACCAGCATTACGCAAAGAACTGGGCATTATCTTCCAGGACTTCCAGTTGCTCCACGACCGCACAGTCCGCAAGAACTTTGAGTTCGTGCTCAAGGCAACTAAATGGAAGGGAAAGAAAGAAATCACCCAGCGCATTGAAGAAGTTCTCAACGAGGTTGGCATGATAGATAAAATCGACAAGATGCCTCATGAACTCTCTGGCGGTGAGCAGCAGCGTGTGGCTATAGCAAGAGCTCTGCTCAACAATCCTAAGATTATCATCGCAGATGAGCCTACGGGCAATCTCGACCCGGAGACTGCCACCAACATTGTGAGTCTGCTGAAAGACATCACCAAACAAGGCACCGCCGTAGTGATGACAACCCACAACATCCCGATGCTTGACAAATTCCCAGGTATCGTATATCGCTGCAAAGACGGAATTTTACGCGACGTAACGAAAGAATACAATCACATCGACCTCACCGAAGATGGCGAGGAGAATTAAATGAAATGTAAATTATAAATTATTAAAATATTACGACTATGAAGGTAATGAAATTCGGAGGTACTTCTGTAGGCTCACCAGAGCGCATGAAGGGAGTAGCCTCTTTGGTTACAGAATCAGGTGAACCAACTTTCATCGTATTGTCTGCGATGAGCGGTACAACAAACTCTCTCGTTGAGATCTCTGACTATCTTTACAAGAAGAATCCAGAGGGTGCAAACGAGGTAATCAACAACTTGGAGAAGAAATACATGCAGCACGTGGAAGAGCTCTACTCTACAGATGAGATGAAACAGACCACACGTGAGTTCCTGCAGGGAGAGTTCAACTATCTCCGCTCATTTACCAAGGATCTCTTCACTTCTTTCGAGGAAAAGAGCATCGTAGCTCAAGGTGAGATGATGAGCACCAACATGGTTGTAAACTACTTGAAGGAACAGGGCGTAAAGGCAGTATTGCTCAACGCATTGGATTTCATGCGCACAGACAAGAATGCTGAGCCAGATCCACAGTACATCAAGGAAAAGCTTGCTGCTATCATGGAGGAGAATCAGGGCTATCAGATTTACATCACCCAGGGCTTCATCTGCCGCAATGCTTACGGTGAGATAGACAACCTCCAGCGTGGTGGTAGCGACTACACAGCATCACTCATCGGTGCAGCTCTCCCTGCTGAGGAGATTCAGATCTGGACAGATATCGACGGTATGCACAACAACGACCCTCGTATCGTTGAGCACACAGAAGCTGTTCGCCAGCTTAACTTTGAAGAGGCTGCCGAGTTGGCTTACTTCGGTGCAAAGATTCTCCACCCTACCTGCGTACAGCCAGCTAAGTATGCCGGCATTCCTGTACGCTTGAAGAACACCATGGATCCAAAGGCTGACGGTACCATCATCGACAACGTCATCGTTCGCGGCAAGATCAAGGCTGTTGCTGCCAAAGACAACATCACAGCTATCAAGATCAAGAGTAGCCGCATGTTGCTCGCCACAGGTTTCCTGCGCAAGGTATTTGAAATCTTCGAGAGCTACCAGACTCCAATCGACATGATTGCTACCTCAGAGGTAGGCGTGAGCATGAGTATCGACAACGACACTCACCTCAACGACATCGTCAATGAGCTGAAGAAGTATGGTACTGTTACCGTAGATGCAGACATGTGTATCATCTGCGTTGTTGGTGACCTGGATTGGAGCAATGTAGGCTTCGAGACCATCGCAACCGATGCATTGAAGAACATCCCTATCCGCATGGTTTCATACGGTGGCAGCAACTACAACATCTCATTCCTCATCAAGGAGAGAGACAAGAAGCAGGCATTACAGAACTTGAGCAAGGTATTGTTCGAGAAGTAATATACCAGTGAAGAACGAAGAGTGAAGAGTGGAGAATTCGTATGTAATGATTCCTGTCCACTCTTCGTTTGATTTCTAATTTGACTATAATAAGATATTAATTTAAGACTAAGCGAAATGAAAGGAACATTTCCGATTGACAAATTTCAGGAGATACAGACTCCATTTTACTATTACGACACCAATGTGTTGCGCCAAACCTTGAAGACCATCAACGAAGAGGCTGGCAAACATCCGGGATTTGAGGTTCACTATGCCGTGAAGGCAAACGCCAATCCTAAGGTGCTCAACATCATCTGTCAGGCAGGATTAGGAGCCGACTGCGTGAGCGGAGGAGAGATTCAGGCAGCCATCAAGGCAGGTTTCCCTGCCAGCAAGATTGTATATGCAGGTGTAGGCAAGAGTGATTGGGAAATCAATCTCGGTCTGGAGAAGGGCATCTTCTGCTTCAATGTAGAGAGCATTCCGGAACTTGAGATTATTAACGAACTTGCAGAAAAACAGAATAAGATAGCTCAGGTGTGCTTCCGCATCAACCCTGATGTGGGCGCTCATACTCATGCCAACATCACAACCGGTCTGGCAGAGAACAAGTTCGGTATCGCCATGCGCGATATGGAGAGCGTCATCGAGGAAGCTGCAAAAATGAAGAACATCAAGTTCCTGGGACTTCACTTCCACATTGGTAGTCAGATACTTGACATGGGTGACTTCGAGGCTCTCTGCAACCGAATCAACGAGTTGCAGAACCAGCTGGAAGCTCATCATATCGTGGTTAAGAACATCAACGTAGGTGGTGGCCTGGGCATCGATTATAACCACCCTAACCGTGTACCAATCCCTGACTTCAAGGATTACTTTGATACATACGCCAAGAAGTTGAAGTTGCGTGATGGTCAGAAACTCCACTTCGAGTTAGGTCGTGCCGTAGTAGGTCAGATGGGAAGCCTCATCACCAAGACCCTCTACATCAAACAGGGTACAGCCAAGCAGTTCGCCATCGTTGATGCCGGAATGACCGATTTGATTCGCCCTGCCCTCTATCAGGCATATCACAAAATCGAGAATATCTCCAGCGATGAACCTATGGAGACATACGATGTGGTAGGCCCTATCTGTGAATCAAGCGATGTATTCGCTAAGGCAACCGACTTGAACAAGACCCATCGCGGCGACCTCATCGCTCTCCGCTCTGCCGGCGCTTACGGTGAGATTATGGCGAGTCAGTACAATTGCCGTCAGTTGCCAAAGGGTTACATCACTGAAGACTTTTAAAGTCAAATGCCGTATGCCCCAGAAGGGCAAAAGCATAAGAAATACGAGAAAAAGAAATGATGACAATTAGTTTAACAACTATTATAGCTGGCGCAGCAGTGGTTTTATTGGCGATTCTCGGATCGCTGATAAACCCATTCCTGCGCTCGCTGCGTTTTCCTAAAACAGAGGAAAATGAGGAAGATACTCCGGTATCCAAAGAACCGATAACAGTAATTATTACCGCTCATGATAATCTGCCCGAACTGGAACGCAACCTCCCGCTGTTCCTCAAGCAGCAATACGCTGCCGATTATCAGGTCATCGTAGTCTGCCAAAGCACAGATGCAGAAACCCAGGACTATCTCAAGCGCTTGTCTGCAGAGAATCCTCATCTGTATTATACATACATTCCTGAGAGTTCCCGCTATATGAGCCGCAAGAAATTGCAGATTACGCTCGGTGTAAAAGCAGCCAAGTATGAATGGATCATCCTCACCGAGCCAAACTGCAAGCCAAAGAACGACAATTGGCTGACAGCCATGTCTCAACACTTCTGTCAATCATGCAATCTGGTCCTGGGCTATGTAGAACTGGATGAAGAAACCAAAGGTGTCCGCCGTTTCGACAGCATACGCAAGGCATTCTATCTGTTAAGACGTGCCCAGCACTCTTATGGCTATCGCAGCCACATGCCAAACGTAGCTTTCCGCAAAAGCCAGTTCATGCAGGAACAAGGCTACCAGGGCAACCTGGAGTATGTACGTGGAGAATATGATTTCCTTGTCAACAAGTATGGACAACTGGGAGAAACAGCTGTAGTATTGGATAGCGATGCCTGGCTGGTCCGTGACGAACCAACCAACAAGTCATGGCACAACGCCCACCTCTATCACCTGTCATCACAAAAGAGTTTAGATAGGGCGAAATCTATGCGAACTCTGATGTTCTTCGATCATCTCTTCCCTCATCTCAGCCTCATTGCTTCTATTGCAGTATTAGCTTTCGCCATCATCACGCAGGATTGGCTCTTAACGGGAATAGCCGGCTTCGCTCTCCTGTTGCTCTTCCTGCTCCGCATGATCATTGCCATCAAGGCCATCAGGCACTTCGACGATGAGATGAACATCATCAAGTTGCCGTTCTATGAATATGGAATCATCTGGAGAAACCTCGCCAACAAGATAAGATATTGGCGTGCAGACAAGAATGACTTCACCAGCCATAAGCTGTAAGATACCGGAGAAATAGATTTCGGGAATTAGATTACAAGAGGAAAAATCTGGATTAAAGGATTTTAAAAAGACACAACCATGAAAGTATATTTGTATATAGCTAAACAGAAGAAGACGCTGAAAATGTACCTCCCATACATTGAAGCGCTTGGCAAAAAGCTCGACATCACCCACAATCTGGCAGATGCCGACATCGTTATGATATTGGGAGCATGGACCATGCAGGGAGCACAGCTTGCCGGAAAATCACGCAAGATGGGCATTCCATACATGGTGTGTCCACTCGGAGACATCTCTGAACGAAACCGGAAGAATCCTCACCTCAAGCGCAGCCTCCAGTCGCTCATGTATCAGAAGACGATGTATCAAAAAGCTGATCTCGTCATCGCCACAACACCGATGGAGAAGAACTATCTCGCCCAGCTGGGTTGGAACAAGAACATCGCCCTGATCAGATATTTCGGTTACAGTCATCTCACATCAGAAGGCGCCATGCTGGACAACTGGGCAGACACCAACACCTCTACCCTTTCCGGTTTTGAACAGCACAAGGCAGAAATGATTGCTGCACAGACCAAGGAGCCTATCATCGCTCAAATCCTGCAGATAAAAAGTCGTATGCCTCACCAGAACATTCCACAGAACTATCTGGACAGCCTGCATACCTTATTATATGCCGATAATTATGATGAAGATGCCATCAATGAGGAATTGCAGACGCTGAAGCTTTCCGGCTATGCGGCAGCAGTATTCCAGGTGATGACAGAGAAAACCGGACTTACCGAGGGCTTCATGCCCCTTCCGGCAAAAAAGAGCAGAAAAAGCAAGGAGATACTGAGATATGTAAAATAGGACAAAAGCAGAAAAGGGCTACCTTCACAGGCAGCCCTTTCTACATATTATACAAAAACATTATGAATTATTTCTATTAGCGAACAAGATTCTTATTTTTCTGATAAGTAACTATTCTATCTAAAAGTCACAATAAACCGAATATATCTTAAGTTTCAAACATCTTCTTGTTTTCGTTTGCAAAGGTACTACTTTTTCTCTGAATGTGCAATACCTAAAAATGGGGGTTTTCACTATTACCTAATAGTAGGTATCTGAAAAAAGATAAACATACGATAGTTTCCTGAACATACAGAATCAGGACAAGAAAACTGCGTATTTCTGAATAGAATACACAGAGATATGAATTTATATCACAGAGATACGGAGTGAAAAACACAGAGATACGGATTTATTTCACAGAGATATCCCGGAAAAACCCAGAGTTTTCAAGCGCAGACAATAAAAAAAACTGCAAGTCAGATATGAAATCCAACCTGCAGTTTCTATTAAAATCTCTCTCTCAATCTATTTTGATTCTTGAATCTACACCTGCGTGATTACTTCAAACCACGGTTGATGAGTGTAGCATTCAAAAGCATCACGTACTTGCGATACTGTGTATTGTTGAGGATGCTGTGCATGTACTTCAAATCCTTGATGACAGCCTTGTCAATCATAGCTGAACGATCCTCCTTAGATGCTGAAGCAGCATTCATCATGTCTGCTGTGAAGTTCTTGTGAACGTCAGAAACAGCATCAACCTGATCGATATTAAGTGACAATGCATCAGCCAAGCTACCCATCTTGATGTTCATGTTGTAAGCTGCTGTTGCGTTTGTAGCCTCTTCTGCTGCAAAAGTAGTTGTCATACTCAACAATGCTACTGCTAAAATCATAATCTTCTTCATAATCTTTTTACCTTTCTTTACTTTACGAGTCTCATGGAGCAGAAATCCTAATTGCTCCGTTCCCAGAGAACTCTTGTTAAACATTATCCTATAGTCTTATTTCTTTAAGACGCTGCAAAGATACGAACTTTCTGCTGTGTGCGCAAACATTTATTTGTTTTTTTTCAAAAATCCGTTTATTATTTGACATAAATCAACAAGAGCAGTCTAAAACCAGGAGCAGAAAGTAATTTTTTACAGATTTTAGCTAACAAATTGTAAGATGGCTCAAAATAATTAAGGTGGAGAGGAAAATTTCCTTGATTTCTCTTCCATATCCCAATATTTATTTGTACCTTTGCAGAAGTTAAGCAACAATTAAAGAATAAATGGAACAACAGACTCATATAGACAAGGCACTGGCATTTATGGAAAGCTTGGAAAAACTCGGCAGCCAACTGAAGGCAGCCGAAGAACAGCAGAAGCATTTCATCGCCCGCATGCTTGAACTGAAAAAGGCAAATCAGACAGAAAGCGACGAATATGCAGAACTATCCCAAAAGAGCAAGAGCCTGCAAGACATCATAGACAAATGGCGTCCTATCTATCTGGAGCGCATGGAAATGGTGAAAAGCGTCAGCATTCAAAGACGCCAACGCATGAATAAGAAAAAATAAAATCATATTGCCTATATATATAAATAGGTAATAGTATCAAAACAAGATAAAATAAAAACATAAATAATAATGGAATCAAACAACAAGAACAAATTTATCGTAGTGTCTTATGCACTCTACGATGTAACTAAAGGTGATAACGGTGAAGAAATGCTCATCGAGCGTACAACAGACGAGCGTCCTTTCATCTTCATCAGCGGCATGGGCGTAACATTGCCAGCATTCGAAGAGAAGATGGTAAATCTTGAAAAGGGCGAGGAGTTCGACTTTGAGCTGGAGCCAGAGCAGGCTTATGGCCTCCACTATGACGAGCGCGTACTCGATCTCGACAAGCAGATCTTTACAGTCAATGGCCAGTTTGATGCTCAGCACGTACAGGTTGGTGCCATCATCCCATTGCAGAACGAGGACGGCAACCACTTCAATGCTGTCGTTAAGAATATCACCGACGAGAAGGTTACATGCGACCTCAACCATCCATTGGCAGGTTTGAAGCTCAACTTCTGCGGTCAGGTATTGGAAAGCCGTGAAGCAACAGCTGAGGAAATCGCTAAGATGGCTCAGATGATCAGCGGTGAAGCTGGTGGTTGCGGTGGCGGTTGCGACAACTGTGGTGGCGACTGCAAGGACGGCAACTGCGAAGGCGGCTGCGATTGCAACAAGTAATATTTGAGAATAAACTATAGCGGCTGTCTCAAGCAAAATTGGGATAGCCGCTCTTCATATCAACTCATGAGGCTTACCTACCCTATCATCATGGGAAGAACGAGCCTCTATATCATACATAGGACAATGAGGAATACATTTGGCAATCTTTTCACTCTCACCACTTTCGGAGAGAGTCACGGCATAGCTGTAGGAGGCGTCATCGACGGTTTCCCTGCTGGCATTGACATAGACATGGACTTTATCCAGAGCGAACTGAATCGTCGACGCCCTGGACAAAGTCACATTACTACTGCCCGAAAGGAAGCAGACAAGGTGGAATTTCTAAGTGGTGTCTTCGAGGGAAAGTCAACGGGAACACCTATCGGCTTTGAAGTACGAAACCAGAACCAGCATTCTCAAGACTATGAGAACATGCGCTGTCTGTTTCGCCCATCACATGCCGACTTCACCTACAACGAGAAGTATGGAATCAGAGACCATCGGGGAGGCGGACGCTCATCTGCCCGCATCACCATCTCACGCTGCGTGGGTGGCGCCCTTGCCAAGTTGGCACTCCGCCAGCTGGGCATCAGCATCACTGCCTACACATCGCAGGTGGGAAACATCGCTTTGGAGAAAGATTACCATCAGTATGACCTCAATACCATCGAAGACAATCCGGTACGTTGTCCGGACCAGGCTAAAGCCAAGGAGATGGAAGACCTCATTGCCCAGGTTAAAGCCGACGGTGATACCATTGGAGGCATCATCACATGCGTAATCAAGGGATGCCCTGCGGGACTGGGTGAACCGGAATTCGACAAGCTCCATGCACAACTGGGTGCAGCCATGCTCGGCATCAATGCCGTGAAGGGTTTTGAATATGGAGAGGGATTTGCTGGCGTTACCGCCCGTGGAAGCGAACAGAATGATGTGTTTGTTCCGAAGGATGAAAATACAAATCAGACTGCAGATAAATCCATCAACCAGGATGTTGCAGCCCGCATCACGACCAGAAGCAATCATAGCGGAGGTATCCAGGGCGGTTTGAGCAATGGTCAGGATATCTATTTCCGGGTAGCATTCAAGCCTGTAGCCACCCTATTGATGGAACAGGACACTGTGGATCTGGAAGGAAATCCGACCAAGCTTACAGCCCGCGGCCGACATGATCCATGCGTATTGCCAAGAGCCGTACCCGTAGTAGAAGCAATGGCTGCCATGGTTATCCTGGACAACTACCTGTTGAATAAAACCATAAAACTTTAATTAGTGATTAATTGGTAGTGATTAGTGAGTAGTGATTAGTGAGTAGTGATTAGTGATTAACAAACTAATCACTACTAATTAATCACTAATCACTACTAATTAATCACTAATCACTAACAACTAATCACTATCTAAAGTTTACTGTCCTTTAATAGTTTAGGGCAATGCTCATTGAAAAAGCATTTATCACAAAGCGGCTTGGCACTCTTGCAGATATATCTGCCATGCAGCAGAATCCAATGATGAGCATTCGGAATATCCTCTGCAGGAATATGCTTCATCAGATAATCCTCTACCTTGCGAGGCGTATCTGCCGTGCGGGGCACCAATCCCATGCGATGGCTCACACGATAGACATGCGTATCCACCGCCATCGTAGCATGGCCGAACCATACGGCACGAATCACGTTCGCAGTCTTGCGCCCCACTCCAGCCAACTTCACCAGATCATCAGTCGCCTCAGGCACTTCGCCCCCAAACATCTCCACCAATTGACGGGACATCTGGGCAAGATGCTTTGCCTTGGCATTGGGATAGCTGACGGAACTGATCAGTTCATAAATATCCTCCTCGCTCGCCTGCGCCATGTGCAGAGCATCGGGATAACGGGCAAAGAGAGCCGGAGTAACCATATTGATACGCTTATCGGTGCATTGGGCCGAAAGCAAGGTAGCCACCAGAAGCTGAAATGCGCTACCGAATTGCAACTCGGTAGTCACATTCGGCAGCGCATCTCTGAAGTGATTCAATATAAAATCGTATCTTTCGTTACGAAGCATATTGTTTATTTTTTAGCAGGAGTTTTCTCTGCACCCTTCAACTTACCCTTGTAAGCCTTGTTCAAGCCAGCAATCACCTCTTTGGTAATATCCAAAACCTTATCAGCATAGAGCAGGTTATCACCACTCTTAGAGAAGATGATGCTATACTTCTTTTCCTTGTTATATCTATTGAGATAGTTGGCAATGCTGTCGTGGAGAGCCTTGTTATACTTGTCCTGCTCAGCAGCAAACTCATTGCTCAAACGCTGCTGCAATCCCTGAAGGTCATTGTTCTGCTTCTGAAGACCAGCCTGAATAGCCTCAGCCTGCTCACGAGTATATGCGTTCTGCTGAATCTTCTGCTGGAAATTAGCAGCAGCAGCCTGCAACTGCTGACCCTTCTGTGCGATAGTAGCCTGAATATTCTGACTCTTCTTCTCCAAGATAGAAGAATACTCCTTAGCAAAGGTATACTGAGTCATGATTGAGTCAACCTCAACGTATGCAACCTTCAACCCCGTAGAAGCCTTAGTCTCTGACTTAGCCTCAACCTGAGGCTGTGACTTGTTGCAAGATGCCAATGACAAAGCAGCAACAGCAGCAATAGCCACTGAACTCAAAATGTTCTTTTTCATTTTCTAGTATTTTATAATTTATATTTCTACTTATTAATTTCTTACTCCCGGTAAATTCAATTCATTCATATTTCTAATAAGCCTTATTGGCTTCACGCGCCTCGCGATCCTGATCTACCACACAGTGGATGCCCATCTTGCGCAAGCCCGGATTATCGTGAACATGCTGGGAAGAGAACTTACCATTCTTCTTGAAAATCAATTTCACGCTAAATAATGCCATTGCTATAGCAATTATTAACAGACTTAATAACATTAATTTTATCATTTTTATTACCTTTGCAGTGCCTTAGTGCACTTCGCGTTGCAAAGGTACGATTTTTCGAGGAAAACTCAAAATAAAATAAAGAAATAATAGAAAATTCAAAACAAAATAACATAAATATTTAAATAAATGGAAAAAAAAGAATTAAAACCTGCTCTCGTGTTTGAGCAGTTCGCTAAAATCAACGAAATACCTCGCCCTTCCAAGCATGAGGAAAACATGATTGAGTACTTGAAGGAATTCGGCAAAAGCCATCAGCTCGAGACTTTGGTCGACGAAACAGGAAACGTTCTCATTCGCAAGGCTGCAACTCCTGGATATGAGAACGCTGACACCATCATCCTCCAGAGCCACATGGATATGGTTTGCGACAAATTGGTAGACGTAGAGTTCGACTTCCATAAGGATGCCATCCAGACCTACGTAGACGGTGAATGGCTCAAGGCAAAGGGTACTACCCTCGGTGCTGATGACGGTATCGGCTGTGCCATCGAACTTGCCATCCTCGCTGCCGACGATATCGAGCATGGCCCTATCGAGTGCGTCTTCACCCGTGATGAGGAAACAGGATTGACAGGTGCCGTTGGCATGAAGGCTGGTTTCATGACCGGCAAGATGCTCATCAACCTCGATTCAGAGGATGAGGGACAGATTTTCGTATCATGTGCAGGCGGTCAGACTACCAAGGCTACCTTCCACTTCAACCGTGAGGAGGCTCCTGCAGGTTATTTCTTCATGGAGGCTTCCCTGAAGGGTCTCAACGGTGGTCACTCAGGCGATGACATCAACAAGAAGCGCGCCAATGCCATCAAGCTGCTTGCCCGTTTCCTCTTCCTGGAGAACGAGAAACAGGGTGGTGAACTCCGTCTGGTTAGCTTCAACAGCGGCAAGATGCACAATGCCATCCCTCGTGACGGCAAGATTGTCTTCGCTGTCAAGAATGAGGCTAAAGAGCAGGTACGTGCTGATTGGAACATCTTCGCTTCTGAAGTAGAGGATGAATTCCATGTTACAGAACAGTCTATGCAGTTCAACATGGGTTCTGCCGATGCTGCTCCTGTCATCGAGAAGACCGTTGCAGACAAATTCATCATGGCTTTGCAGGCTGTAGACAATGGTCCTCTTACCAACTGTCAGGACGAGGCACTCGCCGAGATGGTAGAGACTTCCAGCAATGTGGCAAGCGTTGCTACCGACGGGAACAGCATCCACATCGTGGCTTCTCAGCGCAGTAACGTGATGAGCAACCTGGATAATATGACCAACACTGTAAAGGCAGCATTCCTCCTGGCTGGAGCCGAGGTAAACGTTGGCGGAAAATACCCTGCATGGAAGATGCGTGCCAACAGCAAGCTGACCGACATCACCGTGAAGAGTTACGAAAAACTCTTCGGCAAGAAGCCATTGGTAAAGGGCATCCATGCCGGTCTGGAGTGCGGTCTCTTCTCTGAGCGTTACCCAGACCTCGACATGGTAAGCTTCGGTCCTACTCTTCGCAATGTCCACACTCCAGACGAGGCTCTTCTGATTCCTACCGTCCAGATGGTATGGGATCACATGCTGGACATTCTGCGCAGCGATAAATAACAACAGATATTGTTTCATTTCCCACATTCTCAGGATATGAAAAAGATATTATATGTATTGACATTGGGCTTCGTATTGGCTCTCACCTCCTGTGGAGACCAGTACAAGGCCAAGTCACTGGTCAAGGATTTCCTGGATGAGAACCTTGCCACGGACAATGACTGCAGCTATGAGCGATTCAGCAATCTCACTCCTACTGCCATGATTGACATAGATAAAGTAAAATCAATGCGCAAGGAGATGAGCACTTTACCATACATCAAGAAAGACATCAGCTATAATGACAATGCCATTACCGACACCTTATTATATATAAGGGCCACTTATAAGCTGACTGACAAGGATGGCAAACAGCAAGAGCTCACACAGACATTCTATATGGACAAGGCGCTGACTCATGTTGTCGCCTTCAAGCAAAACTAACCAAAAAGGTGCCAGCCATTCTCTGACGAGATTGCTGACACCTTTTTCTATTTTACACACATATTTCCTATCTTATACACATATTTCTTTCTTACACACATATAAAAACTAAGAAGCCATTTCCTCTTTTACGTATCTTCGCACACTCTTGCGCGCATTACCTAAATAATGCTCTGCACACTTATATTTGATGTTCAGGTGGAGAGCAATGTCCTTCACCGTCATTCCTTCCAGGTTTAACCTGTAGACACTACTTTGCTTCTCTGAAAGTTGTGCAATACCGTCTTCCAGTTTCCTCTGAATCTCATGGGCAGAATAGATGGTAGCAACATCATCTACATACCTGTTCTGCCAATCAGTGTTCCGGACCACATACTCATATTTTTCCAGACTGTGCCTGTGACGCCAATAATCCAGAATAAGATTGCGTGCTATAGTATATACCAGACAAGGTAAAGTAATACGTGTAATCATACAATCCATCTTCAACAGGCGCACGAAAACATTCTGCACGATATCTTCTGCCTGCTCGGCTTTTTCATCCCCCAGCAAGCGAGAAGCTACAAACCCTTTCAATTCGGCGTAGCACTCCGTATAGTATTCAGCAATGATGCTGTGCTTAGATTCAATGTTTTGTTCCATGATGGTGGTTTTGATCATTATGCTTTTACGTTAATTGTATTGCAAAGGTACGAAAAACAGATTGCATCACCAAAGAAACGAGATAAAAAAATGTGCTAAATGTCTACTTTGAAACATTTAGCACATATCTAGAAACAATTTGTAACCTTCAATGTTACATTTCGTAAAGTAATATACGCTTTAACAAAGCCCCAATTACTTGATCATATCCACACTTCTCTTCAGGAAAGCATCGAGAGAAGCACCCTTCAGCATACCGTTCTGCAACAGGACGAGGTCGATGAGCTGATGAACAATGTTGTTGTTCTTGGCATAGCCCGAGATGATATCATTGCGCTTTGCCTTCTCGTCGCTGATAGCCTTCTCTGTGTTGTGAACATCATCCTTCTCTTCCTGGGTAATCTCCTCTGGCTTCTTCTTGCCCTGCTCCTGATGAAGCACTGCGAGACGAGCTTCCTGACCCTTGATTTCTGCAAGGATTGGCTTCAATGCATCTGCTGTGTTAGCCTCAGCATCCTCCAATACCTTCTTCACCAAAGCATGGTCGGAGTTCAATACGATGTTGTAGCTGTCTGGCATCTGACCGTAGAAGTTCATGCCTGCCTGGAACTGGCTCATTGCCTTCATACGGCGCATGTACTCATTCTGGGTGATGAGCACCGGCTGGTTCTGCTCGCCCAATGCCTGAATCTCTACGAAGAACTCTGCCTTGTCGAGCTTAGGCATCTGAGAACGGAATACTTCTGTCAAGTTGTCAGACTGGTCTTTTGTCAAATCTGTCTTCTTGGCATCTTCCTTTACGATGAGTCGGTCGATGATATCCGCATCCACACGGGTGAAGCGGCTCTTCTCCAACTTCTGCTCCAGCATATTGACCATTGGAGTATCCAGCTGACCTTCCATCAGGAGCACTGAATAACCCTTCTGCTTGGCAGCCTCGATGTAAGAGTACTGCTCCTCCTTGTTGTTGGCATAGAGATATACCAGGTTGCCATCCTTATCGGTTTGGTTGTCCTTGATCAGCGTCTTGTACTCCTCGTAAGTGAAGTACTTGCCCTCTACATCCTTCAGGAGAGCGAAGTCCTTGGCGCGGTCGTAGAAGTCATCCTGTGAAAGCATACCGTAGTTGATGAAGAGTTTGAGGTCATCCCACTTCTCCTCGAATTCCTTACGGTTCTCCTTGAAGATAGAGTTCAAGCGGTCTGCCACCTTCTTGGTGATGTAGGTAGAAATCTTCTTCACGTTGCTGTCGCTCTGCAAGTAGCTGCGGCTCACGTTCAATGGGATATCCGGAGAGTCGATAACACCATGCAACAGGGTCAGGAACTCAGGAACGATGCCCTCTACCTGGTCTGTTACGAACACCTGGTTGCAATACAGCTGAATCTTGTTGCGCTGCATGTCGATGCTGTTCTTGATGCGTGGGAAGTAGAGAATACCCGTCAGGTTGAATGGGAAATCTACGTTCAGGTGAATCCAGAACAATGGATCGTCCTGCATTGGATAGAGAGTATGATAGAACTTCTTGTAGTCCTCATCCTTCAAGGTGCTAGGAGTCTTGGTCCAGAGAGGCTCCACATTATTAATAATGTTATCCTCGTCTGTCTCCACGTTCTTGCCGTCCTTCCACTCCGTCTTCTTGCCGAATGCCACAGGCACTGCCATAAACTTGCAGTACTTGTTCAGAAGTTCCTCGATCTTGCTCTTCTGGAGGAATTCCTTGCAGTCGTCAGCGATATGGAGAACGATATCTGAACCGCGGTCAGCCTTGTCAGCGTCCTCGATTTCGAAAGCTGGTGAACCGTCGCAGCTCCACTTTACAGCCTTGCTACCCTCTTTGTAGCTCTTGGTGATGATTTCCACCTTGCTGGCTACCATGAAAGAAGAATAGAAACCGAGACCGAAGTGACCGATGATGGCATTGGCATTCTCCTTATACTTGTCGAGGAAGTCGGTTACGCCTGAGAATGCAATCTGGTTGATATATTTATCGATTTCCTCCTCTGTCATACCGATACCACGGTCGCTGATAGTGAGGGTACCAGCCTTCTCGTCGAGAGAGAGGCGTACAGTAGTGTCGCCAATCTCACCCTTGAAGTCACCCTGAGCTGCGAGAGTCTTCAACTTCTGTGTAGCATCCACAGCGTTGGAAACCATCTCACGGAGGAAGATGTCATGATCTGAATATAAGAATTTCTTGATGACAGGGAAAATGTTCTCTGTCGTTACACCGATATTACCTTTCTGTGCCATAGTTATTATATCTTTAAATGTTATTATTTTATTTTTAATATTTGCTATGGCTTATACAAATAGCGTGCCAAATTATAGCACCCTACACACACGGATGCCAATCTGCACCGGATGTTTCTGCATATAGGTATACAGTGTCATCGGTTCGTCTATTACTTTTTTATGTATACTGCTTGCATTGAGCAGGTGGAGTCCGTCCTTGTGCCAGGAAGCCAGACCGATATGCGTGGTGTCCAATCCTTTCTTATTGGTAACAATCACGATGATGTCACCGTCATGGATAGCCTTTCTGAATATCTGGTTATTGGCAATGGTCGACTTGGGAACATAACGGTATTTCTTCCCGTTTACGCTCTGCTCCAACTGGCGAATACCTGCTTTCCATTCAGGATGAGCCGAAAGCATCTTATAGCTCGATGTATGAGTAGACATCCAGTTGACATTGACAGTCTGGATGGCTGTAAAAGGTGGATTAGGAGCGATGTTTCTGACGATACCCTCCTTTTCATTATCGTCCATCCAAATGGTAAAATAATGCTGGCGCTTCATATAAGATACTTCCCCACCTACATATCTCACGTGTTTCAAATGTTTGCAGAAGGAAGCAAAGGAGGTTTCATGTTTCTGGGCGCACATCGTCAGGGCAGTCACCATCTCTACATAGGTGGTACAGTCGAGTTCACGTGTATTCACGATGAGAACCTCTTCCTTTGTCCTATCCAAGGTACCTCCAACGTATGGAATCCCCACAAACTGCTTGCCAAACCACAGCATCCAGTTGGCAGGTTTCGTCTTCAAGGCTTTTGCCTGCTTCAACAAGTTGACGATACGAATACTGTCCTGGCGCTGATACACAACACCACTCTTTGCCATAGATGGCATCAACGACAGGACAGCCAAAACTAATACAGACACTCTCTTTAGAATTTTCATCTTCCTACAGTTTTAATGATTACGTTTTCTTCCAAAATTAACTCCGAAATACAGATTGACCGAACCGAAGGAATTATTGGTAGAGAACTGAGATTTTCTATAATTATAAGAATGGATGATAGTACTCATGCCCGCATACCATCGGGTATTGTTCCATACTACTCCAAATCTTCCTATACCATCCAGGTTGACATTCCTGAAACGGAAGTTCTTGATGTCGAAATGTTCACTTTCGCTATCCGAGGTAGACTGGTTGTAGGCAAGCCCCACCGAGAGCGAGGCATTGAAAAGCCAATTCTTGGCGAACACCCAGTTATAAGCATAGCCACAACTCACATTGATATCACTATACTTCACCTGCGAAAACATCAGGCTACTGTCTATCTTAGCCTGCTCTCCAGAAGGGACACCCTGGTTCAAGCGTTCATCAACAAGCTGGGTGAGCTTGTCCCAATCCACTTCCAGTTTGTGTTGGGTATATCCGATACCCAGGAGCATGGAGCCCGCACTTCTGCGCTGCACGGTACTCTGCGCATAAGCAGCTGGATAAGAGAATCTTCGATGATTAAAGATATAGTAAAGGTTGAGCCCCTTGATACTCGATTTAAATCCCCCGAAAGGCGCCTTCCTCATCGCATCACAGTTGATATGTTCTCCCAGATTCATGCGCTTCACATGATAATCATTACCTGTCTGACGCCAGAAGAGATCAACACCCAGCAGACTGCTGTAGAGACTCAAGTCAAACTCCTTTTTATTCGTATGACTGTTATTGGCATTGATATGCTTCAAGTCGAAAGTATAACCCAGGAATACCCATCGCCATCCCAGATACGGACCTAATCGCCAGGAAGGGTCAGGGGCAAAGGTAATGCTCTGTCCCTCCTTGTTGCGCAAGGTATAAATCTCGTAGGTATTCGTATTCTGCAGCATTACTGTATAGTTGTAATGCTGGTCTTCGATATAGGAAGAATCTGTGGTATTGAATTCCCGGAAGAACCGGGTAAAGACATTGCCCACCTGATGAAAGAAAGTCCGCTTATGGCGGGCTCTTATCAGGCTATCCGTGGAGTTGTGCTTAAACATGGTAGAATTGAAAAGATGGCGTACATAAAGGGTATCAGTTACCTCCACCTTCTTTTCATCGTCTTTTGCAGACAAAACCTCTTCTTCTGCTGCCCCTACAGGCAGCAGAAAAAAGGTTAACATCATCCACAAAAAACAAATTTTTCTCATACAGAGACTTTCTTATTTTAAGTCTAATTCTTCCACAAAACACGGTCTAACACCCAGTTAACCGGTGTAGCCGAGATACTCGTACAGTCGCAATGCCCGATGCCCTGCAAATGCTCTATGACATGTTTGATCATCGGCAATTGCACATAGGAAGGATTTGGTACGGTAATACTCTGTTTTCCTTCACTCGTGATGAGAACGATAGGTTCGTATGTAAATACCGAAAAAGACAAGGAACCCTTATCACCGATAACCTCGATACAGTCTTCCTTTGCACTCTCATGTCCCACAAAGCACCAGCTTCCACTGCCCGTAACCCCATTTTCGAAGAAGAAACAAGCTGAAACGGTATCCTCAGCCTTATAGAGATGAGCACGATTGGCAGGATAGCCATGTGCACGGGTGATAACACCGAAAATATTCTGCAACAAATCAATCTGGTGTGGGGCCAAATCATAGAAATAACCTCCACCTGCAATATCCGGCTGCAATCTCCAAGGCAATTCCTTTTCGTTTTTATAGTCAAGGTCACGTGGAGGCACAGAGAATCTGATCTGTACATTGATTACCTTGCCGATGGTACCGTTTTCAATGATCTCCTTCACTTTCTGGAAATATGGAAGATAACGACGGTAATATGCCACAAAGCAAGGAACACCGGTCTGCTCACTGATACGGTTGATACGGATACAGTCGTTATAGCTTGCTGCCAATGGCTTTTCTATATAAACAGGCTTTCCTGCACGCATTGCCATGATGGCAAAGGTGGCATGAGACGATGGTGGAGTAGCGATATAGATGGCATTTACATCAGGGTCGTCTATCAATTCCTGGGCATCCGTATACCATTTACGGATATGATGACGCTCAGCATAACTACGAGCCTTGTTCTCGCTACGGCTCATCACAGCCACGACCTGCGAACCTTCCACCTCATTGAAGGCCGGTCCGCTCTTCTTTTCGGTTACTTCTCCGCAGCCGATAAATCCCCAATTGATCTGTTTCATACGTTTCGATGATTTTTATTCTCCAGCAAGCGACTTGTTGATCTCGTCAATATAATCGAGCACTTCGTCACGTCCCATCTTTTTCTCACTACTAGTAATGAAGTAAGGAGGAAGCTCTTCCCAGCGATCTTCCAATGCATGCATCCATTTCTCGGCATTCATACGAGCCTTTACCGGTCCCAGCTTGTCTGCCTTGGTGAAAACGATACAGAATGGCACATTGCTTTCGCCCAACCAGTCTACGAATTCACGGTCAATCTTCTGCTGGTCATGGCGTACGTCGATAAGAACAAAGACGTTTGCCAACTGAGGACGCTGCAGGATATAGCTGCTGATCATCTGCTCCAACTGCTTCTGGACGGTCTTGGAACGCTTGGCAAAACCATAGCCGGGAAGGTCAACCAGATACCATTCATTATTGATAATGAAGTGATTGATCAGCAACGTCTTACCCGGTGTGGCTGAAGTTTTAGCTAAACCTTTATGATTACAAAGCATATTGATAAGACTAGACTTACCCACATTGCTTCGACCGATAAAGGCATACTCTGCCTTATTATCCTTAGGACACATGCTCACTCGTGGAGCAGATATTGTAAATTCAGATTTCTTAATTTCCATCGTTATGTTTTCTATTATTATGTTAATCACTAAATGTCAGCAAACGAACTAATCATAAAGTTCAATGTTCAAACCTCAAAGTTCAATGTTCAAAGTTCAAAGTCTATAGCATCTCTGACAATTCCAGCCATCTCATTTCCTTCTCATCAAGTTCATCCTTGATTTCCGGCAGGCGCTTGCTCTTTTCCGTCAGTTCATCTACCGAAAGCGTTCCACTGCACAGAGCTTCTTCCAACTTTTTCTGCTCTTCGGTGAGCTTATCTATTTCCTGGGTCAGCTGTTCATATTCACGCTTCTCCTTATAGCTCATCTTGCGCTTGTTCTCGAAGTTGGCGTCACGCTTGGCGGTGCCGGCACCATCATTGACTGCAGCATTACTGCTGGCAGTTTTAGCAGCAGCCGCAGCTTTCTCTGCCTCATCCTTCTCCTGCAATCGGCTCCAGTCACGGTATTGCGTATAGTTGCCAGGGAAATCCTGTATCTCGCCCTCGCCCTTGAACACCAGAAGATGATCCACAACCTTGTCCATGAAATAACGGTCGTGACTTACTACGATAACGCAACCGACAAAATCCTGCAGGTACTCCTCCAGCACCTGGAGGGTCTGGATATCGAGGTCGTTGGTAGGCTCATCGAGAACCAGGAAGTTAGGATTCCTCATCAGCACCGTACAGAGATAGAGCTTGCGCTTCTCGCCTCCACTCAACTTATATACGTAGTTGTGCTGTTCCTCTGGAGTAAAGAGGAAGAACTGCAGGAACTGCGAAGCCGTCATGTGCTTGCCATTTCCCAAGTCGATATAATCGGCAATCTCGGTAATGACATCAATCACCTTCTGGTCTTCCTTGAACTTCAAGCCTTCCTGCGAGAAATAGCCGAAGCGAACCGTCTCACCGATGTCAAACTTTCCGCTGTCCGGCTGAACTTCACCCAAGAGCATCTTGATGAAGGTAGACTTACCCGTTCCGTTATTACCCACGATACCCATCTTCTCGAATCGGGCAAAGTTGTAATAGAAGTTATCGAGTATCACCTTCTTCTGACCACGGTCATCGAAAGCCTTGCTAACATACTGGCATTCAAATATCTTGGAACCGATGTATACGGTAGATGCTTTCAAGCGCACCTGTCTGTCTTCGATACGCTGCTTGGCCACCTTCTCCAGTTCATAGAAAGCATCTTCACGATACTTAGCCTTATGACCACGTGCCTGAGGCTGGCGGCGCATCCAGTCAAGCTCCCTGCGGTAGAGATTCTTGGAATGCTGAATTTCAGCCCGGAGATTATCCATGCGCTCCTGACGTTTCTCCAGATAGTAGGCATAATTGCCTCTATAGGTATAGATGGTCTTATCGTCAAGTTCCAGGATGGTATTGCACACCTTATCCAGGAAGAAACGGTCGTGAGTAACCATGAAGATGGTCTTGTTTCCTCTGTTCAGGTATCCCTCCAGCCATTCTATCATTTCCAGGTCAAGGTGGTTGGTAGGCTCATCGAGCATCAGGAAATCGGGCTCCTCTATCAGCACATTAGCCAGGGCAACACGTTTCTGCTGTCCTCCGCTAAGCTGTCCCATCGGCTGCTCCATATTGGTAATATGTAACTGGGTCAGGATCTGCTTGGCACGGAGCACCTTCTCCGGGTCTCCCTCATGATTGAAACAAGCATCGAGCACGCTCTCCTCCGGATCGAATTGAGGAGACTGCTCCAAATATCCTATCTTCAAATCGCGACGATAGATGATATCACCGCTTTCATGTCCCTCCTTATCCATCAGAACAGACATCAGGGTAGACTTTCCCGTGCCGTTACGTGCCACGAGTCCTACCTTCTGTCCTTCGGCGATAGAGAAGGAAATCTTATCAAAAAGAACCTGCGCACCAAATCGTTTGGTGAGGTTTTGTACGTCTAAATATGGTATCTGACTAGCCATTCTGCAATTTTTTCATGCAAAGATAATGATTTTCGCTCAAAAAGTAGTATCTTTGCACCGTATTTTTAAGGAAACTTGCATATTTTATCGTATAATTGATTGTTTGCGGTAACTTTTGGGGCAGTTTTCGAAGATAAAAAGATTAGAAAATTAAAAAGACATATTAAGAATGGAATTAGCAAGTAAGTACGATCCACAAGCAGTGGAAAGTAAATGGTATCAGTACTGGCTCGACAACAAGCTTTTCAGCTCTAAGCCAGATGGTCGTGAACCTTATACAGTGGTGATCCCTCCACCAAACGTAACGGGTGTGCTCCACATGGGACACATGCTCAACAATACAATTCAGGATATTCTCGTTCGCCGTGCTCGCATGGAGGGCAAGAACGCTTGTTGGGTACCTGGAACCGACCACGCCAGTATCGCTACTGAGGCAAAGGTGGTTAACCGCCTCGCTCAGCAGGGCATCAAGAAGACAGACCTCACCCGCGAAGAGTTCCTCAAGCATGCCTGGGACTGGACTCACGAGCACGGCGGCATCATCCTCAAGCAGCTCCGCAAGCTCGGTGCCAGCTGCGACTGGGACCGCACAGCATTCACCATGGACGAGACTCGCTCTCGTGCCGTCATCCACGTATTCTGCGACCTTTACAAGAAGGGTCTCATCTATCGTGGCGTGCGCATGGTTAACTGGGACCCTAAGGCTCAGACTGCGCTCTCTGACGAGGAGGTTATCTACAAGGACGAGCACTCTAAGCTCTATCATCTGAAGTACTACGTAGTAGAGCAGGACTGCCAGCAGGTGGATGAGGAGAACGTGATGCACAAGGATGAGAAGGGTTACTATGCCGTGGTAGCTACCACCCGTCCTGAGACCATCATGGGCGACTCTGCCATGTGCATCAACCCTGAGGATAAGAAGAATACCTGGCTGAAGGGCAAGCACGTAATCGTGCCTCTCGTAAACCGCGAGATTCCTGTCATCGAGGATACATACGTAGATATCGAGTTCGGTACCGGTTGCTTGAAGGTAACTCCAGCTCACGATATCAACGACCACGCCCTCGGCTTGAAGCACGGTTTGGAGACCATCGATATCTTCAACGACAACGGTACCATCAGCGAGGCAGCAGGTCTCTATGTTGGCATGGACCGCATGGACGTGCGCAAGCAGATTTCCATCGACCTTCAGAACGCCGGATTGATGGAGAAGATTGAGGACTATAATAATAAGGTGGGCTTCTCTGAGCGTACCAATGTGCCTATCGAGCCAAAGCTCTCTACACAGTGGTTCCTCAAGATGCAGCACTTTGCCGACATCGCCCTCCCTCCTGTGATGGACGATGACATCGAGTTCTATCCTAAGAAGTACAAGAACACCTATCGCCACTGGTTGGAGAACATCAAGGACTGGTGTATCAGCCGTCAGCTCTGGTGGGGTCACCGCATCCCAGCCTACTACTTCGACAATGCCGGCAAGAAGGATTTCGTGGTAGCTGAGACTGCAGAGGAGGCTCTGAAGCTCGCTCAGGAGAAGAATGCCAGCATCAAGGCTGAGGATCTTGAGCAGGAGAGCGACTGCCTCGACACCTGGTTCTCTTCATGGTTGTGGCCTATCTCTCTGTTTGATGGCATCGAGCATCCAGACAACGAGGAGATCAACTACTACTACCCTACTTCCGACCTCGTAACTGGTCCGGACATCATCTTCTTCTGGGTAGCACGTATGATCATGGCTGGCTACGAGTATCGTGGCAAGATGCCATTCAAGCACGTATATTTCACAGGTATCGTTCGCGATAAGCTCGGCCGCAAGATGAGCAAGAGTCTCGGTAACTCACCAGACCCATTGGATCTGATTGACAAGTTTGGTGCCGACGGTGTTCGTATGGGTATGATGCTCAGCGCTCCAGCCGGCAACGACATCCTCTTCGACGAGAGCCTTTGCGAGCAGGGACGTAACTTCAACAATAAGATCTGGAATGCCTTCCGCCTCGTTAAGGGTTGGGAGACTGCAGATATCGAGCAGCCTAAGAGTGCAGAAATCGCCGTGAAGTGGTTTGATGCCAAGCTTAAAGAGGTGAACGAGGAGATGCAGAAACAGTTCAAGGACTACCGTATCTCTGAGGCTTTGATGACTGTATATAAGCTGTTCTGGGATGAGTTCTCATCTTGGTACCTGGAGATGGTGAAGCCAGCTTACGGCCAGCCTATCGACCAGAAGAGCTACGACGCTACCCTCCGTTTCTTCGATGCCCTCCTGAAGATGTTGCATCCATTCATGCCATTCATCACCGAGGAGTTGTGGCAGCACATCTACGACCGCAAGGATGGCGAGAGCATCATGCGCGAGAAGCTGGAAATTCCTGCACCTACAGCTGAGGAGCAGAAGTTGGCAGCAGATATCGAGGCTGTGAAGCAGATCATTGCCGGTGTTCGCACCGTTCGCAACCAGAAGAACATTGCCCAGAAGGAGCAGTTGTCTCTCCAGGTAGTAGGCAAGAACGATTTCGAGGCTTACAACGACGTAACTCTGAAGATGGCCAACCTCGACAAGATTGAGGTCATCGCTGAGAAGAGTGCCGATGCATCAAGCTTCATGGTAGGTACCGACGAGTTTGCCGTACCATTGGGCGACCTCATCGACGTAGCAGCCGAGATTGAGAAGGCAGAGGCTCAGCTCAAGCACCTGGAAGGCTTCCTGATGGGCGTACGCAAGAAGCTCAGCAATGAGAACTTCGTAGCTCACGCTCCAGAAAAGGTAGTAGCCCTGGAGCGCAAGAAGGAAAGCGACTCTGTTGAGAAGATTGCTGCCCTCAAGGCAACCATCGAGGAGCTCAAGAAGAAATAATAGTTTAATATTTATCATGTTAAGTGCGGAATGTTAAGTGTAAGAACTTAGCATTTCACACTTAACATTTCATATTTTCAAGAGAAACATGATCAAGAAGCTTTTCACCTTATTTATATGTTTGTTTTCACTTGCTATGACTTTCACCAGTTGTAGCGATGAAGCCGTTGATGTGGAAACAGTCAACAAGCAGACTATTTTCGTCTTCTATCCTTGGACGGGTGGAACCAACACTTCCGGTCTGAAAGATTACCTGGAAAACAATGTAGACAGCATGTGCGCTGGTATCGTAGACAAGAAGGGCCTTACCAATACAAGAGTTTTGGTTTTCTTCACCGAAAAATACAATCAGAGCACACTCTACGATCTTCAGTATGACGCAACAACCAAGACCGTGAACCGTATTCCTATCAAGAAATACGAAGGCAACAGTCATTGCACAGCAGAAGGATTCGCTGACTTGCTGAACGATGTAAGACAAAACGCAGAAGCCCTCAACTACTCCTTGATTATCGGAGCACATGGTTGCGGATGGACTTACGCCAACGACTGGGTGAATTATCCATATAAGGCACGACCAAAAGGCGGTTCCATCAGAAAGGGAAATGATGAAAATGCTGTATCCAATGCTACTTCCAACAGTTTTAGCGGCATCCAGTTTGGCAGTGATCCCAACAAACCTGTCACCCGCTTCTTTGGAAGCGTAAGTCAGGCAGACAATGCCATCGACGTTTCCACCTTAGCCGAAGGCATCAAACTCAGCGGACTCAAGATGCAATTCATCCTCTTCGATGCCTGCTACATGGGCAATGTAGAGACGGCTTACGAACTGAAGGATGTAACCAACTTCCTGATCAGTTCCAGCAGCGAAGTGATGGGCGAAGGCATCCCATACAAGACAATATGGAGCTATCTCTGTTCATCTGTGCCAAACTATTCCAGCGCAGTATCAGGCGTCGTCAACTTCTATAAGAATTCCAATGTCCCTTACTGCAACATGGCGGCTATTGACTGCCGACAGATAGACAAACTGGCAAGCATCATGAAGGAGATCAACAGCAAATATACATTGGCTTCGACAGTGCCACTCGACTCTATCCAGCCTCTGGATGGTTTCTCGCCAAATCTCTTCTACGATCTCTCGGTTTATGTAGACAGCCTCTACCCTAGCGGCTATCTGAAAGATGAGTTCACATCACAATTAAAGCTCACCATCAAGGCAGCGGAACATACGGATGAAGCCTATACTGCCTTAATGAGTTTTTATGGCAAGACCTTCAAGGTGAAGAACTATTGCGGTCTTTCCATCTCCGACCCTAGCCAGAACAGCGTAGCTATCAAGGGAAGAGAGAAGACCGGTTGGTGGAAAGCTACACATTAACATGAAACGGTTTGACCACAGGCTAGACCGCTTCATTAAGTTCAATGTACAAAAATCAAAAAACAAAGATGGAATATTTTATCATAGACAATAACGGTCAGCAAGCAGGTCCTTTCAGTCAGGACCAGCTTGTCCAGAAAGCCATCAGCCCTGAAACATTAGTCTGGAAGCAGGGAATGGCAGATTGGACACCGGCTTGGAAAGTTGAAGAATTGAGAATTGTACTGGAGGCTGTTGAAGCCAACAAGCCAAACAGCACGAACCAGCAGGAAAACCAAGAGCCTCAGCAGCAAACTTCTGAGCAGGCTCAGCAACAGGCATATCAGCAGGCTCAGCAACAGGCTTACCAGCAAGGTTTCCAACAGGGAGCAACCATGAATGCCAACTTCCAGCAGCAACCAAAGAAACGAAAGAGCCATATGGCAATAAAGCTGATTATCGGCTTGATTGTCTTCATCATAGCCGTTTTCGCTGTTTCCAATCCAGGAGCTGATGCCCACAAGGAGAAGGTTCGCACGGAAGTAGGCAAAGCCATCGAAAAGGCAACCAGCACTTCTGACAACAATTTCTTCACTCAAGCCCTCCGCTCGGTAGCCAAGATGATGGCGGGCAGCGTCATGGATGAAGCCATGAACCAGCTCTTCGAATACCACAACTACATTGTATGTTCTAAAGGTACCGTAGAGTTTAATGGCAAGCAGCACACCGTCAGCTTCGGTATTCTTGGCACAGTTTACACCATGAATGCCGATGATATGGTAAAGGCGCTGGAAGGTGCCGACAATCTGCAGCTGGAAGAAATGAACTCTTCCTCATCCGACGACACCTCTTCCATTGATGGAACCAACGATGAAAGCACCAGTTCTTCCGATGATACTTCTGCCGATGAAGGTTTTGGTGCCAAGGTTCAGAAAAGACTGGAAGACAAGGCAAACCAGGCCATGGATAAAGCAGCAGACAAGGTAGGCAAGAAAATAGAAGAAAAGATAAACCAGAAGTTAGATGAGGCTACCGATTCTTCTAAAGTAGAAAAGTTTATCGATAAGATTCTGGAATTCCTATAATCTGCAGGAATTTCTAATGCTAGGCTAAGATTAATAAATGATGCCCAGCATCATCTTAAGAAATATAAGAAAGAGGGTGTGTCATAAGTTTATGACACACCCTCTTTTTGTTGGTATAAATATGTTGTACGATAGTTGTTCCATCAGCGTCATTAATCACAGCCTATTCTGCCAGTATTTGATTATTCCTATTAAGCTTCTAGGACAAAAGAAAATAAAGGCTTATCACAAAAATGATTTATAAAAGTCCTGATGTAAGATTCGGATTTATTACAACTATTTTGCACGTAATCGTAATATGACTCATCTGGAGTTCTATTATAATACCAATTATCACTAGTGCTTTCTATAGTAGAATCATTCATACTATATACATCACCTCCTAAGATTGGAATCGCTAAGAGTTTACATGTCTGCACTATTTTTAGTGCTTCTTGACATGGAAAAGCATAGCCTTCAATACCTAAATCCATCAAGGAATAATATTCGGAAATATTATTATCTTGAATAATTGAAATTATATCATTCCGTTTCATTTTATGGGTCTGTTTATGCTTAATACATGAGCCTTTGAGCTAGTGCGGATAAAAAGCATACACATGCTTACACAAAGGAAGTATTCGTTTGCGATAACCATCAAACTTCCTCTTCAGTTTGTATTTCATTCCTTCCTCTGTGGTCTTATATCTCACAGCCATCGCTTTGATTTGCTCATCAAAGGTAGAATACAATTCCTCTTCCGTAATACCACAAAGTGCCTCATAATGCTCGTCCATACTGATGTCGTTAGGCTGATTGAAGCCACAGAACACGCTTACCTGCGAGAACTTGGTGACACCCGTGAGCAAAACAAACTGCAGGTCATCATCCGCTTCCTTGAACACAGAATAAACGCCTCTAAGAAGATTACGATTATAATCCTCCAAAGTCATCTTTCCATATTCATTCTGCACAGAAATATCCATATCCATCACATCAAGCAAAGGCTTGTCATACTCATCGATGAGTACAACTGCTCTTACTCCAGTTTTTGCGTGAGCTTTCTTGAGTACGGCTCGAAAACGACTACTCAAAGTCTTGGCAAGTTCATCCTTTCCATAAACAAGTTCAGCACGGGCAACAAATTCCTCCAAAACATGCTCCAGGGTATAAGGCTCAATATAATTTTGTCCACCAAAAGAGAGATGCAACACAGGATATTGCTTCCACTCCTTCTCCAGTTTGTCGATGGAAAGTCCTTTAAAAAGTTCCTTCTTTCCCTCGAAATAGCATTTCAAAGTAGATACGAGCAATGATTTTCCGAATCGTCGAGGACGACTCAGAAAGTAAATTGTTCCATTATGAACCAAATCATAGATCAAGCCTGTCTTGTCCAGATATACATAGCCATCCTTTATGATTTTCTCAAAGTCTTGTATTCCTATAGGATATTTCATATTGCTACCTATTTTAATATAACTTGGTGCAAAGATACAATTTTATTTTCATATATCCTTGGTTTACCTGTCATTATTTTGCATGAAAGATTCAAAGGAGGAAGAAACCTGCGCAAAACTTTGGTGATTTGATAAAAAACTCGTACCTTTGCAGAAGACTCATAATCATTAATCATAGGAGGATATAAATATGGCAAGACCAATCAAAGAAACGCCAATTCTCTATGGCAAAGCAGCACGTAAATTTGAAGAAGAAATGCAACGTGTAGAAAACATGACCAAAGAGGAAAGAATGGCTAACAGAAAAAAAGTAGAAGAGGGATGTTCTGCATTTCTTAAAACTGTAAAAGTTTGTATTTAAGCGATATGGAACTGATTAGATTAACAAAAGATACAAGAATAAAGTCGTTCGACTGCGGAACTGAGACTAACGAATCCGAAGAATATCCTTTTATGACATCATGCAATAATGACGAGTTGGTGAATCATGTCTTTGCCCGTGAAGAAGAATATGCAAGAACAGGCTACGCCGTTGACTTTCTAGAAATGATGGCTGATTTCAAAAACGAATTCGATTGGTAAAGATACGAGTATTTAATCTCTCACCATTTCATCACCACCATATTCCTATCAAACTTACCCCACATTACGGGATGTTGACGATTCTCTGATGCTTCTACTACTCCCTGATGTACGAAGTTATAGATTTTCTTAGACGTGATTACTCAGATTCTAGAATTTTTATAATCTGCAGGAATTTCTAATGCTAGGCAGAAAAAGACAGATGATACCTTGCATTATCTTAAGAAATATCAGAAAAGAGGGTGCGTCATTAGTTTATGACACACCCTCTTTGTCTTTTGATGAAACATAATCATCTTTAAAGAATTCTTGACTACTTACAAGTTTTCATTATCTGTTCTGCAATCGTTCTAAATGTTTGTCCTGCCATACCTCCTCCGGAAACCGGAATCTCCGGTCTTTTATAGCTGACGAATACCGTGTATTTCGGTTTCTCTACGGGGAAGTAACCACAGAAGTCAGCATAGATGCCATCATCCGTATGGATAATTCCAGAGGTATTTCCTTTATTTGTTACAACTTCAGATGTCCTGGTCATATTATTAAGGGAAACCTATGTTCTCTTATTAAGACTTTTCTGAACGTTTTTAAAAGAATGCATCCAATACTTCCTCAAACACATCATTAGGACTCACTTTATTGAAGAGACGCATAGAAGTTTTGAGTTTCAGCACGTCAATTCCGCTTCCCATGATATATTTGATGTCCTTATCCTTGTGGAGCAAGAGCGCCTTGCTGCATTCACGGAGTCTATCACCCAAAATTTCATGTTCAACATAGGCTCTGGCTTCACCCTCGCCATCCAAGCCATAGTATTTTGAATTGTAACTATGTCCGAGTCCCTTCTGTTGCGGGAAGATATACCATATCCAATGGCTTTGTTTTCTACCTCCTTTCAGTTCACTTAAAGCCTGGGTATAGGCAAACTCCTGTGCATCCAGGAAGCGCAAGAGATCATAGTGTGGCTGCTGAGCCTTTGGATATCCGATACTGTCCGAAGGTGTAGAATCGGACGCCAAGCTTTCACCAGCGACAATTTTCTCATTATCAATTCGTTTGGGGCATTTACAGGGAACGAATAAAGCACTCAAAGACTTCACAAAAGTGACACTTAATTTCAAAAAATTCATCCTCGTTTTAACGTTTTATCTAATTCTACAGCAGTTCCGTTCGCAAATGAATAGGGAGCAATAACCTTACCTTATTTGGAAGTAGAAGATACGGGAACATACACCCCATAATTCTCACAAACTTCTTTTTGAGAAACAAACCATGAATAATCATTTTCCTTGTCCGAAGGGCAGATAGTCATTTTTACGAAATTGCTAATTCTCAACTCTAGATGAAGGAAATCATGTGCCGACAATATATCATTAGCACATTCAGTAATAAACGATTCATCTTGCATTAACTCTTTGGCTCCATTCCAATGAATCTTGACAAGATACTCCTTACCAGGCATCAATGCTGCTTTAGTTACAAACGCAGCTTGCTGTGTTTGCATATTCAGAAAATTGGCAGATTTCCAAACTTCAGCGTAAGGAACAAAACCTCCCGGTAAGAGATAATATTGTCCGAGCTCATTTCTCTTACGCACTTTCTTGGAATTAAATCGAAAATATACACAATCCTCTATCTCTACAAGGTGCCCAGAGATATTTTTTACGCCAATATGATATGTAACGCCATAGTTGGTTATCATATAACCATCCAATCTAAATTGCAAGCCATTGGCTACAAAACCATTAAACCATTCTTTTTCCATAATTTTATTCATTATTGATTACTATTTCATTTGTATATAACCTCAGATGAAGCGATGCCCAGTCATCGCTTCTTTCTAAAAATGGCATTCAACACCATCTTACCCACTTTTCTTTCTAATCCAGCCTTAGAGGTTGGAATCCCCGTCTCACGTGCAAACTTCTGTTTTGCCTGCGTGATACCGAGTGCCCGGTTTAAGGAGAATGAAACTCCTGGAATTTTAAACTTTGACATAAACTACAATTATTTTCAATATTCACTTACCCAAACGGTTCCTATACTATATTCTCAGTTTCAGCATTTAATTGGAACTAAACAAAACGTCCCGACCAAATATTCATCTTCTATCGTTGCTGGATATAATTCTAAATTTAAAAATCCTTCCTGAAGAACTTTTGTCCACAATTCTTGCGAATGCAAAGGATCAATCAGCATATTAAGAATTACGCATTTCACCCTTTCCTTCTCATAAACTATAACTAAAGAGAAAACTCTATAATTCCAATCAGGTTCTCCTATAATTATAGCATTACTCAGTTTTACAAACATTTTATCAGAATGATTGTCATCAATAGACTTAATATTTGAATTACCAATTGCCTTCAACAATTCTTGAACAGATACATTAAATTCCATCTTATTTACAATTAACTCCAACTATAACGTTCATTTACTTTCTGATAATAATTGTCTACAATATCTCTAACATTAGAATGTGAAAGCATCTCAGATATTGATTGCATACAATTATTTTTATTGGCCTGTCTAAATTGTCCTTTAAAGAATTCCATATAAACATCACAAACCTGACTGGAAATGTCAGCAATCACAACTGGAGCCAAAGTAGTCCCAGATTTCCGCCGATATTCCAGACACATATCGACAGCATACATTGTTGCAGACTTTTCCAAATCAGAGAGGAAAATATCATGTTTGAAATCACAAGATAATTTTTCTATATTACGAACAATATCTTGTTTAAAAGCTTCGCGCATGTCTGACAAATGAAACCAATCGTTTCCTGTTTGTTCATAGAAGGTGACCAAACCTTCGTTTATTTTTTTCTGTCTTTCATCCATGCCACAGCAAAGATTATTCTTTATACCAGCCTCATAGTCTTTGGAAGAAATTTCCTCAATGCCATTTCTTGTCATCGGAACATATATTCCATCCATAATCTTTACAATATATGCTGATGGGGTTCTTTTAACCAATTCACCCACCATTCCGTTCTTTGGATAGAAATTATGTTTAGCCCACTCATTTTTGTTGGCATATACCCCGTCTACATATTCTCTTGTAGTAGAAAGGCATTCTCCTTGGTCTATAATTCTAACATACATAGTTTTAATCTATTAAGTTTATATCTCTATGATAATAAAAAGGAAGAGGCAACGTATTACCATTGCATTCGGATATCACTACATCCTGGTTAAAAAATTGAAGTTCTACCCGTTGATTCGCTCCACCCCCAAAAATCTTATACGTTACAGCCTTACTCTTTACAGGACTGATAAATCTCAAATAAAGATCACGTTGACAAATGTATGACTCTATTAAACGGGCATCTTGATTTGCCGTTTCAAACTCTGCAAACATTTTCAATACCATATTGTTTGTCGAGAGAGACTTAGCCAAGAAGCCTGTAATATTATTATCTGTCAAGACAAATTTATCTACGAGTAAAGCATATAATAAGAGTACATCTTCCAATGTATATTCTCCGAATAGATGAGAATCTTTTATCTTTTGGTAATCACCATATCTTCGCTCCATAAGGAGTAATCCATATGTAGTCAAGCCGTTGTAATTGAAACTGCCCCAATTACCCTGATAGAACTTATTAAACGCTTCGATTTCCTTTGCCCTAAACTGAGGTTTAGATTGAGATTGCCTATAACCATAAAGAGAGGAAAGATACGCATCATATTCATACCCTAATGGTGTATTTGGCATCAATACTACAACTTTCCAAAAAGGACCATAGTTCCTTGACAAATGAAGGAAGCTCTTAACAAAATAATTATCAGCATATTCTTTAGCCAAAAGACTATTAACAGCAAATATCCGTGACATGTATTTTACAAAAACACAGCGGTCATGATGTTTGTTAAGCTGCAATATTATCTCAGAATTATAACCTTGATTATTTTCTTCACCATTTTCCAAAAACTTTCGTGGTATAACTAAAGGGGAAAAATTCTGCGTTCTAAAAAAGAAGTCAATAAAAACATCATCAATATAGTTTTCTATAACTTCTTTTTTAGAATTACTAACGACAACATTTCGATTCTCACCATACAAATCATCACCAGTAATCTCTAAATAATGATGGAAATGCAGGTCAGCTACCAATTTGTCTATAAGCTTATCAGAACGTATCATCCCCATTAAATTAAAAATAGACAAGACGTGTCGAAGAGACGGCATAAGTCCCTTAGAATTTGCTTGTCATAAACAATAGGATTCAGAAAACCATCATATCTTATGATGCCATTCTCTGTAACAACAAGACCATTTGTTGACAAACGGTGTAATCCTAGTTTTAACCCAAACTTAGAATACGTAATCTTTTCCGTATCAATAACAGCCTTTCCCACTAAACCATACTGTTTCTTAGCCAAAAAGATTAACTCCTGCAGACGAAGCATGGTTGCATCATTTGCAACTCCTTTCACACCATAAGTTTTTTCTATTGTAATCATACGAATCTTGGATAAATCAAATTATACAACTGAATATTATCTGGAACAGAAGGGGGCATAAGTCCCACATAATCTAAAGTTTTGTTCCAAAAAGAACACTTTAAGTTACTTCCATAACGATACACTATATTGCCATATTCCTTATAGAAATTTAGAAATATCAAACCAGACATTTCCATCAAATCAGGGTTATAAGATTTTCCAAAATCTATCTTGTCTTTACCTATCTTTATATATGGAGTTGGATTATCTGCCAAAACAATACCATTTTCCAAGATACTAGATAAGTGCATACATGCAGCAGAAGTTATATGTCTAACGGAAGCATCCAGCTCTATAACAATATCATTAAAATCTATATACATATCATCGACTAATTATTCTTCCAAAAAGTAATAGCTTCGCCAATATTCATCGCTGGTAAATTTGCTAATGTAGAAATCAACCTCCATAAAGTGACCTCGGAATCTGCAATTTCACCGTCAGCAGCCATAATTGTTGCCAAATAACCTGTTACATATTTTTTCTGTTCTTGATTCATTGCAGAAATAACAGCAATTGCATGTCCAAAATCCAAAGCATCCGCCAAATTCCAGAAATCCATACCAGCATCAGGATTTACTCCAAACTTAACCATTTCAAGTGCCATTACAGACAATTCTGATTTTTCTACTTTTCCATCAACAGCAACCATTGCCTTTGCTAACTTTACAATAGCAGATAATTCCAAACCATTAAATTGCATAGTTATAATTACATTACACAACTTGTTCCCAGAAGTTGCATTAGTTATTAAAGTATTATGAATTGGCGTGGGACTATTGCCTTTAAGCCAGAATAGAGGTTGTGGAAGGACCTATCTGCTAGCATAGGACAATAGCCCACGCCAAAAGGGTATATCATTCCTTTTCCATTTTGAAAAGGATACAATAATCCTAAAGGCGTGAGAATACTGTTCACTATCCAAGCAGATTTCGAAACTTCCACATTTCTATTCTAGGATAACGTTCAATACGCTCATTCATTTGAGTCTTCATCGCAGCCGTTCTTTTCCGCCTGCTCCAACTCTATGGCAAAAGTAAGCAATATTCTTGATACCGCCAAACTTTTTGCTATTTTTTTATCGTTAGGACTCGATTTTTTCTGAAAAGGATTAGAAAAAGGCATCGGATGGCACCACTACCGAAAAGATAGCACTTCCACATTCCTATTTCATGACGGTTCCAATGCCCATAAACCTCTAACTTACCTATCCTACAAATATCTAAACCTACCTTGTATGAAATGCCATTCAGTATGTACCAAATGACAAAGAGAAGGCGTCATAAGTCTAAATTACAGTTGGCGCATAACAGTTGACCTACGCATGCACATCACCTGTTGTGCAAGCGCATATCAGCTGATATGCAAGCGCACAACAGCTGTTGTGCGACCGGAGATACTAACTAACTCAAAAACATATACTATCTTATCTAACAACTTATACTATGTTTTCCAACAACATATCAGTAACATTCCAACAAACAAAAAGGGAGAATCATTTACTTATGACACACCCTCTTTGCTAAAACCAGAACACAACTGATCTTATCTTATAATATTATACTCAAACTCATAATCCCCATTCTTCAGCCATTCGGGAACATCTTCCCCATTTTCCATAAGGCCTTCAATATGAAACTCCAGACTTTCCTTTGCTTCTTTTTGCAAAGCTTCAAGGGTTGGTGCTGTAAAAACCACCGCTCCTGGTACATTACTACCAAGAGAACCGCCATAATTCCTGTCGCACCACGCAACGTCAACAATAATCTTTTCCATCATGTAATACTTTAGTTTTTGCAAACCTCCCCACAAGATATCATAGCTAGACCCGCTCCGTACCAACTCCGTACCCTCTCCGTACCAACTCTTAGTCTCTGCATAGTTTGCAAGGTTTGCTGCAAACTTTGCAAAGAATTGGCATTAATCGTGTCTAGAGACAATGTTTCGACTACCATACTTCTATCCCAATAGGTTCTTTGCCTGTACGTTCAAGACAACTATTCCTTACCAAGGTTTCTAGCTTTTCAACCATCTTACGCTTGGTTTCCTTAGAAGCATTCCAACGGCGCAACGCTTCTTCCCTTGTTAACTTTGTTGTATCCATACCTTTATTCCTCCATTTTAGTTCGAATTACAATTGCAAAGATACTACATTCTAACGTAAACGCCAAAGTAAAATGAGAAAATCTTTATTTTATCGTATTGCATAGATTCCATCCCGTTCTATTCTTGATTTGAAGAAAGGATTCATGTTTTTGTGAATACGCACAACATCAACAGAGCACTTAAACAAGTCCTCTAAGAATTCTTTCAAATCGGCCAATAAAAAAGGATTAGGAGTTTCTGTTTCTACACAAATATCCAAATCACTTTGCTCTGTTTGTTCATTTCGTGATACGGAACCAAAAATGCGCAAGGTCTTGATTCCAAAATCTTGAGTAATCTTGGAACTATTTTGCCTAATTATTGCTATATAATCTTGAACTGTCATCATAACACCTATCTTTTAATATCCAACCTCCCGTCAATATTTATAACCAAAATTCATATACCTACAAGTTTTGAATCTAGCGATAAAAACAAGAGGTTTGAAAGGCTGGAAATCCCCGTTTTCTGCTCTATATTAAGAAAAAGACCTATAGTTGTACGACTATAAAGTTACAGTTGTACGACTATACATGCTATGGTTGTACAACTGTAGAGTTATGGTTGTACAACTATAGGGGTTATAGTCGTACAACTATAGATTTTCCTCAACGGCACCATCTTGTCACGAAATCACAAACGCTTAATTACCAACAAGTTACTACATTTCTTCATATTTGCAATATTCTGAAAGAAACAATAAGCGTCTGAAAATACGAGAATCTCAGGCAAGCTAATGTAAAGAAAACTTATTCTTTATAACGCCTCAGCTCATTCTTTCCCTATCTACACCTCTTCTATTCTATGCAACTTCCAACCATCAAACTGCATAATGATTCTATGCAACTGGGTTTTCTGTCGCAAAGCCTCAACTCTCGGAGCTTCAGCATATTTCTTGATCTGAAGTTCTGCTTCCTGCCATTGCTTGGCTATTAACTCCTCATGCACCTTTCCTGACATTCCCTTTTCTTTCTTTGGAATTAATTTCAATTCCAAAATATAACTATGCTTCGTTGGATAATGCGTCAAATCCGGCAAGAGGAAGAAATCACAATAACCATGATTCAATTCCAACTCGGGAGCCGTATAATAATAGCTATTAAGGCTCAGATACGCCATGAAGAAGCCCTGCAGATTACGCTCGCCCTCTATGGAATCCCGAACGGATGAAACGGCTGCGTATGCCGAAGCCATATATTCCAAAGTATCCTTCCACTTTCCTTCGAAAGCCATCAACGTAAACTTATATTCCAAGTCAGACAGATTAACATACCTATCATCCTGATACTCTTCCAGCAAATAGCCATAATATTGCTTGCGAACATTATTATTAGGAATTCCCAAAACCAGCTGGCTGCCAAAGGTGCCCTTGATGGTAAGCATGCCATAATAGAATAGCAAACTCGGGAATATCTGAGGATTGGTTATCATTCTGGCAGGAAATGTCTCTTCCAATCGAGTGATAATCTGTCCTGTCTCTGCTATCTTCCGAATAATACCCTTGCGGTCACCATCCAGTCTGTCAAGCTGAATCAACTTGCGCATCTTGTTGTAATCCGTCTTAGTATTCGGATCTATCATTTCCTTGGGACCTTCTCCCCGATTCATGAAATTGCGAAGGAAATAGAGCACCATATCGCAGTTGAACATCCTACTCTGAGTTTCCAAGGCTCCCCTGGAGAAACAATAGTTATCATACCAAGGCTTCATTTCTTCAATGATTTCCTCGATGTTGCTATCAGGACGCATCATCCCTTTTTCCTTATAATAGGTGAACATCTCTCGCACATCCTCCGTAGAGAAACCCAACATCTGATTGAATTCCTCATTGGTAGAAATATGCCAGCCGATATTGAAGCCACTGGTTACATCATCCAATGTAACAGGACTGACACCCGTAATGAATATACGATCAAAAGAACCTTTAAACTTCTTAAAGATGTCTCGATAGAATCCTGCAGCGTGCGTGATAGCCCTATATACATCCTCTCCATGCTCGTTAAGCACGGTATTCGTAAAGTTATCATACTCATCTATAATAAGATAGAGAGGATATGACTTTGACTTAGCTTCATTGATGATAATGGAAAACTTTCCTGCTGCATCTTCAGTTTCCCGAACCTTCCTGATGGTTTCCTCCTGATAGTATTCATGATAATCACGCACAAAACCATCCATTTCAACTCCCAGATAGAAATTGAATCGCTCTTCCAGTTTTTCAATGTTTCCTCCCACCTGCGAGAAATCAAGATACATCACCTGAAACTTTCCCTGTAAGGAAGTAGGATGCTGACTTATCCATAAGCCACCAAACTTTTCCTGGAATTCATCCTTGTGTCTCACATCATAGTAAGCACGAAGCATACTGATGAACAAGCTCTTACCAAAACGGCGAGGGCGAATGAAAAAGAGGTTGCGAGCCTGACTTTCCAATTTTGGCAAATACATGGTCTTATCGACATAGTATAGATTGTCTCTTCTTACTACATCGAAATCCGATACGCCATATGGTACTTCTTTTAACTGATTCTGCTCCATGACACTATTGTTTAAAAACACCTTTTTTGGGGGCAAAGATACAAAAAATAATGATACGAGCAAAGGAATATCCCGAAAAAATAACGAGATGCAAATTCCGACATATTTTTATGAGGGAACTATTTTTTGAAAGGCAAAACGTTTTTTACCCTTCACTAAAACGCCGTATACTTCTGAATAATAACCATTTACACGGGTTAATGGTACGTTCCACCCTTCACCCCTCGAAACCCTAGTGTTTATCGGCCTACCACATCAGACAGACAAGACTGACATATTTGGCATGACAAGCCAAATCCCCTTGACATACATCAAGGCATCAGACCATGCTGCTTGATATGCGTCAAAAAATGCCCTTCTTTCATCATTTTGTCACGACTTTGTGACAGGAATTCAAAAAAAAGGCACTACCTTTGCACCAGCAAAAGAGAGATTGTAATAAGGATAATGTAAAAAAGGAGACCCGGAAACGAGGCTCCATTAAAGAACGAAAGGAAACAAATTATGATGACAACAGTAATGATTCTCGCAGTAGTAGCAATCATGATTGCTCAGGCTGTACATGTTAACAACAAGATTGAGAAGGGTCTTAGATAAGACCACTTCAGGTAAAAAGAAAGATTGGCAGCAATGCCACAGTATTAATAAAAAAAAGAAAGGATAACGATTATGAAAACAATGTTTAAGAACATCAAGAAAGCCTTGAAGGCTATTCTTGCAGATTACATGACCGCTATGGAAATGTATGGCGAGGCTTTGAACAGAAGCCGTGGTTGTGCTTGCGCATAAGGGATTCAATCCCGAATGCAACAGCATTCTTAAGAGAAAGCAAACGAAGTAATTACGTTTATAATAATAATAAAAAAAAGCGTGTAAGTAGCAATACTTACACGCTTTTTCTTTTATTATATGGTATCAATCTGATAATCAACTGATTCTTTCCTGGATGTTTACCATTCCATAGAGAAGGTGATGCCTCTTCGCATCATATCCTTTGCCGTAGGCTTCAATCGGGTGAGGAATCCTTCCCAGGAGCGATTCTTCTGAAGACTCCATCCGGCTTCTGCCAAAGCCAATGCACGTGGATAAGCCTGATAATAGATGCGCTCAGGAGAATTGATACACTCACTCCACAAGGTTCCGGCTACACCAAAGAGGTTGTTCTTTTCAAACTCCTCTCCCATTCCCCATGCAGGATCAAGATCGTAGGCTGCCTTCAAGGAAGTAACCGGCATTCCCCAGTTTACCTCAGGCATGTCACCCTTGGCCATCGGATAGTCGAAATAGCAATGTTCACCTGGGCAAAGCAAGATGCGGGCATTGTTCTCCACCGCTGCCACCAATGCTTCCTTGGTGAGACCAGCACGCCAGGCAAAGGTAACACACCCTGGCTGAATCTTCTTGAAATCGGTCTCATACCAGAACATCGGAGTCTTATGATATTGGGTACGAAGAAGATCTATCACACGGTCGAAGAGATAGCCCTGCAGCTTCCAGTTCTCTGAACGGTCGGTAGAAGTAATACCGAGTTTCTTCTTCAATGCCTGACACTTAGGACAGTTGGTCCAGCAATCAAGGGCAGGATTACCAGCCTCGTCACCTCCCAGATGAATGTATTCTGATGGGAAGACATCGGCAAGCTCCTTGAATACATTTCCAAGGAACTCGTAAGTGAATTCATTACCGGCACAGAGCAATTCGTCTGATACACCACAAGTAGTACGGATAGGCTTTCTCACTCCCTGGCAGGTCAATTCCGGATAAACACTGATGGCAGCCACCTCATGACCAGGCATCTCAATCTCCGGTACCACCTGGATATGATACTTGGCACAATATGCTACAAAGTCGCGCATCTGCTCCTGTGTATAATATCCCTTGATAGGCATCAGCATATCGTCCATACCCCATCGGCTGCTAGCCTCAGCGGTGAGACGAGGATATTTCTTGATTTCGATAGTCCAAGCCTGATCATCCACCAAGTGAAGATGAAGCATATTGAGCTTATAGCGAGCCATCTCAGGAACGAAAGCCTTCAACTCTTCGTATGGGATAAAGATACGGCAAGGATCCACCATCAACTCTCTTACATGAGTGCGGGGCTGGTCTTTCAAAGCCAGCTGTGGGATGGCATCGCAACCCACCTTAGATGCATTGCCACGAAGCAACTGGTCGAAAGTCATCAATCCGTAGAAGACACCAGCTGCAGTCTTTCCCTTAATGACCACGCCCTTCTGCTGTACTTCCAGAGTATAAGCCTCAGCATCGGTAAGAGTAGGATCAATGGCAAGGGTCATCGTCAGCTGTGCTCCTTTCTGCTGAGCATTTCGCTCCTTGAGGATTCTGTCAGCATGTTCACGCTCATTAGCCAGACCTTCATCAGCCACAATCTTCCAGTTTCCTGCCACCTGCAACGGTGCAGCCTTTGCCTTCACCTTCAGATCCATCGGTACAGGAATCAGGCAAGCTTTAGGATTGCATACTTCCCTAGCCTGTTTCACTTCTCCGAAGAAAGCCTTCCTGCCTTGCGCCTTGCGGTAAGCCTTCTCGCTGCCTCTTGGCATGACCAGTTTCACACCACGCATGTTCACGCCCGAAAAAGCCGTTGCAGCAGCCTTTGGAGGAATATTGGAATTTACCCTGATGACCTGTACCCCCTCAAGATTGGCAAAAGCAAACTCTCCTATCTCAGGTGTGCCTTCGATTGTGATGTTTTTCAGAGACTTGCAACCAGAGAAGGCTGCTGCGCCCACCTTCGTTACAGACTTGGGTATCACCACTTCCTGCAGGTTATCGCAGGCAAAGAAAGCCTGAGTACCTATCTCCTGCAACAGATTTGGCAAGATGATATGCTGCAGATGATGACGGGAATGGAATGCATTCTTAGGAAGAACAGGACAGGTTGCCTCGCTCAGGTCCAGATTTCTCAACTGCCAGCAGAGATCACGAAGCTGGCGGAAATCTGAATTTTTCGTAGTCGTCAAGGTTCCTGTCAACTTTAGATTAATAGCTGCAGATTTTTTCTCGGCATTCAGGTCTTTCATGTTGGCAATGGTTTGTGCCGACATGGAAGAAGCCAAGAGAGCAACAACTGCCAATGAAATAAATTTTCTCATACTCTAATGGTTTTAAAGGTTTATAATAATTTGAATATTTTTCTAGATGAAAGCTATTTTCTTGCCATTCTCCACGAAGTCAAGATTAACGATTTCGATATTCTTCCACAATATCAAATCGCTTTCCAGCTCTGCCAGTCCGGCAATATCTTCGCCATAGTTGAAGAGTCGCTCTATCATTGTTCCGTATGTTAGATGATCTATCTTCTCTATCGGATGCAGGATGACCGATTCTTCGAAACAGCCTTTCTTCTCACTCCGAATCTCTACCAGCAACTTCGCCTGCAAGAGTTCTCTTACAGCCTGATTGACTATCTGCTGCGGAATCTCCGTCAAGTCATGAATCTCCTTAGGCGTATAGGCCTGCTCACCATCATTGAAGCGCTTGCATACCAAATGCATCACCATGCCACAAACCCGGATGCGCTGTGACAATTTCAGATGGTCGTAACTGAGATCGCCATCGTAATAATGAATGTTCTGATTGGTATGACAGAGCAAAGCGCCAAAGACCACAATGGCCCAGGATATCTGAAGCCATAACAGAAAGAGCGGGATGGCTGCCAGCGAACCGTAGATAACATTATAGCTGGACAGAAATACCTGCAGATAGATGTAGCCATACTGCAAGGCTGTCATGCAGATACCCGCCAGGAATGAAGGCACCAGAGTACTGCGGACCCGGATATAAGTATTCGGAATGACATAATAGCAGAACACAAAGAATAAAAACATCGGAACAAATGCCGCCAAATGAAGGATAAACGAAGGAATCGTATCCCCGATATCGGCTATCTTGTCGACATTATCCACCATATTCACTATCCATACGTTGATGCTCGAAGCAAAGAGAATCATCAGTCCCAGTCCGAACAGAATGGTAGGATATTCGGTAACTATCTGCTTCCACGAACGCTCGCCCGTATGCCAGATATCATCAAAGGTAAGCTCTATCTTCTGCATCAGGGAAACGATGGTATAGAGAAACATCACGATACCAGTACCGATGATATAGTTGCTCTGCGTGTTCTCAATATAATTATGTACGAAGTCAACGATAGTCTTGGCAACAACCGGTTGTGCCTCGAAGGTGGTAGACAGCCATGACTCCAGCAATGACGCATAGCCGAAGCCTCGGGCAATAACAAACATCATCGCCATAAAAGGTATCAAAGCCATGAAGGAGGCGAAAGTCAATGCAGCTACATCCCTTGCCCACATATCCTTTACATAGAAGATGCGACTGGCAAGCATACCCATCTTGATCCAAGACTTCATTCTGCCCCGGAAATCCTTGATATTAGAAGAATTAAACTCTCTAATATCTTCGTAGAATCCTAGTATTCTGTCTATTACCCCCATATTCTGAAGTTTTACTCCGTTATCAAGCAACAAATCCCTCCACAACATCATCTCATGATGCCGTGAAGGGATTTGTCTTAGTATAATTGCTTAAGCTCTATGATTAATAGAACTTGAAGTAGTTGCGAGCGTTGTTGTAAGAGATGTCCTCTACCATGCGAGAGAGGCTCTCCATGTCGTTAGGAAGCAAGCCCTTCTCTACATCATTGCCGAGGAGGTTGCAGAGCAAACGACGGAAGTACTCGTGACGTGGGTAGCTGAGGAATGAACGTGAGTCGGTCAACATACCTACGAAACGGCTCAAGAGACCCAATACTGAGAGAGCGTTCATCTGACGGGTCATACCATCGAGCTGATCGTTGAACCACCAGCCTGAACCAAACTGAATCTTGCCTGGGCAAGAACCATCCTGGAAGTTACCAAGCATAGTAGCGATAACCTCGTTGGCGCATGGGTTCAAAGTATAGAGGATAGTACGTGTCAACTTGCCTTCCATGTTCAATTCATTGAGGAAGCTGCTCATAGCCTTAGCTGTAGTGAACTCACCGATAGAGTCGAAACCAGTATCAGCACCGAGCTTATTGTACATCAATGTATTGTTGTCGCGGATAGCACCATAGTGGTACTGCTGAGTCCAGTCGGCAGCGTGATCCATCTCTGCGCAAACCTTGAGGAATGCATGCTTGTACTGACGAATTTCGAGAGCTGAAAGCTGCTGACCACGCATAGCCTTAGCAAAGATAGTCTCAATCTGAGAATCTGTGTATGGCTCATCGTAGAACTCCTCAATACCGTGGTCGCTCAACTTACAGCCGTTCTCTGTGAAGAAGTCGTGACGCTTCTGCAAAGCATCAACCATATCCTGGAATGTAACGAGGTTAACACCTGCTACCTCACCGAGTTTGTTCATATAGTCAGCGAAATCTGGCTTTTCGATGTTCATAGCCTTGTCAGGACGCCAAGCAGGAATCATCTTGATTTCGAAACCGCTCTCACGTGTCTGCTTGTGGTAACGGAGATCATCGATTGGGTCGTCTGTTGTACAAACGCACTCTACGTTGTAGTGACGCATCAGGCCGCGAGCGCTGAACTCAGGCTGCTGCAACTTCTCGTTACACTCGTCATAGATTTCACGGGCAGTCTTAGGACTCAACTGCTTGTCGATACCGAAAGCTGTCTTCAGCTCCAAGTGGGTCCAGTGATACAGAGGGTTACGGAATGTATATGGTACAGTCTCAGCCCATTTCTCGAACTTCTCCCAGTCGCTGGTATCAGTACCTGTGCAGAAACGCTCGTCTACACCATTGGTACGCATAGCACGCCACTTATAGTGGTCACCACCGAGCCAAAGCTCTGTAATGCTCTTGAACTTGTGATCATTAGCAACCATCTCAGGGATGAGGTGGCAGTGATAATCGATGATTGGCATCTTAGCCGCATGATTGTGGAAAAGGTCCTGCGCAGTCTTTGTGTCAAGCAGGAAGTTTTCATCCATAAATTGCTTCATAACTGTATAGTAGTTTTTAAATGTTTATTTATTACTATTAATTATGACGCAAAGATACAACAAATATTGGAATAACAAATCGTTTAAGCGAAATATTTTTGATTATTTCACTTAAACGATTACGTTATCTTATGAATTTGAAGTTTTTAAAGTTGAAAAATAAAATTTCAAAGTTCCATATTATACGATGATTCTTGTCTTATGATAGTTCTCACGGAACTCACTTGGCGAGCATCCCTTCTTTTTCTTGAATATCCGGTTGAAATTGCTGAGGTTATTAAACCCGCAGTCAAATCCGATTTCACTGATGCTTTTGGCTGTATCTACCAGCATGCGTGCCGCATAGCCGAGACGAAGGTCGATGATATACTCAGAAATGTTCCTGCCCGTATGAAGTTTGAAGAAACGGCTGAATGCACTCGAACTCATGCCCGCCAAAGAAGCAAGCTGAGGCAGGCGGAGATCATCCATATAATTCTTAGAGATATAATTCTTCACCTTTAATATACGGCGACTGTCATCCTCAACGGCTACCTTAGCATAACTGGAAGAAGCCAAGGTACGGGCATTCTCGCACTTAGACAATTCATAGAGGATGGTCAGGAATTGCTGGACGGCATAAAATCCATCCTTGATGCCGCTCAATGTATCAAGCAGTCCATACACCTTCATGATTGCCTTCATCGGAAAACAAAGTCCTTTCTTAGCCTCCTGCATCATACGGGTAATGCTGGCATAAGGATTTCTTCCGAAAAGGGTTTCATCTGCCATACTGAAGTCAAACTGAATGGTAATCTCACGAATGTCATCACTTCGGCATTCGTTCTGCTCCCATACATGTTCCAGGTCAGGAGAGGTGATAAGACAGAGATCATAATCGCCTATAACCTCCTGTGAATCGCCCACAATACGTTTCACACCGGCCGCATTCTCTACAAAATTAAGTTCGAATACCGAATGGTTGTGTATCGGATAGGTAAACTCTTTCTTGTGACGGTCAGCAATATATAGTACGTCCTTACCCATCAAAGGGGTAATTTCATGTATGATTCTTCTGTCTTCTGCCATAATGTTATAGTGATTAATGAGTAGTGAGTAGTGAATAATGATTAGTGATCATCATGCGCATACAATAATCACTAATCATTATTCACTAACCAATATATTAAATATTCAATGTTCTAAGGATTTCGCTCATCTTCTGCTTGGTTGCGATACGTGTAGGTACCAGAGGCAGACGGAGTTCGTTCTCAATGAAGCCCATATCATTCAGCAGAGCCTTAACACCTGCAGGGTTACCATCCACAAAGAGCAGACTGTACAACTCTGTGAAAGAGTGATGAATCTTGCGTGCAGGCTCGTATTCACCGCGGAATTCCAGACGAATCATACGGCTGAATGCCTTTGGCAGTGCATTACCGATTACAGAGATAACACCAGCAGCACCACTTGCTATCATAGAGAAGGTAAGCGCATCATCGCCACTGATAACTTCAAAGTTATCCGGCTTGTTCTTGATAATCTCATCTACCTGCTCCAGGCTGCCACTAGCTTCCTTCACTGCTACTACATTAGGGAAATCGCGCGCAATGCGACAAGTGGTCTCAGGCTTCATGTTAATACCTGTACGACCAGGAACATTATAGAGTACGATAGGCAGTGGACTAACCTGAGCAATTGCCTTGAAATGCTGATACAAGCCTTCCTGAGATGGCTTGTTGTAATAAGGACAAATGCTGAGGATGCCGTCAATGCCACTCCAGTCTGTGTTCTTGATTTCATCCACGACAGCAGCAGTATTGTTGCCGCCACAATATTTCAAAATCTTGACGCGCCCCTTGTTCACGTCTTTCACCAATTCAGTAATCTTGTCTTTCTCTTCCTGGGTCAGGCATGGAGCCTCACCAGTAGTGGCAAGGATGCAAAGAAAGTCTGCACCATTGTCAATTTGGAACTCTACCAATCTCTTGAGAGACTGATAATCAACCGATCCGTCGGCCTTAAATGGAGTAATGAGGGCAATACCTAAGCCCTTAAAAATATTCTGTGCCATAATCTATTAAACAAAATCATTGGCAAAAGTACACAATTATTATCAAAATGCAAAATAAAAATGGATTTTTCTTTCAAGATTGTATCATTTTTGAAAATATTCTGTATTATTATACCATATTTCACGTTTTTTTAGTAACTTTGCACCCGAATTAAGCGAAGAACGAAGGGCAAACCAAGCTCTATGTTCGAAGCTCAAAGTAAAACTGTTCAAAGTTAATAATGAGATATTTTATATTCTTTGGTTACGACGGAACCAACTATCACGGCTGGCAGATTCAGCCTAATGCCAATTCGGTACAGCAGGAGTTGCAGCGTGCACTCTCCATACTTCTGAGAAAAGAAATAGAAGTAGTGGGAGCCGGAAGAACCGACACAGGAGTACATGCCCGCAACATGGCGGCTCACTTCGAAGCTGAGATTACGATGGAACTCGACCAACTGGTATATCGTCTGAACCGAATTCTGCCACGTGACATCGCAGTATACAAAGTACAGGAGGTTAATCCTGAGATGCACGCCCGCTTCTCTGCCACCTCGCGTACCTATCATTATTATATCCACACAAAAAAGGACCCATTCGAGCGTCACTATTCCCTGCAGATGAACTATCCTCTCGACTTTGAGAAGATGAACGAGGCTGCACAGCATTTTCTGCAACACGAAGACTATGCTGCTTTCTGCAAGGCGGGTGGTGACAACAAAACCACCATCTGTCACGTAACGACAGCCCGATGGGTTCAGACCTCCCCTACCACCTGGTATTTCGAAATCACCGCCAACCGTTTCCTCAGAAACATGGTGAGAGCCGTGGTGGGTACCCTCATCGATGTGGGCAGGGGAAAGATTACGATGGAGCAGTTCCTCGACATCCTGCACAATGGCAGCCGCAGCGATGCGGGCGAAAGCATGCCAGGCAACGCCCTGTTCCTGGAAGACGTGGGGTACATGGAACTTTGAGATTTGAACTTTGAACTTTATGATTAGTATAATAGGCTATAATCCTATATGTTGCAAGACAAGGCATATCATAAAGTTCAATGGTCAAAGTTCAAAGTTCAAAGTAATCATAAAGTTCAAAGTAATCATAAAGTTCAATGGTCAAAGTTCAAAGTTCAAAATAATATGTGGTTAGTATTAGCATTTCTCTCAGCAGCGCTGCTGGGATTCTATGATGCCTTCAAGAAGAAGGCACTTTCAGGTAACGCAGTGATTCCCGTGCTCTTCTTGAACACGCTTTTCTCATCACTCATCTTCCTGCCGTTCATCATCTTGAGCTATACAGGAAATTCGCTGGATGGAACCATGTTCCATGTAGCCGAAGGCGGATGGGAAGTTCACAAGTATATCGTGCTCAAGAGTTTTATCGTATTGAGCAGTTGGATCTTCGGTTATTTCGGCATGAAGCATCTGCCACTCACCATCGTGGGACCTATCAATGCCACCCGTCCGGTGATGACACTCGTAGGAGCCTTGCTGGTTTATGGCGAGGTACTCAACCTCTACCAGTGGATTGGTGTCATCCTTGCCATCATCTCCTTTGCCATGCTTTCGCGCAGCGGAAAGAAGGAGGGCATCGACTTCAAGCACAACAAATGGATTTACTTCATCGTTCTGGCTGCCGTACTCGGTGCGGTGAGTGGTCTATACGACAAGTATCTGATGGCTCCACCAGAGAATGGTGGCGTGGGATTGGATAGAATGATCGTGCAGAGCTGGTACAACATCTACCAGTGCTTCCTGATGGGAGCCATGCTCCTGATGATCTGGTGGCCAACAAAGAAGAACTCCACCCCATTCCATTGGCATTGGAGCATCATCTTCATCAGCATCTTCCTTTCGGCTGCCGATTTCGTATATTTCTACGCATTGAGCTTGCCGGGAGCCATGATCAGTATCGTCAGCATGATCCGCCGCGGTTCGGTCATCGTCAGCTTCCTCTTCGGAGCAGCCATCTTCCACGAGAAGAACCTCAAGGCTAAGTTTGTTGACCTTCTCCTCGTATTACTCGGAATGCTGTTCCTCTATTTCGGAACAAAATAATCGTCATAAAAAAAAAAGTCTTGCAAGCAATGCCTGCAAGACTTTTTATGTTTTTACCAAATATGTGCACGCTTGTTCTTAGGAACAAAGAGCTTATCACCCTTCTTTACGTTGAATGCCTTGTACCATGCATCCACCATAGGGAGGGCACCGTTAACACGAGCCTCATTTGGAGAGTGAACATCTACGGTCATCAAATACTGGAGATACTCTGGACGAGCATTGCTAGCCCATACACGAGCCCATGCCAGGAAGAAACGCTGCTCAGGAGTGAAGCCTTCCTTTACGCCCAACTTCTCTGTCTTCATCACATTCTGAAGTGCACGGAAAGCGATGTTCAAACCACCGTTGTCACCGATGTTCTCACCCAGGGTCATCTGGCCATTCACCTTCTTGCCAGCCAACTCAATCTTGTTGAAATGGTCAACCAGAATCTTGGTACGAGCCTCAAAGTTCTTCTTATCTGCAGCGGTCCACCAGTTGTGCTGATTACCAGTCTTATCAAACTGACTACCCTGGTCGTCGAAACCGTGGCTCATCTCATGACCAATCACACCACCGATACCACCATAGTTCATAGCATCATCAGCTGTTGGATCGAAGAAAGGAGGCTGCAGGATAGCTGCAGGGAAGCAGATCTCGTTGGTAGTTGGATTGTAATAAGCATTGATAGTCTGAGGAGTCATTCCCCACTCTGTCTTATCTACAGGCTTATTCACCTTACGGGCGATAGCATCCTTGGTAAAGAACTCAGAGATGTTTGCCATATTCTCATAGAGAGAAAGACTGTCATCTACCTGCAAGCCACTATAATCCTTCCACTTGTCAGGATAACCGATCTTGATGATGAAGTTCTCCAGCTTATCCTTAGCCTGTGCCTTGGTAGCAGGGCTCATCCAGGTAGCTTCATCGATGCGCTGACCGAGGGCTGTCTGAAGATTGTGAACCAATTCGAGCATACGCTTCTTGCTGCTCTCTGGGAAGTACTTCTCTACGTAGATTTTTCCGATAGCCTCGCCAAGAACACCACTTACAGTACTTACGGCACGCTTCCAGCGAGGACGGTCCTGCTGAACACCGCTCATTACCTTGCTCAACTCGAAGGATACGGCACGGAAATCATCGCTCAACACACTGGTTGCACCTGAAATCACCTTGATCTCTGCGTATGTCTTCAAATCATCCAGAGAGGTCTCTGCGAGAATCTTCTCAACCTCGTGGATTGGCTCAGGCTGACCTACACAAACTTCCTTGAAAGCAGGGAAACCGGATGCCAGGAACACGTTGCCCCAGTCGATGCCAGGATAATCGAGCACGAGCTGGTTGTAGGTCATCTTGTGATAGTTCTTGTCGATGTCGCGGAGCTGTACCTGGCTATAGCTTGCCTTAGCGATGCGGGTCTCGATAGCCATCACAGCCTCCATCTTCTTCTGGGCTGTAGCCTCGTCGTTGCCTACCATCTGGAATAGCTTCTTCATATAAGCCTTGTATGCATCACGGATCTTCTTGGTCTGCTCGTCATCGTTTACATAGTAATCGCGTACACCAAGACCAATACCGCCCTGTCCTACCTCAACGAGGTTGTTGGCGGCATCACGAAGGTCGGCACCAACACCGATACCATACATCATGGTACCCTCGCCACGGAAATCGAGCTGAGCTGTTACCAACTGATACTCTCTGCGGTCCTTGATGGCAGCGATACGGTCGAGAGTTGGCTTGATAGGTGCCCATCCCTCCTTGTTCAGGCGAACGCTGTCCATACGGAGGTTGTAGAGCGAACCGATCTTTTGTCCGAGCGAACCCTTCTGCTGTGGCTTGGAAGCATATTCAAGGATGATGTCCTGAATGCGCTTCTGATTCTGCTCAAAGAGGTCTGTAAAAGCACCATTATCAGTATGCTCAGCATCAAGCGGATTGTTCTTCATCCAGTTGCCTGCGGCATAACGATAGAAATCATTTCCTGGCTTGATGCTCAAGTCCATATTGGCCTTGTCAATACCAGAGCCCAACTTATCCTGCTGGGCAAAAGCTGTTGTTGCACTGAGCAACAATGCAGCGAATAACACTTTTGTTTTCATTGTTTATAATGTTTATAGTTTATGTTTCATATTGAATTGGCTTGCACTACTCAAGGCTAGACCGGCGAAGGTCAAGCCACCGTTCAGCATCAAGAGTTCGTAACCAAACTTATAACCTGTAAGCTGTGAGGTCATGGTATCGATGACGAAACAGATAAGCGGACTGGCTATGCAAATCCATGGTGACCACCGGTCGTTCACCTGTCGCCTGGTAAGCAAACTGAAGGCAAACAATCCCAACAATGGTCCATAGGTATACGAGCAGAGAATGTAGATGGCATCTATAACGCTGGTAGAGTTGATGGCCTTGAAGGCGATGATGAACAGCATGAACACCACCGCAACCAACAAGTGCATACACTTGCGGAGCTTCACATCATCCTTCCTGCCCAGGATATCTACACAAAGACTCGTGGTTATAGCAGTCAGTGCAGAGTCGGCACTGGAGAAACTGGCAGCAACAATACCAATGGTAAAGAGCACAACCACCAAGGTTCCCATCGCTCCTGATGCCGCAAAGATCGGCAGCAGATCATCAGGAGCAGATGGCAAAGCCACTCCCTGTTTCTGAGCCAGCATCATCAGCAGTACACCCAGACTCAAAAAAAGCAGATTGGCTGGCACAAAGGCAAAGCCGTAGGTACAAACATCTTTCTGCGCCTCTCGAAGCGACTTGCAGGTAAGATTCTTCTGCATCATGTCCTGATCTAATCCTGTCATCACAATCACCACAAACACACCACTGAGAAATTGTTTCCAGAAGTTCTGCTTCGATACCCAATCATCAAAGACAAAGATGCGGGAATGACTATCTTGAACTATAGCCGAAACAGCCTCAGAAGGCGTCATGCCTAAGGCTGCCATCACCTGATAGATAATCAGGATGAGCGCCGCAAACATACAGGTGGTCTGGAAGGAATCCGTCCACACCAGAGTCTTGATGCCACCCTTTCGGGTATAGAGCCAGATGAGCATCACCATCACAGGCACCGTTATCCAAAACGGAACACCCACTCCATCGAGCACAAACCGCTGCAACAAGATACAGACCACAAAGAAGCGAACTGCGGCTCCAGTCATCTTAGACAAGAGGAAGAATGAAGCTCCCGTCTTATATGAGCGCTCACCCAACCGCTGCTGCAAGTAGCTATAAATGGTAGTGAGATTATACCGATAATAGATAGGCAGCAAAAGGAAACCTACGGCAAAATAACCCACGATAAATCCAAGACACATCTGAAGATAGGTCATATCGGTCTTCATCACCATGCCCGGCACACTGACAAAGGTAATACCCGAGATGGAAGCACCCACCATACCGAAGGCTACCATATACCAAGGCGAACGTCGGTTAGCTCTATAAAACGTTTCATTACTGCTGGCACGTCTTGCCGTGATGTGACTGAAAAGCAACAACACGCAGAAATATGCCAAAATTGTGATGATAATAATCATTTCTTTCTCTCTTTTTATATCTATTATTCCTTAACAGAGAATTTTAAACATTCCCTTTATGGATGCAAAGATACAGATAATTAAGGAAATATCAAAATTATTTCTAAACCTTAACAAAGAAATAACATACAGAAAGAAAGTGAAGAGTGGCGAGTGGAGAACATCAAGGGATATAAAAACAAAAAACCTCCGAGAATCACTTCTCGAAGGTTTCTGCGGTGCGTACGAGACTCGAACTCGTGACCTCCTGCGTGACAGGCAGGCATTCTAACCAACTGAACTAACGCACCAATTAAATCAAATTGAATTGCTAAACGCTCATTTTTCATTTGCGGTTGCAAAGGTACTACAAATATTTGACTCCACCAAATTTTTCTACAACTTTTTTACAAAAAACATTGAAAAAGATAGGCATCTACGTAGAAATCACCCTCAAATAGCCATTCTTTGAGCATTTTACTCCCCTCGAACCCTACAGAATGTAACATTTTCACTGCCTTCTCATTTTTGGTAGAGACAATGGCATACAACTGATGAAGGTGTAAAATTTCTTTAGAATATACCAATAATTGGCGAATTGCTTCTTGAGCATATCCTTTTCCACGAACTTCATTCTTGATAACAATGCCGATTTCAGCACGAAGATGACGCGGATCAAAATTTATCAGGTCTACCATACCCACCGTTTCATGCTGTCCATTCTCTATAATAAGGCGCATCTGGCGATCAGCATAAATATCTGCCGAAGCACTGGCTATATAATCTATCAGCATTTGGCGAGAGTAAGGTACATTGGTACACCCTACTCCCCACAAACTTCTATCATTTTCCACCTCATAGAGAAACTCAAGATCCTCCATCTCCAAAGCTCGCAAATAAACCAAAGGTTTACTATCTTTACCATTCATTTCATTCATACAGTAATGACTTTTTGATTTATATATATAATATTGTACGCGCGTACATTAATTACATATCAAGATTACACTTATCCATTATAGATATGGCATTTCTTCCTTATCCACGACATATCTATCAGTTATAACCTTACCAATGCTCTTGGTATAAATGGCTAATTTCACCTGCTCATCCGACTTTTCCTTAAGATGGCGGAACATATCCTCATAATTCATCTCATCAGCATCGAATAACAAATATTGGGAATCATCTCTTAGGGATGGAGAGAAAAAACCCAAACTCTTACGCATTCTTTTCGAGAGCATCCTTACCAACGCCACTGAAGCTTTGGTGTAAATGGCAATCTTGATAGGAACGCTCAACAAAATGGACATCCCCGAATAATGCTTGCGAAAGAAGATAAGCATTGCCTCATAAAAGACATGCACATATCTGAAACTTGACTTTTCTGTACTCTCACCCTTATAATGCAAGATATCTACAGGCAAATAGTAATTATGAAAACCGCCCTTTAATATACGATAAGAAAGATCGATATCCTCACCATACATAAAGAAATCCTCATCAAGCAATCCCACTTTCTCTATAGCCTGACGGCGCAACATGCAGAAAGCCCCACTCACAACATCGATTTGAGCTGATTCATTCCAAGGAAGATAACCCATATAATAACGGCCAAACACCTTGCTCTTTGGCCATCGGGCACAAAAGCCCATCATCTTATAAAAAGCTACCATCGGAGAAGGCAAGCCACGCCTGCTTTCCATCGCCACCTGCCCATTAGCACCAATCATTCTCACCCCCAAAGCACCAGCATCAGAATGAGCATCCATAAAGCCAAGACATTCCTCAAGAACATGTTCACCTACGATTGTATCAGGATTCAACAAGAGAACATACGCGCCCTTGCTCTGACGAATGGCAATGTTGTTGGCACGGGCGAAGCCCAGATTATGCACACTGCTCACAATCTTCAGCATAGGATACAGGTTCTTAGGATAGCGCTTTTCAAGATACTCCACAGACCCATCGGTAGAATGATTATCCACAACGATTATTTCCACCTGATTTCCTTTGCGTTCCACATCCACCATATCAATGGCCTTCAGTACAGAACGTAGACATTGATCTATATAGTACTTGACATTATAGCTGACAATAATAACAGATAATTTCATAAATCAAGCGTTCAATCTTCACTAACCTCAGCCTCACATCTGCCAATGCTAGGATAAACAAAGAAAAGACAAAGGAAAAGAATAATTGCCATATAGCCAAAAGCCGGTGACATGGTCTGATAATACATGAAAGTATTGATCAACATCGGCAGACAAAGCATATTAAGACGCGCTGTACCCCAAGGCAAAAGCGCATCACCCTTGCGAGCCACCAACTTACGGCGGACAGCCTTCAAACTGAACATTTTCAACGCAACAGGAATAGCCACAATGGTTACCAACTCCATCATGGTGAGAATGACAAACATCAAGGTTGCATCGGATGCCATATCAGTAGGAGTAAGAATTTCCGTCTCATAAAGACCTACCAACAGCAAAGTGACAACAACCATAAAGAAGAAGTTGGTCAATAATATTCGTTGTACTTGTTTGATATTCATTATTATTTAAATATGTAGAGTTTCACTAGTGTCCCGTTAAAACGAGACGATTATTAAATAAGTTATTAATACTCAA
>NZ_VZCB01000048.1 GCF_009494395.1 Segatella copri | reverse complement strand
TGCGTTCTTTTCTTAATCGTCTGACTTCTCTGATTTCTTCATTGATTTCATCAAGCGTGAGCTCTGGGGTTTCACCTCTTTCTGCTTTAGCTCTAAGTTGCTTGAACGCAGCCTTTGCTTTCGCAGTCACTTCATCTTCTTCTTCATTCTTTGCCTGAATGGAGAATGGAATGCTCTTACTGCGAATTACTGCCTTTACAAAGATGTTGATGGCGGTATTCGCACTCATACCGAACTGTTCGCAGAGTTTATCAAACTGTGCTTTCTGCTGGTTGTCCATACGGACTGTCATTGCTGTCTGTGCCATAAGCCTAAAATGTTTAATTAATAATCATTCTGATTGCAAATATACATCATTATGACGTAAAATGGTGCGATAGTATTAATAATTTAATAAAGATTAATAGTTGAATGAATGATATAACTGCTTGTTTCGCTTTCTTGAAGTATTGCCTTGGAAATAAGGAGAAATATGCATTTCTTCTGGAGACTTAAACACGGAGATAATCTTTCGAAATCTTCTTTTCTTGAAGCCCTATTGGGGCTGGAGTTTGGTCACGCAGATTTCGCAGATGACGCAGATTTTCTTCTTTGCTGTTTATTAGTCCCACAGATTTCACGGATTTACACAGATTTCTTTTGATTTTCTTGGTGGTTTTTCGGAAAAAAGCGTACTTTTGGAAAGTTATATAAATAATATCAGAGAAACACAAAGGGATTAGATTTTAAATTTTAATTATATACTTTAAGATTGGCAGGGCTTTTGATGAAGCTCTGCCTATCTTTTTGACTTTTCTTTTTTTTTAAAAAAGATACCATATTACTTTTTAACATACTGATAGGTGTCACTGCTTGGAATATAGCAGGGACGCTATATTCATTATATGCTTTTATATGAAGAATATTAAACTCTTTGATTACCAAGAGGATATGAAGGAACGGATTGAGAAGGCGTTGCGCCTTCATCGGTCCGTGATGGCACAAATGCCTACTGGTACGGGAAAAACGGTTCTACTTGCTTCGGTCGTAGAATCGTTTTTGAGGGAACATTCCAATTGTAATGTTTGGATTGTTGCCCATAGAAGGGAGTTGGTTTCTCAGATTCGAGAAACGATTCAAAGAGTTTTTTCGAAAACCCACCCGTCCTCCCTTACCCTTAAGGGAGGCT
>NZ_VZCB01000041.1 GCF_009494395.1 Segatella copri | reverse complement strand
TCATGGTGGAGCGAGGAGTTTTGGGGTTCCCAAAACATAACCTCGCTCCCTCCTCCAAGAACAAAGGACGAGACATTTGCCTTTCGGCTCTTCATGCCTATGGTGGCAGACATTAATCCTAACAATTTGCATGAAACATCAAGGCTGCTGCATTGAGAAAGAACAAGGGAACAGACACGACCTGTTTTGTTCTTGAAGTTTGCAAAAGACAAGGTAATAATATTCTGTGCGCAACTTGCCAAGTATAGTAGTTGTATATTGTCGTTTTACTTTGTAAGCTATACCGAGTGTGTTATGTACACAGTGTGTCCTTGGTATAGTCTGCATAAATCTAATGCCATGCTAAAACACTGCGGAGGTTCGCCCAAGTGGCTGGAGGCGCAAAGCCTCCAAGGAACGTTGCTGCAACCATTTCGGAGAATAGAGCGGTTGCCAATTAATCCACAAGCACATTTTACAGCGTACCAAGTGAGGGCATGTAAAACGTTGAATTGTTGAAGATAGGTGTTATCTTTATGAGAACCAACCACTTATACCCTCAACAAACTCTCAACAAATAGCTCTACACAACAAATTACTGGGCAAAAAAGAAAGAAAGGAATGGTGTTCATGGTTTTCTCTTTTCAACATTATCTTTCTTTTGTTGAGAGATTTGTTGAGAATATGTTGAGCCGTAAATGCCTGATGTTCAATACTTCTTTCATCATATTCAACAATTCAACAAAAATAAGGGGTGTTTTGTCCGTCATTTTTATGAACAGAACTCATCCCCCTACAAGTAAGAATGTCATGCTTATGCTTCAGTACTTATTCACGACAGTACGACAGCGCCAAGCCAACAAACAAGCAAGAGGACATTCAACTAAAGGCGGTTGTTCTTCTATTGAGTTGTAGGATAATGACACTACTTTTCTCTTTTGCCCCGTACAATCTCTTGAAGATGGTGGCACGAAACCGAGCTGCCCCGTATGAGTTTATACGGAAGCAAAGGGCAACAATCATCGGAAAGCCATACAACGTTTGCCAAATGCCATTGGAAGTTTCCTGTTTCTGTTGGACTTCCGACACCGTCAATAAACCATCCTTGTATATTGACCTTATCACAGCATGGAGTTTCATGGCGGTGACATGAAGCATATCAACCAATTCACCCTCACTCATCCACAAGTCTTGCAAGT
>NZ_VZCB01000086.1 GCF_009494395.1 Segatella copri | reverse complement strand
CAAGTTGGACGGAATGGATAACATTCCATTTCCGTCCACGGTGATTACAGTCCTTTTCATGCCATTCCCCCCATTGTCGGCATATGCCCCTTGATTCGACTTTCAAAAGCTGATATGTCATGCTCCAATTTAGTACTTGTCACCTTTGCGTAAATTTGTGTTGTGGCGATGTCCGTATGTCCCAGTATCTTGCTTACACTCTCTATCGGCATACCGTAGTTTAAAGCCAAAACTGCGAACGAATGCCGGCTTACATGAAATGAAATTCGCTTCTTGATGCCACACATTTTTGCCACTTTCTTTATACGCTTGTTTACCATGTCAAGTGAGCCAATATTAAACAAGTGCATATCTTTTCTCAATGGCTTGTAACGTTCAATTATCTGTATGGCTGCATCTATCAGTTTAATTTTGAATGGTACGCCTGTCTTTTGACGCTGAGAAACTATCCATGGAGACCCACTTATAATGGCAACATTGTCCTCTGTAAGATTCTTGATGTCAACGAAAGAGATACCTGTCCAACAACCAAACATAAACAAGTCTCTCGCAAAAGCAAAGTTGGGATTTTCCAACTCTATTCCTGCAAATATGTCCAATTCTTCCTCTGTCAAGAACTCACGCTCCTTGTGGTCTGGGTCAACGTGGTACATGGCAAACGGATTTCTCTGTATCTTGCCGTTGTAGTGTGCTGCCGTGACGATATGCTTCAATGGTATGGAGTATATCCAAATGGTAGATTGCGTGAGTCCAATGACATTCTTCAAATACAGACAAAAATCACGGATGAACTCCTCGGTAAGCTCATTCATGGACATATCGCTGCGCTTGTACTGAAATTTGATGAACTCGGCAACGTACTTTCTTACCGTCAGATACTTGCGGTAGGTTCGGACAGCTCGGTCTTTTCCCACGCGTTGGGCAAAGGCTGCGTTCTCCTTGTCAAAAGCTCTGAGTAATGTCTCATACTCCGTACCTATGCCTTGATATGCGTTTCTCACCATTTCAGCGGTAACGAACGCCTCACGGTCGGAAAGCCGTTGGTAATGCTTAGCGATTTGAGCCTTGATGTTATCAAGCGCAAAGTTCACCTCATTGGCTTCCTTGCTTCTGCCTTTGGCTCTGTTGCCCTTGGCATCCCATATCGCCTTGGTCACGCTCAGCTTGCAACTGAACTGTGCGATAGTTCCGTTGATTGTCAC
>NZ_VZCB01000105.1 GCF_009494395.1 Segatella copri | reverse complement strand
GTGCATCACAACAGTAAAGATGGACAAGAGGAACATCTATTGTCTTGTAAAGCATGGCATGCCAAGGACAGACAACTTCCAAAAAGACAGATATTCCTTTGTCATCGTAAATAGGAAAAACGGAAAGACTAAGGAATATCCACTTCCGTCTGTCGCTCCTGCTGAATACAAATGTTTGGGGTATGGAATAAATGCACAGGATAAGCATTTCAACCCATTCATGTTTATCAAGAAAGATGGTAAGTACATCATTAGAATGTTGGACATTTAAGCTCCATTATAATGTGGACAATACACATTTTATCAATAAAGCCGTATCTTGCCCCAACCAGGTATTGATGCGGCTTTTTTCATTCTGTTTACAGGATTATGACATATAATCGTACCATTATAAATAGCATGTCGAATGCCAAGCATACAGATAGGATCTACTTATCAATGAAAATAGCATAATATAATTCATGAACAATTGAGAGATTGTAGCAGAATGTCAATGAATTTTTAGCCTCAAAAAATGAGGGTACGTCATGGAGTTATGACACACCCTCATAATTATAATTTTTAGTCGTATTTCACGATTATCACCCCATCATGTTTACTCCATACTGCATTAAAAGGCGTTGCAAAATCGCAATCAATTTTCCCCATAAATTCATTGTTGCTATACACATCTAATCTGATTCTGTTCTTTCGATTTTCTGAATAAGTAAAGCTAATTTCTGAATTTCTAATTTTTTCTATGCAAAGACTGTATCTTATAGTCTTAGCGCTCTTTGGATTGATTTTTATAAATTTATTCTTTGCTTTTGTCAAATATGTCCATCTATTGTTTATATATGTAAGTAAACCATAAACCTTGCCAATACTAATCTGCTTTTTACCATAATTTTCAATTGTAATTGTTACAAATGAAGGCTTTTTATCATGGACAATTGCACTGATTTTTAAAGAATCATTCAAGTATGTTTTACTTTCATTTTTAATATTATATTCTTCTTTTGAGGAAACAGAAGTAGTCCCCAATATTAGTAAAATGAAGACGAAACAACCCAATGTCAATCTATTCATAATTTAATATCTTGTTAAGCCGAAGGTCTGATTTATTAAATAAGCCTTAATACACGCTCCATAAGTGATACCATTGTATGTGATGCTCCCTAAATTAATCCCAACAGTATATCTCGTATTTGTCGCTTTTGTCAAGGCATAAACAA
>NZ_VZCB01000004.1 GCF_009494395.1 Segatella copri | reverse complement strand
AAAGGTATGAAAAATAAATCATTTATCGGCATCGACATCTCAAAAAATGTCATTGACGTATCAATTTTCTGTGAAGGAACCCCAATTAAGGACTTTCCTCACGATGTATTCAACAATTCCCGCAAGGGATTTGGCGAAATGTGCACATGGCTCAAGAAGAATCATGTGGTTCTCTCGAACTGTCTCTTTGGAATGGAGTTCACCGGCAGCTACTCCATGGAACTGGAGAAGTTTCTTAATGCCAGGAAGTATCAGTTCTGCATGCTCTCCACCCATGTGATAAAGCATTATCCCATGGGACCCAAGGACAAGAGCGACAAGATTGACTCTGCCAAGATTGCAGACTTTCTCTATCGCTATAATGGTACAGAATGTGTCAAGCCTTATAAAATGCCGGACAAGACCATGCAGAGACTCAAGGCACTGATGAATGAGCGTAAGTTCCTGGTAGAACAACGTACATGCTTCATGAACAGAAGACAGCTGTGCACCACAAAGGAAGACGCCCAGCTATATGATAGCTACATCAAGAAACTCAGCCATGACATTGAAAACATCGAGTTGGAAGAACAGAAGTTGCTGGTTACAGACGAAAGTCTCTTCACGACTTACTGGAATCTTCTGACAATACCAGGAATCGGTTTCGTCAATGCCATAAATGTCATTGTCATTACTCGAAACTTTACCGCTTTTGAAACAGCAAGGCAATATGCCAGTTATGTCGGCGTGGCACCGCACTTCCGCACTTCCGGCACCAGTGTGAGATGGCGGCCCCGACCTTCAGCACGCAGTGATGGTCAGGCGAAAGCGGATCTATCCATGGCGGCCACAGTTGCAGTACAATATGATGCAGAGTTACAATCATTCTATAACCGTAAATTAGGAGGTAAGCAAGATTCAGACACAAAACGCAAGGCATTGAATGCCGTTAAGTTCAAACTCGTTCTAAGAATGTTCGCCATAGGCAAACAGAACAGAAAATGGGAACCGTTAGATTCAAAGAGCAGCAATGAGAAACTTGCAATATCATAAGTCCGAAACAAGTGAACTATAGCAGTCTGTGCTACTGCCATTTAGAGTCTTGTAAAGACACTAACACGGATAACTAATTAGGAATCTAGCCATACGCTATTAAAAGAACGAGTTCCGTGTTGTTTTGTAACAGAAAAATCATTTTTGACCATTTCTGCTACCGATATGGTAGTGCCTGTATGCTTCAAAACACCTCTTTTATGTTTATTAACACAAAAAACTGCTCAAAAATTTGGTTATGTCTTAGGAATCGG
>NZ_VZCB01000081.1 GCF_009494395.1 Segatella copri | reverse complement strand
GGCTTGGTTAGGGATTAAGGACCCTCCCGCAGGGGAGGGACAGGTGGGGCAAAAACACCTCCTTGGCTAAGGAGGGACGGGGTGGATCGAAAAAAACACAAAGGGATTTTCGCTTATCTATAGAGCTCTTGACATCATGATTATTGATATTTCAAAAAATCCACAAGACTTACAACTTCAACTTTTGGAAAAGGAATTGTTTTCAACACATCATAATGATGATCATTCGTGACAATACATTTGGCATGAGCAGCGATTGCGCAATCAACAAATTTATTATCATCTTTATCAACCTCAATTAAATTGAAATTGTAATAAGGGACTACCAGTTCTGTAAACCTGCTATTCAAAATAGTTTTGACAACATACTCTGCAGCAGCATTCCCCATCAGAAGTTGCATAATCTCAACATACTCTTCTATGATTTCATTAGAAATACAGAGAGTATTCTCGCCACGAACAAAACTATCCCATAAGAAATGGTATTTGCTTCGTGGAGAAACAATCTGTATTAGACAATTTGTGTCTAGAACTAAACGACTCATGACATTTTTAATTTATGCAAATCCATATCATTGATTTCATCAAGTCGTTTTTGATCAAGAACACCCGAATCCCAAAGTTCATTCAAGGATTCATCCATTTTTTTTGAATAGTAAGAATATAGCAATTCTTTCAATTCCTCCAATCCCTTCCGGGAATCATCAACTTGAAACATTTGCAAGAGATGTACCTGCGTATAATTTAATGCTGTTGTTGCCATAATCTTTAAATTAAATATTCAACTTTTGTCGCCAAAGTTACGCTTTTTTCTCGAAACCACCAAGAAAAAAGCAAGAAATCTTCAAGTTATCAGCCAATTATCTGATAAGCAGCCCTTCTAAAGTCCCGCAGTTCTCACAGATTCCCGCAGTTTTTTTACCCTTTTACCTTTTAAAGTCCCACAGATTTCACAGATTCACACAGATTTTTTCTTTTACCTTTTTACTCTTTTAAAGTCACGCAGATTTCGCAGATGACGCAGATTTTTTACCTTTTTACCTTTTTACTCTTTTACCTTTAAAAGTCCCCACAGATCTCACAGATTCCCACAGATTTTTTCTTTTACCCTTTTACTCTTTTAAAGTCACGCAGATTGCGCAGATGACGCAGATTTTTTACCTTTTTACCCTTTTACTCTTTTACCTTTAAAAGTTCCCCAGGCGGTCCCATCCCGCAAAATATGGCGAGGGCTTTGATGCCCCGCCAACCTTAGAGCGAAGCGGTTCTGAGCACCGGAGGGCGGTTACATCC
>NZ_VZCB01000019.1 GCF_009494395.1 Segatella copri | reverse complement strand
ACGGTAAAGTTCTCGAAGCCAAGCTACGAGGCATTGAGACTGAGGGCGAGAAAAGCCAACCGCAAGTTGGCGGAGTACATCCGTGAGTCCGCCTTGAACGGCGAGGTGGTCAGCGGACACAATGCAGAGACGGTAGCCATCGCCAAGAACCTCATTGGCATGGCGAACAACCTCAACCAACTTACCAAGTTGTCGCATCAGAGAGGTTTCCATGAAACCCATGTATATGTGGTGGACTTGTTGAGAAGATTGAAAGAAATCCTTGGCGAGTATCGCCAAGTAAATCCAAAATCGAAGCCAAGCAGTATGGACAGAAAGGAGGATGCCACATGATAGGCAAGCTAAAGAAGGGCAGCTCATTTGGTGGTTGCATCCGCTATGTTACAGGCAAGGACGAGGCGAAAATCATCGTCTCGGATGGTGTGTTACTCGGCACGAATGCCGAGATAACGCAAAGTTTCGAGCTACAAAGGCAACTAAATCCAAGTATTAAGAAGCCTGTTGGACATATAGCTTTGAGCTTCAAGCCCGAGGACAAGCCACGTTTGACGGATGAATTCATGGCTAAGATAGCCCTTGAATACATGCAGATGATGGGGATAAAAGATACTCAATTCATCATCGTAAGGCATCACAACACCGACAATCCACATTGTCATATCGTGTATAACCGCATCAATAACGAGGGCAAACTCATATCAGACGCCCACGATTACAGGCGTAATGAGCAAGTGACCAAGGCTCTTAAATCCAAGTATGGATTTACTTACGGAACGGACAAGAGTAAGACTAACACTCGCAAATTGCGCAATGCGGAGCGTGCCAAATACGAGATTCACAATGCTGTAAAGAGCGCATTGAGAATGGCAGATAGCTGGGACGAGTTCAAAAGTGAACTTGCAAAACGAGGTGTTCACTTAGAGTTTGTCTATATGGATAAGGAGCAAACCAAGGTTCAAGGCATCCGTTTCAGCAAGGATGGATATAGCTTCAAGGGTACGCAGATTAGCCGAGGCTATAGCTTAGGCAAGCTGAATACAAGGTTTGAGGGAATGGAGAACCGTGTATCACCAAAATCCAACTCTACTCTGCAATACGAACAAGGCTATCACAAGAGCAACCATGAGCCATCCATGTCGGATAGCAGCCAAGACCCTTGGGACGGCATTTCTTCCATTGGACTTTTTGCTTCTGCCAACGCTCAGACCTTTGAGTCTTTCCCAGAGGCCGAATCATCCAAGAAGAAAAAGAAGAAACGCAGAAGAGGCTTTAGCCTTTGATGCAAGTTACAAACCATTCAAACAACAAAAGAA
>NZ_VZCB01000009.1 GCF_009494395.1 Segatella copri | reverse complement strand
CACTGCTGTCCCGTTTAGAAATCATCGGGCCTGAAAAGGCTAGGATATAGCCAATCCTCCGTCTCTTCTGTTGGAACAGCTTTGTTAAACAATTCATTTAAAGGAGTCTTGTCCGTAAGGAATAGACCCACGTTCTTTGAAATAGTGTGTAGCGATTGATCTATGTGCATCACTTTCTTTGCATAAGCTAAAAGCAAGTATGTGCATATGGCAATCCAGATTTGCAGATATATGGCATTCTCGGAAGTTCCATAAAAGGATTTGATGTGAAGGTGTTGCTTAATCCATTTAAAGTAAAGTTCCACGTTCCATCTTTCCCTATATAATTCAGATATGGTAAGCGCTTCATATTCCATGTTGTTTGTGAGAAACCTATACACCTTACTTGTTGCATAGTCCTCATAGGTTACCATTCTAAGTTCTTCAGGATACCATTTGGCAGTATGTAGTCCTGTTAATTTGATACGTTCATCAGAAATGATACCAGTACTCTTGTCAACTTCGGCTTCTGATACAACTTCAAAAAGCATGTTATCTTTTGCCCTAGTAACAAAGAATGCATTCTTCTTAGTTATCAACTTGAAGAGTCTGTTGAAATCTACATATCCTCTGTCCATCAAATAGATAGCAGAAGGTTCTATGTAGAGATCATCAAGAGCTTTTACATCATTAACCGATGCAGAAGTCAAATAAACTGAGACTGGAAGATTTCCTCGCAAATCGACTAATGTGTGCATTTTGATGCCACCTTTGTTTTTGCGATACTTTGCCCAAGGACATAATTTGAGACACAGACTTATAGTACTGCTATCAAAAGCATATACCATGTTGTCTAGGTCTAATCTGAACTTGTCTTTGACATAAAGAGGACGTACTTTTTTCAAAAGAACGTCTGCAAAATCTTTATAGATATGCCAATCTCGCTTCTCGTTAGCTTTTGCTAGAGTATTACGTGGTACAGCATAACTAATACCACAATGGTAAAGTTTGCTGGAGAGTGCCGTAAGGCAGTTTTCTATATCTCGAAGACTATCACGACCTGTTAATTGAGCATAGCTCATTACTAGGAATTGGTCTTTGCAAGAGAAGTTTCTTGCTCTGTAGTTTCCCTTATAACGGTCTACACAAGTTTTGAAATCACGTTCTGGTATAAGTGACATAATCTGAGAGAATATAGTTTTGCCTTTGTTCATCGCACACGTATTTTAAATATGCGTGCAAAGATACAAAATCAAATCGAATACACTATAAAAAGTCCGTAAACTTTTGAGTATTAATAACTTATTTAATAATCGTCTCGTTTTAACGGGACACTAGTG
>NZ_VZCB01000066.1 GCF_009494395.1 Segatella copri | reverse complement strand
ATTGGCTATATCCTAGCCTTTTCAGGCCCGATGATTTCTAAACGGGACAGCAGTGATTGCATATACATGATTATTCAGGAGATGATTAGGCGTAAAAATATGTTGGAGACAATGGCGGCAACGGATTTGTTGCCTTACGTGAGATATTCCCGAGCCAGTGTAATCATTCTATGGCTTGCAGTTCTTGCTATGCCAGTTGCCATCTGTTCTACCACCTTATTATATATAGTAGGTCCAGCCGTATTGCTTGCCTTGCTGTTCTTCAATCTTACATTTATTGCTCTCGGCAGCAGTTATATCCCTACCGAAGAACTCTTGGATAAAGAAGTGGAAAACGATGCCTTGGTGGGAACAAAATATAGGTATGGGGGGGGGCACTTTCTGCTAAACAGCAGACCTCTGCTGATAGCAGAACAGAATCTTTACAACCACTTTCCGATGAGCGCAGAGATTTCATCCAGAAAAGTCTTAATGCATGGTGTGCGAATTTAGGATATAAGGACAGTACTGTGAATATGCTTACCCTCTCTCGCACACTTTGTATCTCCAAGGATGAGTTATCTGTATTCTTCGACCAGTATCTGAAAACTACATTCAGAATATGGCTTGGTGATATACGTTTCAATGCGGCAAAGAAGATGATGTTGGAATTTCCAGACTATAGTAATGACATTATTTCTGCCGAGTGTGGCTTCTCTGCCCGTACCTATCTGTACCGGATATTCAAGTCAAAGGAAGGTTGTACGCCTACCGAATGGCGAGAAGAACAAGTTGCAAATGCAGCACCAGATGATAAAAAACAGGATTAACCATTTTTCAATAAATATCAGAAAAACGCATAATAAAAGGGAATAAATCGTTAAAATGGGTGTCTACTTCGTAGGAAGTAGACACCTAAAACATAGGAAGTAGACACATTGACAGGGGAATGCGCCACCTTTTTTTTCAGAAAATAACGCCTAAAAAAGCAAGAAATAGCAGAATGATGCTTTTATTTTGAGTTTCAAGTGGTTGTGGCAGTCGTTGGCTTTAAGTGGCATAGACGAGGAAAAGCGAAAAACGCAGATTGGAGAAATAGAAACGCTTTCAAATCATTACCTCGCAGAAACGCCCTAATAAGCATTTTTAACGGTGGCGGTTCATATTTCTCCATTCTGCGTAAGTTTTGGTTTTGCCATGCAACTCTCATAGTTTAATTTTGCACCGAACAAAAAAGTAAGAATTATGAGATGCACTTTCAAGACAGTCTTCTATGTAAATGGAAGCAAGGAGAGAAATGGAATTGTCCCAATCATGGGGCGAGTGACAATCAACGGAACTATCGCACAGTTCAGTTGCAAGC
>NZ_VZCB01000029.1 GCF_009494395.1 Segatella copri | reverse complement strand
AGCAAACTTGAAAAAGCTATTCTTGCTATGGCTGTAAAAGAAGGGGAAGCTATTGACAAATTGGTAAGATTAAGAGAAGCTATCTGCATTTTTACCGACCTTACCAAAAAAGAAGCAAGCAAAGATGAACAGCGAAGTAAACTCTTGTTTGATACTGTTAATCAGGTGAAACAAGAGCAAGATGCTACTTCACAAGTAGTACACGAAAAGCTACATGCTATGGTCAACACGCCTCAGAAGAAGATTGTTATCCACCGCTTTGAACCTACCTCCAAGTATGTTCTTCTTTTCATCGGTAGCTTGGTTCTATCTCTCGTTATTTCCATTTGGGGCAACCTCACCCAATGGCGAGAGCACCAAGATTGGGAGGAAGCAGACTTGAAGTATCGAGCATTGCGAATGGTACTGCCATCTGACGACCCGAATATTCGTTATATCGAAAAGTACTTCTCAGTATGCCGAGACGAAAATATAATAGATGATGTTAGAAATCGTGTTGCAGTTTATGAGGATTCTGTTCGCCACCATTATGAAATGATTGAAATGGCTGCTTACAAGGATAGCCTTGCAAAACAATTAAACAAAGAAGCTAACGACATAAAAGAAAGGCTTAAAAAGTAAAAGAGCCTATGCCTATTTTCTTCATTCTTACAATGTAATAGATTCTTGATATTGATGCAATGATACTGTAACTAAAAAGCCGTACTTTTGAAGCCGAAGTATCCTGAATCATTCAGACTCATTCGATACTACGATGAAGAAGATGATCGTGAGTTTACTTTTCTGACGAATGCAAAGCATCTTTCTGCGTTGGATGTCGCGAATCTATATAAAAAAGATGGTTGGTCGAGCTGTTTTTCAAATGGCTAAAGTAGCATCTTAAGATAAAGAGCTTCTGGGGCACAACGGAGAATGCTGTACGCATACTGATTAGTGTTACCATTATCACTTATTGTCTCGTGGCTATTGTTCACCATGATATGCAATTGAAACGCTCAACATATGAAGTTTTGCAGATTCTAAGCATTTCATTGACGGACAAAACCCACCTAAGAGATCTATTTGATAAGACTATTTTCAACGATGTCAAAGAACTCGATTATTCCCTCTTTAAGGGACTAATGTCTTAAATTATATAATAAGGGGTAGACATATATATATAATATGCATACCTCTTATTATATGGTTTTGTATATGTTTGTTATACAAAATACGAATTTGTAAGTACAAACCGTTTATTATGTTGGTTATATTTCACTTTGTTAAAAATAACGCTTTATATGTGTCAAATTAACACATTGCATTGATTAACAAAAATATTTTGATTGACACATTTTGATGAAATAGTTTTTTTTATTACTTTTGCAAATGTAAACTTACATGACTTGGCTTTAATAGACCCCGACCAAGCTGTGCTATTATTGTAGAGGTTGCATAAGGA